>DATIEJ010000407.1:0-7968 GCA_035455825.1 Rhodanobacteraceae bacterium | reverse complement strand
CGCGTAGCCCATCGACACGACGAGCCCGGCATCGGTCGCGACGGACCATTCGTCCGGATAGAGCAGGTCGATCGCCACGAGCCCGAGCTGCTTCGCGCGCTTGCAGAACTCCGGCAACGGAACATTCTTGTACGGCCAGCGGCAGACCGACTGCTTGAGCCTTCCGGCGTTGGCGGAGCTGCGCGTCGCGGCGGCGACAGCGGAAGTGGAGAACACCGGAGCGAGCGTCGCGCACGCCGGCAGCGTCGCGGCGAGAGCCAGTCGTTGCAGAGCGGCGCGCCGGCCCAAGCTGCGAGGTTCGTCAGTCATTGGTCGACCTCGGTTTGCTTCCTCTCGCCCGCTGGCGGACGAGGCGAACATCACAGGCACCACCGCATTTGCTTCTCGCGCTTGTGTGAGGGCGAATAGCACCGCCGCTCTTGCTTCCCTTCTCACGCTGGCGGGAGAAGGTGCCGGAGGCGGATGAGGGTGGCCTTTCAGCAAACGACATCGCTTGTCCAAGCGCCGCTCTCGTCCGCCTCTGGAAGAGGCCAATTCGCGCTAACAAACCCTGCATCACCTCAGCCTAGCGAGTGCAGATAGCCGTAGTCGACGCGTGCCGCCTCGAGCGGCGTCATGCGCGCGAACGGGCCTTCCTGCTCGACGAAGTAGTACTGCAACCCGCCCTTCGCTGCGGCGGCGAAGATCGGCTTGTAGTCGACGACGCCGTGGCCGAGTTCGGCGCCGAGCATCTCGCTGCCCTTCTTCGACTCGGGCAGGTAATCCTTGACGTGGATGAGCGGGAACCGGTTCGGGTCCTTCCTGAAATAGTCGACCGGGTCGTGTCCCGCGAACTTCATCCAGCCGCAATCGATCTCGAACTTGACAAGTTCCGCGTCGGTCTCGCGCAACAGGAAGTCATAGGCGGTCTTGCCGCCGCCCTGGTCGGCGAATTCGCCGAAGTGGTTGTGATAGACGTATTGCAGTCCGGCGCGCTTCGCCGCTTCGCCGATGCGCGTGGTCAATTCCGCCGCGCGCTTCGCGTCGTCGAGGGTCATGCCGGCCTTCATGCTCATGCCCGGTTTGTTCAAGAGCGAGTCGAGCGAGCCGCTGGTAGCGTACTTCGCGCCGACGGCGTGCGCATCGTCGAACGCGGGGCCGAGGTTGGCCGGATCGAAGCTCAGGTGCGCGCTCGGGCAGGCGAGCCCGGCGTCGTCGAGCAGCGCGCGGAACTCCTTCGCCGAGCGCTTGCCGAACCCCGCGCTCTCGACGGCGCCGTAGCCGATCTCGCGCAGCTTCTTCAGCGTGCCGGGGGCGTCGGCTTCCATCGCGTCCTTGACAGTCCAGAGCTGGATGCCGATCGGCTTGCCGAGCGGATTGGCGCGCGCCCGGCGCGCCGGCAAGGTCGTCGCGAGTGCAGCGAGGGCGAGGCCAGTTTGCATGAGGAATTTTCTGCGAGACATGGGATTTAACTCGGTCATTGCCTAGTGTGGGATTTTCCAACCCGTTCGTGCTGAGCGTAGCGCAGCGAAGTCGAAGCACCCGCGGCCCTTCGACTCCGCGCCTGCGGCGCTACGCTCAGGGTGAACGGATTTGGAAGCGATGCCATTGTCGTTCGTCACGCTGACTGCGGCGCCTTTGCGCCGCTCGACTCGGCCGCCTGCTCGCTGTCCTTGAACGCGAGCATGAAAAGCACGAGCACGACCGCGGCGCAGATGCCGGCGAACAGCCAGATCGCTTGCCAGTCGTGCGTGACCGCACCGCCGGCGGCGCCGGCAACCGTGTACGCATCGACCACCTTGCCGGACAGCCATGCGCCGATGAACATGCCGGCGCCGTAAGTCAGGAACGTGATCAAGCCCTGGGTTGCAGCGCGCAGCGTCGGCGGCGCCTCGCGGTCGATGTAGATCTGGCCGACGACGAAGAAAAAATCGAAGCAGATGCCGTGCAACACGATGCCGGTCCAGAGCATCCAGACCAGCGCGTCGGCGTTGCCGTAGGCGAACGCCACGTAGCGCACGACCCAGGCGAGCATGCCGAGCGCGAGCATGTACTTCACGCCGAGGCGGCGGAAGAACCACGGGATCAGCAGCATGCACAACACTTCCGACATCTGCCCGCCGGTCATCTTGCCGGCGGCGTTCTGCACGCCGATCTCGTTGAGGTAGAGGTTGGTGAACGCGTAGTAGAACTGCAGCGGAATGCAGATCAGCAGCGAGGACAGCGCAAACACCGCCATCGAGGGCCGCTTCAGCAGGCGCACCGACTCGATCGGAATGATGTGCTGCCACTGGAACTGCGTGCCGCGCGCGAGCGGCGGCGTGTCGGGCAGCGTGAAGCAGTACAACCCCATCAGCGCGGACGCGCCGGCAGCCAGGTGCATCGGCGTCGCGGTGGCCTCGACGCCCCAGGCGCCGATGAGCAGGCCGGCGATGATCCAGCCGATCGTGCCGAACACGCGGATCATGCCGAATTCCTGCTTGGTGTCGGTCATCTGGCGCATCGCCAGCGACGCCGTCAACGCCAGCGTCGGCATGTAGCACAACGCGTACAGCTGCACGGCGCCGTAGAGCGTCACGAATGCGGATTGCGACGATGCCACCAGAAGCAGCGCTGCGCCGAGCAGGTGCAGCACGCCGAGCAGGCGCTGCGTCGCGAACGCGCGATCGGCGACGAGGCCGACGAAGAACGGCGACACGATCGCGCCGATTGCCGTCGTCCCGTAAGCCCAGCCGATCTGCTGGTCGGAAAAATGCAGCGCCTTCGACAGCCACGTGCCGAGCGTGACGTACCAGGCGCCCCAGATGAAGAACTGCAGGAACATCATCACGGCCAGGCGCGCCTTCATCGGGATCATGATCACCACTCACTCATGGTTGGATTGGTTCTGCGATTAGCGACGAGTCCGGGCGAGGCGCTTCCCTTCTCCCGCTGGCGGGAGAAGGTGCCGCAGGCGGATGAGGGTGGCACATCCGAGGGCCATTGCGTCCTTCCAACCGCCACCCTCACCCGAAGCGCTTCGCGCTTCGGCCTCTCCCGCCAGCGGGAGAGGCGTTCGTGGCGTGGCCGCGGCACTAAACCTGAGAGTGTTTGTGCGCGAGCGTCGAGGTTCATTTGGCCTGCGTCCAGACGCCGCCATCGGCATGGCTGCGCAGCATCGCTTCGATCAAACACGCGCTGCGATAGCCGTCCGCGAACGTCGGCAGAGTCGCCGGCTTCGACTTGGCCGTGCCGCCGTGCGCGATCCACGCGTACGCGTCGCCGATCAGATTGAAAAATGCGTCGCTGAAGGCCTCCTGGTGGCCCACAGGCAGGTGGGTGTAACGGCGCGCATCGCCGGCGAGCAAGACGGGATCCTTCATGATGATCGACTCGGGCTGCGCGTAGCGGCCCACCCAAAGTTCGTTCTGCCGTTCCTGCAGCCAGCGCAGCGAAGCCGCTCGGCCGTTCACTTCGAGCTGCAGATCGTTCTTGTGCCCGGGCAATACCTGGCCGACGCGCAGACAGCCGCGTGCGCCGTTGTCGAAACGCAGCAGCACGCTGGCCAGATCCTCGCTCGTCACTTTGACGCGCTGGCGCTTGCCTGCCGGCGATGTGCGGAAGCGCGCCGGGACGACGGTCGCCAGGTCGGCCAGCACCGCCGTGATCCTCAGGCCGCTCACGTGTTCGGCCAGGTCGCACCAGTGCGAACCGATATCGAGCAGCGCCGAACTCGCGCCGCCCTTGCGCGGGTCCATGCGCCACGAATACACCGTGTCTTCGACCAGCCAGTCCTGCAGATATTGGCCGTGCACGAATGTCGGCTTGCCGATCTCGCCCTGCGCGACCATGGCGCGCGCGTGCTGCACGAGCGGATTGCCGCGATAGTTGAACGTCACGACATGCGCGACGCCGGCCTTCAAAGCGGCGTCATGCAGCTGGCGGCATTGTTCGGAGTTCATCGCCAGCGGCTTGTCCGCTACGACGTGCTTGCCGGCGCGCAACGCCGCCATGCTGACGTCGAAATGCAGATGGTTCGGCGTCGTGTTGTGGATGACGTCGATGCCCGGATCGCTGGTCAGTTCGCGGTAGTCGCCGCTGGCGCGCGGCACATGCCATTCGCGCGCCTTGCGCCGCGCCGACTCGATATTCGAACCGGCGATCGCGGCGATCTCGACGTTGCCGAGGCGGCGCACCGCGTCGATGTGCTGCGCGGCAATGAAGCCCGGGCCGACCAGGGCCATCCGGATCGGCGTCTTCGCGCGAGATTCTTTTGGTGCGGCCATGAGGCGCCTATCGTAATGCAAAACGCGAGCGGTAGAGGTATGAGGGGCAGCGTCGCCTTTTCGGGTTGGTTGTGCATCAGTGTGAAACCGATCCGTTCGCGTTGAGCGTAGTTCCGTAGGATGCGGTGAACGCAAGTGAACCGCATCGTTCGCGATCGGTGCGGTTCGCCGGGGGCTCACCGCACTCTACGATTCTGGACTGGCTGTGCGTCACTCCGAACCCCATCCGTTCGCGTTGAGCGTAGTTCCTTCGCGATCGGTGCGGTTCGCCGAAGGCTCACCGCACCCTACGGTTCTACATGCCGATTGTCCCGGAGAAACGCAAAGGATTACATTACCCTCTGGCACAGGAGGAGCGAATGCAGTCAACGAACTACGACGCGATTGTCGTCGGCTCCGGGATTTCCGGAGGATGGGCGGCCAAGGAGCTGACCGAGAAAGGGCTGCGCGTCCTGCTGCTCGAGCGCGGGCGCAACGTCGAGCACATCAAGGATTACGTCAACGCGACCAAGGCGCCGTGGCAGTACCTGCATCGCGGCGGCAAGACGGTCGCGATGGAGGAAGCCTACCAGGTGCTCCGGCGCGACATGCTCAACGAGAAGAATCTCTCGTTCTGGGTCAACGAGCAGGAATCGCCGTACACGGAAGTCAAACGCTTCGACTGGTATCGCGGCTACCAGGTCGGTGGCCGGTCGCTGATGTGGGGACGCCAGAGCTACCGCTGGAGCGACTTCGACTTCGAAGCGAACGCGAAAGACGGCATCGCGGTCGACTGGCCGATCCGCTACGCCGACCTCGCGCCGTGGTACGACCACGTCGAAAAGCACGCGGGGATTTCCGGCTCGATCGAGGGCTTGCCGCAACTTCCGGACGGCCAGTTCCTGCCGGCGATGCCGCTGAACTGCGGCGAGGAACACGTCGCTGGTCGATTCAAGGACGCGTTCGGCGGCACGCGCAGGATCATGATCGGGCGCACCGCGAACGCGACGAAGGCGCTCGAAGGACGTTCGCAGTGCCAGTACCGCAACGCGTGCTGGCTCGGCTGCCCGTACGGCGCCTACTTCAGCACGCAGTCGTCGACGCTGCCGGCGGCGGCAAAGACCGGCAAGCTGACGCTGAAGCCGTGGTCGATCGCGACCGAGATCCTGCTCGACAAGAAGCGCAAGCGCGCGACCGGCGTGCGCGTGATCGATGCCGTCAGCGAGCAGACGACCGACTACACGGCGAAGATCGTCTTCGTCTGCGCATCGACATTGAACTCGGCATGGCTGCTGATGCGCTCGGGGACCGACATCTGGCCGGGCGGTCTGGGCAGCAGCTCCGGCGAGCTCGGCCACAACCTGATGGATCATCATTTCCGCGCCGGCGCCGAGGGCTACCTCGACGGTCTCAACGACAAGTACTACTACGGCCGCCGGCCGAACGGCATTTATATCCCAAGGTACCGCAACCTGTTCGGCGACAAGCGCGACTACCTGCGCGGCTTCGGCTACCAGGGCGGCGCCGGCCGCGACGGATGGATGCGGGCCGTGAAGGAACTGGGAATCGGTGCGCAATTCAAGGACGAGGCCGCGACACCCGGTCCCTGGAAGTTCGGCGCAACGGCCTTCGGCGAGATGCTTCCCAGTCACGCGAACCAGGTCGGGCTCGACCATGAGCGCAAGGACAAATGGGGATTGCCGGTCCTCAAGATCGATTGCGCGACCGGCGAGAACGAACGCCTGATGCGCAAGGACATGATCAACGACATGGCCGAAATGCTCGAACGCACGGGCGCGAAACGCGTCACGACATTCGACCACGGCTACTTCCCCGGCATGGGCATCCATGAGATGGGCACGGCGCGCATGGGTCGCGACCCCAAGACGTCCGTGCTCAACGCGCACAACCAGGTCTGGGATGCGCCGAACGTGTTCGTCACGGACGGTTCGTGCATGACCTCGTCGGCGTGCCAGAATCCGTCGCTGACCTACATGGCGCTCACCGCGCGCGCGGCGGATTTCGCCGTGAACGAACTCAAGCGACGCAACCTGTGATGGACGCTATATGAACCGGGCTGCCACGAAAACTCAATGTATGTCGTCATTCCCGCGGCTCTCAACAGCGGAGCTGGTCAAGCGGGAATCCATGTTGCTCTTCAATCGGTCAGACAGAGTCAAAATGGATGACCAGCTCCGCTGTTGGAAACCCCGCTTTCGCGGGAATGACGGACCCAGGGGAGGGTGTTCGCGTGTCCGTGAATGAAGACCAGCTCATCACTCGCCGCGAGGCGATCGCCCGCGTCAGCGCGCTGCTCGGCGGTGTCGCGTTCGTCGGCGGAACGCGGCTGCTCGCCGCGATCGAAAGCGCGAGTCCGCCGGCCGGCGGTGCGATCGGCGAATTCACGCTCGCCGATATCGCCTTTCTCGACGAAATCGCCGAAACGATCCTGCCGGCAACGAACACACCCGGTGCGAAAGCCGCGAAGACCGGCGCATTCATGGCGCGCATGGTCACCGACTGCTACTGGCCGGCCGAGCAGAAGATCTTCCGCGACGGCCTTCGTGCGGTCGACACGGCGACAAAGACGGCACACCGCGTTTCGTTCCTGCAGGCGACGCCGGCGCAGCGGATTGCCGTCCTGAACGTGCTGGACCGCGAACAGAAGCGCGTCATGGACGCGCGCGATGCCGCCGATCGCAGGCAGAAAGGCCTGGCGCCACGGCCGGTCGACGGCGTGCCGGCAGAACCCGATACGCAACTGCAGAGCGTCATGAACGAGAGCCCGCCATCCGCGAGTGTCAGCCCGCCCGGCGATCCGCCGAAACCGGCGGCGCATTATTTCGGCATGATGAAGGAGCTCGCGCTGCTCGGCTATTTCACGTCCGAAATCGGCTGCACGGTTGCGCTGCGCTATGCCGAGACACCGGGCCGGTTCGATCCGTGCATCGCGTACAAACCCGGCGAACCGGCGTGGGCAGAGCATGCGTAGATGTTCATGTCGGCGTGCGCAGACTCTAATCTTCACCTCTCCCCTTGTGGGAGAGGTCGACGCGCGAAGCGCGGCGGGCGAGGGGATGGCGCCGAAGGCGCCTGCCTGCGCAGGCGCTCACCCTCTTCCCACCCCTCTCCCATCAAGGGAGAGGGGCTCAAAGCTTATGCCTCTCCCCTTGTCGGAGAGGCCGACGCGCGCAGCGCGGCGGGTGAGGGGATGGCGCCGCAGGCACCTGCGTGCGCAGGCGCTCACCCTCTCCCCAACCCCTCTCCCATCAAGGGAGAGGGGCTCAAAGCTTATGCCTCTCCCCTTGTGGGAGAGGCCGACGCGCGCAGCGCGGCGGGCGAGGGCATGGCGCCGAAGGCGCCTGCGTGCGCAGGCGCTCACCCTCTCCCCAACCCCTCTCCCATCAAGGGAGAGGGGCTCGAGCTCGAGCTTGTGCCTCTCCCTCGGGAGCGGTCGACGGGCAAGGGGATGGCTCGAGCTTGTGCCTCTCCCCTTGTGGGAGAGGCCGACGCGCGCAGCGCGGCGGGTGAGGGGATGGCGCCGCAGGCGCCTGCGTGCGCAGGCGCTCACCCTCTCCCCTACCCCTCTCCCATCAAGGGAGAGGGGCACAAAGCTTATGCCTCTCCCCTTGTGGGAGAGGCCGACGCGCGCAGCGCGGCGGGCGAGGGCATGGCGCCGAAGGCGCCTGCGTGCGCAGGCGCTCACCCTCTCCCCAACCCCTCTCCCATCAAGGGAGAGGGGCTC
>DATIEJ010000406.1:0-4636 GCA_035455825.1 Rhodanobacteraceae bacterium | reverse complement strand
GTCGTCGACGCGCTCGCCGCGAAGGGCCACAAGGATGCGTGGCGACTGATCGGCTGGTGGGCCGCGATCGGCATCGGCGGCGTCGTGGCGAGCGTCTGGATCTCGCTGTACGCGGACCGCCTCGCGCACCGGCGCCGGCTCGCCGCGATCTCGCAGTATTTCGAGCATGCCATCGCGCTGCCGCTGGCTTTCCACGGGCAGCATCACACCGGGCGCCTGCTGCGCATCATGTACGGTGGCACGAGCAACCTGTTCAGCCTGTGGCTCGGCTTCTTCCGCGAGCACCTGGCGACGCTGCTGTCGATCCTCGTCATGGTGCCGCTGGCGCTGCACATGAACTGGAAGCTCGCGCTGCTGATGATCGGGCTGATGGTGACGTTCGCGCTATCGAACACGATCGCGATGCGGCGCACGCTCAAGGCGCAGGGCGAGGTCGAGGAGTTGCACCATGCAATCACCGAGCGCGCCGGCGACGTGTTCGGCAACGTGCTGATCGTGCAGAGTTACAACCGGCTCGCCGACGAAGTCGAGGCGATCCGCGAGATGACCAAGCGCGTGCTTGCCGCCCAGTATCCGGTATTGCGCGGCTGGGCCTGGCTGTCGGTGGCGAATCGGGCGTCGAGCACGCTCACGGTCGTGGCGATCTTCGCGCTCGGCGCCTCGCTCAATGCCAAGGGCGAGGTCAGCGTCGGCGGCATCGTCAGTTTCGTCGGCTTTGCGCTGATGCTGATCGGACGACTCGAGCAATTCGCCAGTTTCATATCCGGCCTGTTTTTCCAGACGCATTCGCTCAGCGATTTCTTTCGCGTGCTCGACACGAAGGAAGTACTGCACGAAACGCCGGGCGCGCAGGAGTTGACCGCCCCGCGCGGCGAAGTCGAGTTCGAGAATGTCTCGTTTGGCTACGAAGTCACGCATCCGGCGCTCAGGCACCTGAGTTTTCGCGCACGCGCCGGCAGCACGACAGCGATCGTCGGTCCGACCGGCGCCGGCAAGACCACGGCGTTGAGCCTGCTGTATCGCGCCTACGATCCGAGCGAGGGCCGCATCCTGATCGATGGCGTGGACATCCGCGAAGTCAGCCTGAAGTCGCTGCGCGAGCACATTGCCGTGGTGTTCCAGGATCCGGGGCTGTTCTACCGGTCGATCGCTGACAACCTGCGCATCGGCAATCCGGACGCGACGCAGGCCGAGATCGAGGCGGCCGCGCAGGCGGCCGAGGCCCACAACTTCATCATCGTCAAACCCGAGGCCTATTCGACCCTGGTGGCCGAACGCGGGCGCTCGCTCTCCGGCGGCGAACGCCAGCGCCTGGCGATCGCGCGCGCGATGCTCAAGGATGCGCCGATCCTGATTCTCGACGAGGCAACCAGCGCGCTCGACAACGCGACCGAGGCGCGCATCCAGCGGGCACTGAACGTGCTGACCAAGGATCGCACGACGTTCGTGATTGCCCACCGCCTGTCGACCGTGCGCAATGCCGACATGATCCTCGTGCTCAAGGACGGTGAACTCGTCGAGCAGGGACGTTATGAGGAACTGGTCAGGAAGGGCGGTTTGTTTGCCGAACTCGACTCCCAGGGGAAGTTCGTGGCCGATGCCGAAGACAGCACGACAACCTACGCCGAGCCGACGTTGACGACGGTCTGACATCTGCAGTCAGGCGCGGAGGCCACCCGGAGCCTCTCTACGGCGGCCCAGCCCCTCGTGTTGGCAGGGCCAGTTGCGCGCGCAAATAAGAACCATTATCATTCGCAGCATGATAGCTGCCAGGAATTCCACATCCAGTGCGCTCCTTGCGACGGGCCTGATGCTCGCGTCCGGCGTTGCGTGGGCGGCGGACTACGATGCCAAGCTCGTTATCCGCGACCACAAGTTCGAACCGGTCGAGCTTACGGTCCCCGCGGGCCAGAAGATCAAGCTGTTAGTCGACAATCAGGATGCAACTCCTGAAGAGTTCGAAAGCAACGAGCTCAACCGCGAGAAGATCGTGACCGGCAAGGGAACGATCACGGTGTTCATCGGGCCGCTCGAAGCCGGACGCTATCCGTTCTTCGGCGATTTCCACCAGGAAACGGCGCAAGGTGTGCTGATCGTCAAATAGCGGTCGCGAAACAACGTTGTAGTCAGGAATTGCAAAGATGCTCGGTACAGGTCTGCTGGTCTTTCGCGAAGTGCTCGAAGCGGCGCTGATCGTCAGCATCGTCTGCGCGGCGACCCGTGGCGTGCGCGGACGCGGCCTGTGGGTCGGCAGCGGCATCGGCGCCGGCACGCTCGGCGCGATCGTCGTCGCGTTTTTCGCCAGTGCGATCGCAGCCGCCGTGAGCGGCATCGGCCAGGAACTGTTCAATGCCACGATCCTGCTCGCCGCCGTCGCGATGATCGGCTGGCATGCGATCTGGATGGCCAGCCACGGCCGTGAGCTGGCGATGCAGATGAAAGGCGTCGGCAGCGCGGTGCAGGACGGCTCGCGACCGCTCTCGGCGTTGCTGATCGTCGTGGCTATCGCGGTGTTGCGCGAAGGTTCGGAAGTCGTGCTGTTTCTCTACGGCCAGGCCGCGAGCGGCGCGAGCGTTCTCGAAATCGCCGGCGGCATCGCGTTCGGCATCATTTGTGGAGTGGCCGTCGGTTTCCTGTTGTATTTCGGACTGCTGCGCATTCCGATGCGCCATTTCTTTTCGGCCACGAACTGGCTGATGCTGCTGCTCGCGGCTGGCCTTGCCTCGCAGGCCGCACGCTTCCTGATCCAGGCCGACGTGTTGCCGGCGCTCGGCAATCGCATCTGGGACAGTTCGGCAATCCTGTCGGACCACTCGCTGATCGGCCAGGCGCTGCACACGCTGGTCGGCTACGACGCGCGTCCGGCCGGCATGCAGTTGCTGTTCTACGCCGTCACGGCGTGTGCGATCGCGTTGGGGATGAAGCTCTGGGGCAACGCTCGACCCCAGCCGCACGCTTCGGCCTGACCGCGCTAGTCGAATCCGTCGCGGAATACCACGAGGTTGATCGTGCCGTGCATTTCGGAGTGGTTGGCGCAGGCGTAGTAGAGCACTTCCGGCGCATTGTCGGGCACGTCGAAGGTCAACGTCGTATTGCTGTCTGCGCCGTTGGCCGACAGCCCCGTGCCCGAATACGGTGTGACGCCGCCGAAGCCGGGTGCATCGTCGATCCAGAACGGGTGGAGGAGCGACGTCGTGACCGCGAACGTGTACGAGCGGCCGCGTGCGAGGTACAGCGTCGGATTGCCCGTGGCCGCAGCGCTGCCGACCGCGATCGACCACTTGTAATTGCCGAAGCCGCCGCTGATGTTCGGCGAGATCGCAAAGTCGCTCGCCCCGGCGTGCGAAGCGAAAAATGCGAGCAACAAATATCCCGTAGCGCGGATTGCGTGCATCTCGTCTCCCCGGAAACCCGTCGCGTAGGTTCCGGCCCGCGGCCGAAAGGTTCACTCGCGGCGGCATTTCCGCCACGCCACTCAGACCAGGCGGATCACGCAGCGGCGATCACATCCGGAACACGCCGAAGCGCTGCTTCTCGATCGGCGCATTGAGCGAAGCCGAGATCGCCAGGCCAAGCACCCGGCGCGTATCGGCCGGATCGATGACGCCGTCGTCCCAGAGGCGCGCGCTCGCGTAGTACGGATTGCCCTGGCGCTCGTACTGGTCGCGGATCGGCGCCTTGAATGTCTCCTCGTCTTCCTTGCTCCAGGTCTTGCCGGAGGCCTCGAGGCCATCGCGGCGCACGGTCGCGAGCACACTCGCGGCCTGCTCGCCGCCCATGACGCTGATGCGCGCGTTCGGCCACATCCAGAGCATGCGCGGCTGGTAGCCGCGTCCGCACATGGCGTAATTGCCGGCGCCGAAACTGCCGCCGATGATCACGGTGAACTTCGGCACGTGCGAGCAGGCGACCGCAGTGACCATCTTCGCGCCGTCCTTGGCGATGCCGGCCTGTTCGTATTTCTTGCCGACCATGAAACCGGTGATGTTCTGCAGGAACACCAGCGGGATGTCGCGCTGGTTGCACAGCTCGATGAAGTGGGCGCCCTTGAGCGCGGATTCGGCGAACAGGATGCCGTTGTTCGCGACGATCCCGACCGGATAGCCGTAAATATGGCTGAATCCGCAGATCAGGGTCTTGCCGTAGCGCGCCTTGAACTCCTGGAACTCCGAGCCGTCGACGATGCGCGCGATGATCTCGCGAATGTCGAACGGCCGGCGCGTGTCGGTCGGCAGGATGCCGTAGACGTCGTCGGCCGGATAGCGCGGTTCGCGCGGTTCGCGGATCGCCACCGGCAGCGTCTTGCGCCGGTTGAGCTGGGCAACGATGTCGCGCGCGATCGCCAGCGCGTGCGCGTCGTTCTCGGCGAAATGGTCGGCAACGCCGGAAATCGTCGTGTGCACTTCGGCGCCGCCGAGCGACTCGGCATCGACGACCTCGCCGGTTGCGGCTTTCACCAGCGGCGGTCCGCCGAGGAAGATCGTGCCCTGTTCCTTGACGATGATCGTCTCGTCGCTCATCGCCGGGACATAGGCGCCGCCTGCCGTGCATGAGCCCATGACGACGGCGATTTGCGGAATGTTGCGCGCGCTCAACCGCGCCTGGTTGTAGAAGATCCGGCCGAAGTGGTCGCGGT
>DATIEJ010000405.1:0-8900 GCA_035455825.1 Rhodanobacteraceae bacterium | reverse complement strand
ACGGCGCAGCGGCAGCGGCTGGCGGAAAAGCCGCGAGCGCGCTGCTCAGCAGGACTACGAGTGAGTGGCTCCGCACGGCTGCAACTCCCTGCAACAAGACCAGCCCGATGATACGTCCGACAGCGTCCACACGCGTGCTGTGGCGGTCACACTTTTGCCCGCGTCACCAAACCAGGTCGGCGGGCACATCATCCTCGGGCGGCGCGTTCGGATCGCACAACAGCACGAGCGCATCGTCCTGGATTGCCTTCGCCTGCACGGCAACAGCCTGGTCGACGAGCAGGTAGCGGCCGGAAAGCTGGACGACGGCCAGTTCGCCATGGTTGAGGCGCGCGAGCTGGTCGGCGGTGCAATAGACGCGGCGGATCTTGTTGCCGTGCGGGAAGTGGCGCGGCAGGTCGGCGTCGGGCGAGTTCAAGGCCTTGCCGTCGAGCAGAGTCGCGAGCTTTTGCTTGCGCTCCTTCTTTTCGCGCGCGGCGCGTTCGGCCTCGCGCTGCTGGCGTTCGCGCTCTTCACGCTCCTGGCGCGCACGCAATGCGTAGGCGCGCGCGAGATCGGCCTCGTCCACTCCGGCCGGGCGTGCAGAATGCTGCGGTTTCGCCGCGTGCTGTTGCGGCCTGGCGCCCTGCTGCGGCCTGGACGGCGGCCCGGGGGGATGTTTCGTGAAAGGCTTGTGCGAGCCCGGGGCCGGTTTGGGCGCGGGCCTGGCCTCCGACTTGAGCTTTTGCACAAGTCCACTTTTCAGCAACTGGTCGCGCAGCGAGTCCGACATGGCGACGTTCAATAATGCGGAGGCGGCGGCTCGTCGCGCGCATCGTCGTGCAGCGACAATTTGATTCCGCCGAGTTCCTCGCGCAGGCGGGCGAACTCGCCGCGCAATTGCGCGAGCAGGCGATCCTGCTCGGCAACGGTGGCGTCGAGCGACTGCACCGTGTGGTCGAGGAATGCCATGCGCACTTCGAGCTCGGTGAGGCGTTGTTCCAGCGCGATCGTCATTGCTTCACAGCCGGCCGTCGACGGCGTCTGCCGGCAACACGTACTTTACATCATAGATGACGGCGTTCGGCTTGGCGAATGCGCGAATGCCGGCGACGCCCCACTCGTGATACTGGCTGTGGCCGACCGCAATCACGATCGCGTCGTAGGCGCCATGCGGCGGTTCGCTCAGCGGACGAAATCCGCACTCGCGCTCGCACTCGTCCGGGTCCGCCCAGGGATCGTGAACGTCTACCGTGGCGTGACAGGCGGACAACTCGTCGACGATCTCGCGCACGCGCGTGTTGCGCAGGTCCGGGCAGTTTTCCTTGAACGTCGCGCCGAGCATGAGGATACGACTGCCGACGACGCTGATCTGCTTGAGCGCCATCAGGCGCAGCACCTGGGCGGTGATGTGCGCGCTCATGCCTTCGTTGATGCGCCGGGCCGCGCTGATCAGCTCGGGGTGCACGCGTACTTCGTTGGCCTTGTGGATCAGGTAATAAGGATCCACGCCGATGCAGTGGCCGCCGACGAGACCGGGACGAAAATTGAGAAAATTCCACTTTGTCCCAGCGGCTTTGAGGACTTCCTCGGTGTCCAGGCCCAGGCGCGTGAAGATCAGCGACAGCTCGTTCACGAGCGCGATGTTCACGTCGCGCTGCGTGTTCTCGATCGCCTTGGCAGCCTCGGCCACGCGAATGTTCGGCGCCCGATAGGTGCCGGCGCGAATGATGCGTGAATACAGCTTGTCGACGAATTCGGCCACTTCCGGCGTCGAGCCCGCCGTGACCTTGACGATGTCGGCGAGCCGGCGCGTCTTGTCGCCGGGATTGACGCGCTCGGGGCTGTAGCCGCAAAAAAGGTCTACGTTCAACTTGAGGCCCGAGGCGTCCTGCAGCGCCGGAACGCACACTTCCTCGGTCGCTCCCGGATACACGGTCGATTCGTAGATCACGACCGCGCCGGGTGCCAGCACGCCGCCGACCATCTTGCTGGCCGCGATCAGCGGGCTGAGGTCGGGCCATTTGTGCGGCGTGACCGGCGTGGGCACGGCGATGATGTAAACGTTGGCATCGCGCAGCGAGGCCGGATCGGCGCTGTAGCGCAAATGCGCCGCGGCGGCGAGGTCCGACGCGTCGATCTCGCCGGTGGCGTCGTGGCCGGCCTCGAGTTGCGCGACGCGTTCAGCGTCGATGTCGAAGCCGAGCGTCGGAAATTCGCGCCCAAGCGCAGCGGCGAGCGGCAAGCCGACGTAACCCAAACCAACGACCGCGATCCTTGTCTGATCGAGGGTCAACGCGAATGTCATCAATTGCTCCTGCAGGTCAATGCGGCGTGCGTTGCACGCTGCGGCCGCGGCCGATACCGTAGTAGGCGATCCCGGCTGCTTCCACCGCCGCCGGCTCGTAGATGTTTCGGCCGTCAAATATCACCGGCGTGCGCAGCGATGCACGGATGCGCGACAGGTCGGCGCTCCAGAACGCCTTCCATTCGGTGACGACCGCCAGTGCATCAGCTCCCTGCAGGGCGGTCTGTGCGTCATCGCACAGGACCAGGTCCGGGCGACTGCCGTAGATGCGCTGCGCTTCGGCGCGGGCCTCGGGGTCGTAGGCGCGAACGCTGGCTCCGGCGTCCCATAGCTGCTGCAGCAGCCGGCGGCTCGATGCCTCGCGCATGTCATCGGTGTTGGGCTTGAACGCCAGGCCCCAGACGGCAATCGTCTTGCCGCGCAAAGCGCCGCCGAAATGGGCCTGGATCAATTCGAACAGCTTGCCTTTCTGCTCGTCGTTGACTGTTTCGACGGCGGTCAGCAACCGGGCTTCGTAGCCGTGCTGGCGCGCCGTATATTCGAGCGCGCGAACATCTTTCGGGAAACACGAACCGCCGTAGCCCGCGCCTGGATAGATGAACGAATAGCCAATGCGCGGATCCGAGCCGATGCCGTGCCGGACGAGTTCGATGTCGGCGCCGACGCGCTCGGCGATATTCGCCATCTCGTTCATGAAACTGATCTTCGTCGCCAGCATGGCATTGGCCGCGTATTTGGTCAGTTCGGCCGAACGCACGTCCATCAGCACGAGCCGTTCGTGATTGCGGTTGAACGGCGCGTATAGCGTCTTGAGCTGCTCGATCGCGCGCGCGCTGCCCGAGCCGATCACGATGCGGTCCGGCCGCATGCAATCCTTGACTGCGTCGCCTTCTTTCAGGAATTCGGGATTCGAGACGACGTCGAAAGCGATGTCGACCTTGCGTTCCGCCAATTCTGCGGCGATCGCCTGCTGCACCATCGCGGCGGTGCCGACCGGAACGGTGGACTTGTTCACGACGACGGTATAGTCGCGGATGTTCTTGCCGATCGTGCGGGCGACATCCAGAACGTGCGACAGGTCGGCGCTGCCGTCCTCGTCCGGCGGCGTGCCGACGGCAATGAACAGCATCTGCGCGTGGGCAATCGCCGAGACTGCGTCGGTCGTGAAGCGCAGGCGTCCGGTCGCGCGGTTTTCCGCGACGACCTCTTCGAGGCCCGGCTCGAAGATCGGGATTTCGCCGGCCTCGAGCCGCGCGATCTTGGCCGCATCGACATCGATGCAGACAACGTCGTTGCCTACTTCGGCGAGACAGGCACCGGTGACCAGGCCGACGTAGCCCGTGCCGAAAATCGTGATGTGCATATGTCAGTCATCTGCAGGGAAATCCGCGCCAGCGCGCGGAACGCGCATTGTAGTGGTCGAGGCGGGGCAAGGCCACGCGGGCGACTCTCCAGATTGGCGCCTTTAGCCTTTCCTTCCCCTGCGAAGCGGGGTAAGGTGCCGCAGGCGGATGGGGGCGCTCTTCCCGGGCGTAACCGGACACCGTTCGAGATACGCGCCGACCCAAAAATACAAAAGGCGCGAAATCCGCGCCTTTTGTGCTTGCTGGTGCCAGCTAAAACCGATCAGTGCTTCTCGGCTGGCGGCACGATCTTCGGAGCGTCGGCCTTGGCGTCGGCGGCCGGCGGCTCGATGCCGATCAGCTTGACGCTGAAGATCAGGGTCGCATTCGGGCCGATCTGCGCCGGACCGCGCTCGCCGTACGCAAGCTTGCCCGGGATGTAGAACTTGTACTCGGAACCGACCGGCATCAGCTGCAGGCCTTCGGTCCAGCCCGGGACAACCTGGTTCAGCGGGAACGTGGCCGGCTGGCCGCGATCGACCGAGCTGTCGAACTTTGTGCCGTCGATCTTGGTGCCGGTGTAGTCGACCTTGACGACGTCGGTCGCCTTCGGCTTCGGACCGGTGCCCTGCTTGACGACTTCGTACTGCAGGCCCGACGCGGTGACCTTGACGCCCGGCTTGTCCTTGTTCTTGGCCAGGAACGCATCGCCTTCCTTCTGGTTCTTGTCGGCTTCGTCCTTCATCTTGGCCACCTGCCTGCCCTGCAGCTTCTGCATGAACTCCTGGCGAACGGCGACGGCTTCGGCATCGGTCAACGTGGTCTTTTCACCCTTGAGCGAAGCCTGCAGCGCCTGGATTACCGCGGCGGTGTCGACTTCGTCCTTGATCTGACCGATGCTGCGGGCGACATCCATGCCGACCATATAGCCGTACTTTTCCTTTTCGCTCTTAAACTTCGCGTCGATCGCTTTCGTGTCGACCGGAGGAGCTGCCGGCTTGGCGGCCGCGCCCGGGGCGGCGGCCGCAGCAGCGGCGCCTGGATGGGCCGGCGTAGCGGCGGGCTTGTCCTGTGCGAACACCGGACTACCGGCAACGATCGCCGCAGTGATCGCCGCGGCGGTCAAGGTCTTGCGCAAAAACTGAGTCATGAGGTCTCCTGAAAGGTCGGGTAATCGAAGCGGTAAGCGCCTGCCGGCCTGCGGCTTCCCAAGGGTGTGCGAGAGGGCCGGGGCGATTTAAGGGCTGCGTATTGTGCGGGCAGCCCGTGTCGAAGGCAAACGTGCGGTGCCTTGGATGGTGCGGGGCGCATTAGGTTCCCGGCACGGTATGACTTTATTCAGTCTCGAAACCGTTCGACTGCCGGAAATGAGACGTGGTTCCCCGGCCGCGCGCGCCGAACGCGCGACCCCGTCCAGCCCGCCACGGCCGGGAACGCGGGCGCGGCTGCTAAACTATACCGATGCTACGATTCGAAAATCTCTCCCTTCGCCGCGGCCCGCTGCTGCTGTTCGAGCAGGTCAGCCTCGGCCTGCACGCCGGCTGGCGCATCGGTATCAGCGGGCGCAACGGCGCCGGCAAATCGAGCCTGCTGTCGCTGATAGCCGGCGAACTCGGCCCGGATTCCGGCCACTTCGAACGTCCGCGCGACTGGACGCTGGCTTTCGTGCGCCAGGAAGTTCCGGCCCTGGATTCCTCCGCGCTCGACTATGTCCTAGACGGCGACGGCGAGCTGCGCCGCATCGAACAGGATCTGGTCGATGCCGAAGCGGCACACGACGGCACGCGCATCGCGACGCTGCACGAACGCCTGCTCGCAATCGATGGCTACGCGGCACGCTCGCGTGCCGGCGCCCTTCTGCACGGGCTGGGGTTCAGCTCCGAGGACGAATCTCGTCCGGTGCGCGAATTTTCCGGCGGCTGGCGCATGCGGCTAAACCTGGCCCAGGCGCTGATGTGCCGCTCCGACATGCTCTTGCTCGACGAGCCGACCAACCATCTCGATCTGGACGCCGTGCTCTGGCTCGAACAGTGGCTGAAACGCTATCCGGGCACGCTGCTCCTGATATCGCACGACCGCGAGTTCCTCGACGCCGTCGTCACGCACGTGCTCAGCATCGCCGACCAGCGCATCGAACTGTTCGCGGGCGACCTGACCGGATTCGAGCGCAAGCGCAGCGAGCGCCTGCTGCAGCAGCAGGCGCAATTCGAGAAACAGCAGCGCGAACGCGCGCACCTGATGCACTTCGTCGACCGGTTTCGCGCCAAGGCGAGCAAGGCACGCCAGGCGCAGAGCCGCATCAAGGCGCTCGAGCGCATGGTCGACCTGGCGCCGATTCGCGCCGCGTCATCGATCACGTTCCAGTTCCGCGAGCCCGCGGCGCTTCCGGTTCCTTTGCTGCGACTCGACGAAGTCGCTGCGGGCTATGGGAAGCGTCACATCCTGGACGGCGTGAAGCTGAGTCTTTCCCCGGGCGACCGCATCGCCCTGCTCGGGGCCAATGGCGCCGGAAAGTCCACGTTGATCAAGCTGCTGGCCGGCGCCACGCCGCCTCTCGCCGGCGAGCGCATTGCGGCGAGGGACCTTGCGGTCGGCTATTTCGCCCAGCACCAGCTCGAGCAGCTCGATTCGGCGGCCTCGCCGGTCGATCATCTCAAGCGCCTCGACGCGCGCCTCGGCGAACAGGTCGCGCGCGATTTTCTCGGCGGCTTCGGCTTCGACGGCGACCGCGCGTTGACTCCGGTCGCGCCGTTTTCCGGCGGCGAGAAGGCGCGCCTGTGCCTGGCGTTGACGATCTACGCGCGCCCGAACCTGCTGCTGCTCGACGAACCGACCAATCACCTCGACCTCGACATGCGCGAAGCGCTGACCGAGGCGCTCAATGATTTCTCCGGTGCGCTCGTGCTGGTCTCGCACGATCGCTCGCTGATTCGAACTTGCTGCGACACGCTGCTGCAGGTCGGCGGAGGAAGAGTCGCCGACTATTCCGGAGACCTCGACGACTACGCGCGCAACGTGCAGCGGCAAGCCGCGGCGGAGCAACCGGCGTCGGCGCCGGCAGCTACGTCGAACCGGCGCGAAGGACGCCGCGAGCGCGCCGAGCAACGCGCCCGCACCGCACCGCTGCGCCAGCAGGTGCAGAAACTCGAGCAGCGACTCAGCGAACTGACCGAACGCAAGCGCGCGGCCGACGCGGCCCTGGCCGATCCAACGCTCTACGACAGCGATCAGGCCGAGCGGCTCGGCGAGCTGACGCAAAAGGCCGGCGCTCTCGCCTCGGCCTTGTCGCAACTCGAGGAACAATGGCTGCACGCCCACGACGAACTCGAGCGCGCAACTGCGGCGTGACGTGCGGCAACCGATCCCACGCTGGTGAATATCGATATCGCCGGCGGTGATTGCCGCTGTCGGGCCAAGCCGCCGCGGTGCCGTATAATGATCGTTTGCCCCGCCCTCCCCCGAAAATTCCGGAAAACCCGATGTCACAGCTGATCGCGCCGCATGGCGGCCAACTCGTCAACCTGATCCCCGTTCCCGCCGCCGAGCGCGTGGCGCTGAAGCGCGAAGGCGCGCAACTTCCGGCGTGGGATCTGTCGCCGCGCCAGTTGTGTGATCTGGAATTGCTGTTGTGCGGCGCGTTCTCGCCCCTCGACGGCTTCATGACGCGCGCCGACTATGACCGTGTCTGCAGCGACATGCGCCTGGCCTCCGGCGTCGTGTGGCCGGTGCCGATCACGCTGGACGTGACGCGCGAATTCAGCGAAAAACTCGGCACGGGCAAGAGCATCGCACTGCGCGACCCCGAAGGCGTGATTCTCGCGGTTCTCGACATCTCCGACTCGTGGGAAGCCGATCGCGAGCGCGAAGCGCAGCAGGTTTTCGGAACCACCGATCGCCTGCATGCCGGCGTCAACTACCTGCTGACCAAGTCCAATCCGATCTATCTCGGCGGCAAGCTGCGCGGCATCGAACCGCCGCGTCACTACGATTTCCGCCATCTGCGCGTGACGCCGCGCGAGACGCGCGCGCATTTCGAAAAGCTCGGCTGGCAGCGCGTCGTCGCATTCCAGACGCGCAACCCGATGCATCGCGCGCACCTGGAATTGACGTTCCGCGCGGCGCAGATCGCCGAGGCGAACCTGCTGATTCATCCGAGCGTCGGCATGACCAAGCCGGGTGACATCGACCACTACACGCGCGTGCGCTGCTACGAGAAGTTGATCGCGCACTATCCCGAGCAGACGACGATGTTGAGTCTCCTGCCCCTGGCGATGCGCATGGGTGGCCCGCGCGAGGCGCTGTGGCACGCGATCATTCGCAAGAACTATGGCTGCACGCACTTCATCGTCGGCCGCGATCACGCCGGCCCAGGCAACGGCTCGGACGGCAAGCCGTTCTACGGCCCGTACGCCGCGCAGGAGCTCGTGCAGAAGCACCAGGTGGAACTCGGCATCACGATGGTGCCGTTCCAGGAGATGGTCTTCGTCCAGGAGCGCGCACAATACGTGCCGGCCGACGAGGTGCAAAGCGGCGAAACCGTGCTGAACATCTCCGGCACGGAACTGCGTCGGCGCCTGCACGAAGGCCTCGAGATTCCGGACTGGTTCACCTATCCCGAAGTCATCGAGGAACTGCGCCGCACGCATCCGCCGCGGCACAAGCAGGGCTGCACGATCTTCTTCACCGGCTTGTCCGGTTCCGGAAAATCGACGCTGGCCAATGCATTGCTCGTGCGCCTGCTCGAACTCGGCACGCGGCCGGTGACGCTGCTCGATGGCGACGTCGTGCGCAAGCATCTGTCGAGCGAATTGGGCTTCTCGAAGGAACACCGCAACCTCAATGTGCAGCGCATCGGCTTCGTCGCCAGCGAGATCACGAAGAACGGCGGCGTTGCGATCTGCGCGCCAATCGCGCCATACCACCACGCGCGCCGCGAAGTGCGCGAGATGATCGAGCAGTACGGCATGTTCGTCGAAGTTTACGTGTCGACGCCGATCGCGGTCTGCGAAACACGCGACCGCAAGGGTTTATACGCGCTGGCCCGCGCCGGCAAGCTCAAGGAATTCACCGGCATCAGCGATCCGTACGAGGTCCCCGAAGACGCGGAAATGCGCATCGACACGACCGACATCAGTCCGGACGAAGCCGTGCAGCGCATCGTCCTGAAGCTCGAGTCGCTTGGGCTGATTCGTCCGCACAACTGAGAACGAACCGGTCGGGTCTGAGATCGACTCAAGCGGGTCGCAGTTTCGGCGGGCTCGCTTGGTTGC
>DATIEJ010000404.1:0-4553 GCA_035455825.1 Rhodanobacteraceae bacterium | reverse complement strand
GGGGTCGAGGGGAAATTCGCTTCGTCGGAGCCAGCCGTTCCGATCGCCGTGACGCGCGCGTGCGGCAACAGCGCTTCGACATCGTCACGCTGCGCGTGGCCCAGGCCCGCAGCCGCATTGGCGGCGCCGCATGCAGCGCCGAGGCGGAGCATCGCTTCGAGACTGTCGCCGCGGATCAGGCTCACGGCAAGTCCGGCAACCAGGCAATCGCCGGAGCCGACGGCGCTGAATACACGTTCGACTGGAACGCTGGCATGCAGCATCTGGCTGCCACGCCCGGCAACGACGCCGTCCGCACCGAGCGAGACAACCGGCAGCTGTACGCCGCGCGCGAGCAGCATGCGCACCACGGCCGCGGCGTCGGCAGTTCGAACGAGAGGTTCGCCGAACAGCGCGGCGGCTTCGTCGCGATTGGGCTTGACGAGAAATGGACAGGCGTCGATCGCCAGGCGCAGCGCCGCGCCGCTGGCATCGACGAGGCAGCGCACGCCGGTACCCTGCAGCTCGCGCACGAAGTCGGCATAGGTCGCGTCGTCGCAGCCGGGCGGGAGGCTGCCGGACATCACGGCCAGGTCCGAATCGAGCGCGAGGCGGCGAAACGTCGCGAGCATTTTTTCGCGCGTGGCGGAATCGAGTTCGGGACCGGGCTCGAGCAGTTCGGTAATACGTCCGCCGCGTTCGCGAATCGCAAGGCAGGTGCGAATCGTGCCCGGGACCTCAATGCCGTGGAATTCGACGCCGCGCTCGCGCATCAGCGTGGCGATGGCCGGACCCGACGTTGCGTCGACGAGTCCGACCAGGCGCACGCGCTCGCCGAGCGACGCGATCGTCTGCGCCACATGCAGGCCCTTGCCGCCGAAACTCAGGCGAACGCCGCCGATGCGCTGCATCGCGCCGGGACGCAGCACCTCGACATCGACGAGCTTGTCGAGCGCGGTGTTGAAGCCGGCTACCGTGATCATCTGGCGAGCAATGCACGCACTTCGGCAACATCCGGCTGGTACGGTGTGCCGCCGAGGCCGCGGGTCGAAAGCGCGCCGCACGCCGAGGCCCAGCGCAGGCATTCGCGGACCGGTTGCTCGCGCAGCCACGCGTGCAGGAAACCGGCGTCGAACGAATCGCCGGCGCCGGTCGTGTCGATCGGATCGATCGTGAATGCCGGAGCTTCGAGTAGTGCGCCCTTTTCCAGGATCGCGCAGCCGCGCGGGCCGAGTTTGGCGACTACGCGGGTGCGATCGCTGCCCACGCGGCGCAAGCCTTCAGCCAGGTCGGCCGTCCCGCTGATCGCCGCCAGTTCGACTTCGTTTGGAAACAGCAGGTCTACCGACCCGAGCGTCTCGATCAGATCGGGTTCCCAGCGTTCGGCCGGATCGAATCCGGGATCCAGCGACGTGCTAAGGCCGGAGGAGCGTGCGAGCGCGAATAGCCGGCGGAACGCCGGCCGCAGATCCTGCTGCAGGAAGAACGACGATACATGCAGATGGCAGGCATCATCGAGCGCCCAGGCGTCGACGTCGGCGGCGCGCAGTGCAGCGACCGATCCCGCGTATGTCACGAGCGCGCGGTCTTCGGCAGACGTGATCGAGATCGTGACGCCGGTTCGCAGCGCGGGATCGCGACCGAGTCCGGACACGTCGATGCCGGCGCTTCGCAGCGTCTCGATGCAGTAGTCGCCCCAGGAGTCGGCGCCGACCTTGCCGATGAACGCGACCGGGTTGCCGAGCCGCGCGAGTCCCATCGCGCAGATTGCCGACGAGCCGCCGAGCGTCATGACGAAGTCGTCGACGAGCACTTCGCGGCCTGGCGCGGGGAAGGTCTGGTAACCGCTGCAAATCAGGTCGACGTTGATGTCGCCGGCGACGAGGATCTTTCTCATGCCGGACTCCGGTGGATGCTGAACTCCTCGACGACGCGTGTCAGCACGCCCTGCGAAGGCGCATCGGGCTTGAAGCCGAGGTGCATGCAATTGAAGAACGCGAGCAACTGGCCGACCAGCACGTCGACCAGCGGCGCATCGTCATCGCCGAGTGCGCCCAGGCCCGGTGTTTCGACGGCAAGTTGGCCGGTGCGCGGCAGATCCGCGGGAATGCCGTCGCCAACCAGAACGCGGCGCCGGCCAAGACCCTTGCGATCGAGTTCGCGCAGGACGTCAGATTCGTAGGCGCGCACGGTCGGCTCGCACGACAGGAAGGCGACCACGAGCGTGTCGGCGTCGACCGCGGCCAGCGGTCCGTGGCGCAGACCCAGGAAAGTCTCGGCGGTCGTCTTCACGCGGCCCGCCGACATTTCCAGCATCTTCAATGCGGATTCGCGCGCCGATCCGAAGCGCACGCCGCTGCCGAGGTAGACCGCGCCGGTAAAACCGCTGCGCGCGATCGCGGCAAGATCATCGGCATCGCGCTCGATCACGCGCGATGCCAGCGCCGCCAGGCGGGCCGCGCGTTCGGTATACATGTCCAATTTGCGCATCCATGCCAGCGCGCGGCCGGCCAGGAACAGATTCGTGAAGCTGCTCGTCATGACCAGGCTGCGGTCGTTCGTGCGCTCGTCCAGGACGATCGCGCCGACGCGCGCATCGTCGCGATAGCGCGTGGCGAGGCGTCCACTTGCATTGCAGGTGATGACCAGATGCCGGTACTGCGGCGCTTCGGCCAGAATCTTGTCGACGACGGCCGCGCTCTCCGGACTGTCGCCCGAACGTGCGATCGACACGAGCAGTCCGCGGCCCGGCGGGAGCGTGCCGCGCCAGTGCGTCAGCAGGGTGCCGGCGGCGATCGCCAGTACCGGCAGATTCAACGTCGCCTGCAACCCGGCTGCGAGGCACTCGCCGACATAATGCGAGCTGCCCGATCCGGTGAAGACGATTGCTTCGGGCAGCGGTTCAAATGCGGCGCGCGACATGCCCGGTGCGAACGCTTTTGCGACGTCGGTTGCGGTTGTGATCCAGCTTTGCGGCTGCTGCAGTATTTCGGACAGCGTATGCGAGTAGCCGCTTTCACGCTGCGCCTCGACGTCGCGACCGCGCAGCCGGGAGAGTTCGGAAGGATTGACAGTCACGCTGGATTCAATTAAAAATGAAAGATATCGAAAGTATAAGAAGGCTAACCGAAATGAAACGAAGCAGTCAAGCCACAGTCCCGACCGCGCTCGACCGGCTAACGCTCGGGCATGGCAAGCGCGCGCGACTGTGGCGACTGCTGTACGGACACGGTCCGCGCAACGGGACGCTGGTCGTATTGCCGCTCGATCAGGGACTCGAACATGGCCCGGCCGATTTCTTCCCGCATCCGCCGGCGGTCGATCCGGACTATCAGTTCCGGCTCGCGATCGAAGGCAACTATTCCGCGATCGCGCTCGGCATCGGCCTGGCCGAAAAGTACATGCGCGATTATGCCGGGCGCGTGCCACTGATCCTGAAGCTCAACGGCAAGACGAATATTCCCGACGACGCCGAGGCGACATCGCCTGCGATTGCATCGGTCGAGGACGCCGTTCGGCTCGGCGCCGATGCGGTCGGCTACACGATCTACGTCGGTTCGCCGTGCCAGGATGATGAACTGCGCCGCTTCCGCGAAGTGCGCCAGGACTGCGAACGCTTCGGCATGCCGCTCGTGCTGTGGTCGTATCCGCGCGGCGCCGGCATCGACGCGAAGGGCGGCAAGAATACGTTGTACGCGCAGGACTACGCGGCGCGCGTCGCGCTGGAACTCGGCGCCGATATCGTCAAGCTGCACGAACCGCAGGAAAACAATGCCGACACGCCTATGCCGTATCGCGCGTTGAAGGAGAACGCGGCGGCGCGCACGCAACGAGTCGTGCGTTCGGCCGGGCGCACGCTCGTGCTGTTCTCCGGCGGCGAGAAGAACGACGACGATGCCGCCGTGCTGCGCAAAGTCCGGTTCTACATGGACAGCGGTGCGACCGGTGTGATGTTCGGACGCAACATGTGGCTGCGGCCCTTCGACCAGGCCGTCGCGCTGAGCCGCGCGGTGCACAAGATCATGGCGAAATATCCGCGCTGAAGGACCTCGTCGAATGTGCACTTGTGACTTGCTGCTGCGCGAAGGCCGAACCTTGGCGTCGAAGAATCCGCAGGATCCGGCAACGCCGTCCGGCGCGGTTCCGTCGTCCGGCGGTGACCTGCAGCTCGCGCAATTCGCACCGCGCAGCCTGCTGCAGGTCGCCGCGACACGCGTCGAGCGCCCGCGCTTTCCGGTCATCGACTTGCACACGCACCTGTCGTGGTCGGCGACCGTGCGCAGTGGAGTCGCGACGGGCCAGGCGATGCGGTACTTCGCCGAGCCGCGGGACCTGCTGCCGGTCATGGACCGCAAGAACGTGCGCACGCTGGTCAATCTGACCGGCGGCAGCGGCGCCGGTCTCGAAGAAACGATCCGCCGTTTCGACCGCGGGGCTCCCGGCCGCTTCCTGACCTTGACCGAACCGTCCTACGGCGACTGGCTCGACCCGCGCTACCCGCAACTGCAGGCCGATGCGATCGGCCACGCCAAGCACGCCGGCGCGCGCGGCCTCAAGGTGCTCAAGACACTCGG
>DATIEJ010000403.1:0-3683 GCA_035455825.1 Rhodanobacteraceae bacterium | reverse complement strand
GGTTCGTTGCCGCCGACTTTCGGCACCTCGCTCGTGCGCGCCTCGGCGACGGCCAGATCGGCCGGCGTGAGCGCGCTGAACTGCTGCGTGGCGGCGAAATCGGCCTTGCCCTTCGGCGCCGGCGTCGTCTCGCCTTCGAGTTCGCTTTCGGCATGGAACGCTTCGAGGAAACGCGCCTTGAGCTCGAGCGCACGTTCACGCGCTTCGGCCTTGTCCTTGACTTCGCTCTCGATCGCCTTGATGCGTTTGGCGAACTCCTTGTCGTCGAACTCGCCGAGCTTGTGGCGCAGCTCGAGTTCCTGCTGGTCGAGCTTCACGGCTTCGTGATCGGCCTCGAAGCGCTCGAGCAGCGCGCGCAGCAGCGCATACTGGTCGCGCGCCGCCTGCTTGAGCGGGCGCGATTGCTCATCGAGCGATGTCTGCCGCTTCTGGTAGTCCTGGCGCACGCGCAGGTAGACGGCGTTGGCGACTTCACCCTTGAGGTCTTCCATCGCCTTGAGGCGTTCGTCGAGCACGTCCTGCTCGACCTTGAGCTTCTTCAGCGACTCGATCGCGGAAAGGTCGATCGCGCTGAGCGAACTCTGCCACTGGTTGTCTTCCGCATTCGCCATACGCACCTCCAGTCGTTGTTCGCGGGTTCCCGCATCCGCGTCCCGACCCTTGTGGCCTGTGACGCCTTAAATCCAAAGCGCCTCGCCCGCTCCCGCTTGCGCGCGAGCGTCAGGCGCACATCACTGGGCAACGACCTCGACTTCGATCGAACCGAAGCGCAGCCTGTTTCCGGGCTTGAGCGGAACCGCGGCGCCGGTCTTGATGCGCTCGCCATTGACGAAGGTGCCGTTCGTGGTGCCGACTTCCTCGCGCACGAAGTATAGCCCGCCTTCCTTGAGAATTTTGGCGTGGCGGCGGCTCAGCGTGCGCATCGTGTCGAACGGTCCGAGATTGATCTCCGGCTGGATGCCGGTGACCGGATCCGGACGGCCGACGAGAAATTCGCTGCGTTCGGGTTCGAGCAGCAGGACCTGCCCGCTGGCGACGATGCGCAACGCAAGATTCTGCGCGACGGCCACCGGCGCGGCCGGTGCCGGCGCTGGTGGTGCCGGCGCAGGCGCCGGTGCGGCAGCAACCGGAGCTGGCGCTTCGGGCGCGGCTCGCGCTGCGGCCGCCGGGGCCTCGGCTTTCGGCTTGGCTGCATCGCGCGCGCGCGGCGCGGACGCCGCCGCCGATTTCAGCTGGGCCAGTTCGGTCAGCGCGTCCTGCGCGCGCTGCTCGGCGCGGCGATGGCGCGCCGCGAGCTTGCGCATGATGCGCACGCCGATCTCGACATTCTGCTTGAGCACGTCGGCAAAGGCCGAGCGTTCGATTCGCAGCAGCCGCACACTGGTCCTGGCGATCGCGCCGGCGAAGCGCGGCTGGTCTTCCAGGATCGCCATCTCGCCGAAAAAGTCGCCGGGGCCGAGAGTCGCGATCGGTTCGTCGCCGCGCGCCTTGCGCACGATGTCGACCTGGCCGGACTCGATGATGAACATGTCGCCGCCGCTGTCGCCTTCCTTGAATACGGCCGCGCCGGCAGCAACTTCGACAAACGGATCTTTCGCGGTGCTCATCGGCAGTCATCGAAGGCGAAAGGCGGCCAAGGCCGCGAGTCCAAGGATTATGCCGAGCCGGGAGCGGCCACCGCAACCGCGACGCTTTGCACCAGCGACGCCGGCTGACCGTATTTACGTTTTTTGAGCGCCCCGTCGCCTACGATAGGCGCAGGGCAATCCAATCTTCACATCCGTGCACATTTCCAGTTTCAGAATCCCGGCTGCGTTCGTCGCGGCCGTCCTTGCGCTGCCGGCGGACGCGGCAACTTCCGTTGCGCTGCCCGGATGGGCGTGCGCGCATCCCGACGCTCTCTTCGTCGGCGAATTCGACGACGGTTCGACCGTTCCGCACGACCCGTCCGGAGGCAGCGGCGGCATCTTTCCGGGCAAGCAAACACGCACGTTGCATATCGACGGCCTGGGCTCGGGCACGCAGAACTATTACATCTACCTGCCGAACGACTACACGCCGTCGCGCCCGTGGCCGATGATCATGGTGCTGCATGGCGTGGCGCCGGTTGGCGACGGCTACGCGATGACGACGCGCAACAACTGGGTAACGGCCGCGAGCGCGGGCCATTTCATCGTGGTAGCGCCGGTCGCGAACGAGGTTGCCCAGTGCTGGGATGGCACCCAATACGTGGCCTGCGAGAGCTGGCTGGTGCCGCCGACATCGGGACCGAACGACTACGATCTTTTCGCCGCGGTGCGCGCAGACATGGAGTCGGCCTACAACATCGAGCGCACGCGCATCTATGGCTGGGGCTTCTCGGCCGGCGCGCATGTCATGCACGATCTGGCCATCAACACCTACAGCGCCGCGTTCAACGCCAGCACGATGGCGGCCTACGGCGTGAGCGCCGGCGTCCTGCAGGGCCTGGCCTGCCCGGGCCCGACCGATGCGGGTTGCGCGCCGCTGCTGGCGGGCCTGCCGCGCCGAATTCCCGTGGATATCCATATCGGCACCAGCGATCCGAACTATGCGCAGGCCGCGGCCGATCACGCTCTGTTTCTGACGCAAGGCTGGACCGACGAACAGGCGATCCACTACGTCGAATTCACCGGCGGCCACACGTACACCGTCGCGCAGCTCAGCGCAATCTGGAACAACCTGTGCCCGAATGCGGTGACGCCCTGAGCGCAAAGCCGCGTTGCGGCGCGGTCACGGACCGCCCGGCGCCAGCGCAATGACGTCGAGCAGGTCCGCGCGCGCCGCGCGAAAGCGGATGCGCCAGTGCACGGTTCCAGCGGTCTCCGCGCAAGTCGCGCAGCGGTAAACGTTCACGAACGCTGTTGCCGCGACTGCTTCCTGGACAACGTCGCCCGCGCGCGCCTCATCGATGATCACCGGCGCGAAGAATCCGAGCACGCCGCTGGCGACCAGGGCGGATCCCCCCGGCGCGTCCAGTTCGGCTTCGAATACCGGGTCGCCCGGGAGTTGCAGCTCGCGCAACGGATAGCGGCCGGGCGCGGCGACCGGCAACGTCGCTGCGCTGGCGGAGATTGCGGCAACGCGACCAAGCCCGAACGGCCCGATCGACGCATTCGGTTCGAGCTGCAGCGCACGCCACAGGCGCTGCGGCATCCCGATCCAGTGGCGCTCCGGTGCGATGCCGGCGCCGCCGCCGACCTGCAGTTCGCCGTGGCCGGCGCAACGCATGCGCCGGTCGAGCGCGGCCGTGCTGTCGACGTAACTGGCATAGCTGGCGTGCAATACCGCGTCGCCATGCGCGCACAGGAAATCGCCGCTGGCCGCGGCGAACCGTGCCGGCAGCGACGTGCCGCCGATCACGGCCGGAACCGGAGCGGCAACGTAGCCCTGCAGCGTATCGTGCAGGGCGCCGCCTGGCAGACGGAACTCGCCGCGACTGGACTGTTGCCACATACCGATGTCGAGCCCGACGCCGAGCGCGGCGCAAGCCGCAACCGCCGGCGCGACCAGCAACCAGGCGCGCGGCCACGCCCAAAGCAGTCCGCGCCAGACCGCAGCGAGGACGGCCGCCGCGCCGAGCGTCGGCAGATAGGCCATGTACCACGGGATGCGTTCGCGCAAAATGCACAAAGTACACAATGCGAGGACGGCGGCGAGCGTCG
>DATIEJ010000402.1:0-17088 GCA_035455825.1 Rhodanobacteraceae bacterium | reverse complement strand
GTGATCGGCACCGGCGGCTGCAGCGTCTGCGTGATCTGCTGGACCGCGTATTTCAGCGCGTTCTGGCGCTGCTGGCCAAGCGTCGTGCCCGGGTTGCCGGCGATCGGCGTTGCCGCAGTCGAATCGGTCCACGGCGCGGTTTCGCAATTCAGCGTGGGATCGCCCGGATTCGTGCTGGGGCTGCTGAAATCGACCCCGATCGAGGCGACCTGCGGCGACGTGAAGGTCAACGCGCTCAACGTCGCGGTGGTCGAGAGTTTCCTGGTATCGGAATTGATCACCGCGATGTACCAGCGGCCCGGACCCAGTGGCACATGGCTCGACGGCAGGACGATGACTGATTCGGCCGACGAATCGCTGTACGAGTGATAATGCGAGTAGCGCGTGAGCGTGTCCTCGCTCACCAATACCGGACTCGTCGGAAACGGCGTGCCGAAGCGCACGAACAGGTCGACGTCGACACTGCCGCTGCCGGACACGCTGATGGTCAGCTGCTTCGCGCTGGCGTCGGTGTCGACGTAGTAGTTCGATACGTAGTTCAGCGGCGGCAGGACGACCTGTGTGGGCGTGCCGGGTGTCAGCGCGGATTGCGCCAGGGCGGTGGTCGCGCCGAACAGGAAGATTGTGCAAAAAGCCAGAAATCCACAACGCAACAACCGCCGCATCATGGTTGCTCCGGCGCGGTTTTTGCGTTCACTTTTCCCGCCGCCGGATTGCGTTTCTGTTCGCAGACCATGCCGAGGGAACCGTCCGCCATGCGCACGACCGTCGTCTGGCTGACGGTCGGCGACGCGGCGACCGTCGCGCGTGGCGCGGTGCCGGCCTTCATCGCCGCAATGCGGCCGCTGGCGACTGCCGGCTGCGGTTGCGGCGCCTCGTCGGCCCAGCTGTTCGACACAGCTGCCGGTGCCGATACGATCAGGCCGGCAAGAATTGCCAGCGATTGCTTGCGCATGGACGATGCTCCTTCGGTTTTCGACGCCAAATTTAGCATGCGTCCGTGTAAAGGTCCGCTAAACCTTCCTGCCGGCCACAGCCGTCGCTGCGGCTGTCGCGGCCGGGCTCATCGCCTGCATTCCCGTGCGTCCCGCGCGGTACGCGCGCCGCATTTCGCGCTGCAGGAACAGCTCGGCGCGTGCGACCGCGTCGTGCAATGGCAGCCTCGAGGCCAGGCCGGCCGCGATCGCCGATGCGAGCGTGCAGCCGGTGCCGCGGACGGACCCGGGCTGGCGCGCATGCGAAAACACGGTCGTCGATTCGCCGGCAAAGAGGTAATCGCTGACGACGCGGCCACGCTGATGGCCGCCTTTCAGCAGGACGGCACCGGCGCCGAGAGCCAGCAGCTCCGCGCCGGCCGCGCGCAGGTCGCGGTCAGAGTGCAGTCGCCGTCCGAGCAGTGCCTCGGCTTCGGGCAGATTCGGCGTGAGCAGGTCGACGCGAGGTATCAGCTGGCGGCGCAGGCGGGCAAGACCGCGCGCCGACAGCAACGCCTTGCCGCTCGTCGCGACGAGCACGGGGTCCAGGACGATATGGCGCGCGCCGGCCTCGAGCAGGCCGGCAGTGACGGCATCGACTGTCGCCGCGCTGCCGAGCATGCCGATCTTCACGGCGGCGACGTCGAAATCGGCAAACACGGCGTCAAGCTGCGCGAGCAGTTGGCGTGCAGGAACGAGGTGGACCGAAACGACGGCGCGGCTGTTCTGGGCCGTCACCGCCGTGATGACGCTGAGGCCATGCAGGCCATGGGCGGCAATCGTTCGCAGGTCCGCCTGGATTCCGGCTCCGCCGCTCGAATCCGAGCCGGCGATCGCCAGGACGCAGCGCCTGCGGCGACTCGTCGCGGCAGCCAGCGGCGAATCAGGCGGGCCGGAATGTTTCATTTTCACCACACCTGCTGCCGGGAGGGGCCATCGAGTCGAGTCCGATTGTCGGCGCGGAACCTTGCAGGCACTGGGTTTCCGCGGCCATTTATATTGCTTGACGGCCTGTTGCTTTTTTGCCAACATCGCGCTGCAGCATCCTACCCACCTTTCGCATTCGGGGCTATGCGTCGGCACACACCTTTCGCGAACAACTTGTTCACGGCCTTGGCGCTGAGCCTCGCCATTGCGCCGTGCGGGTATGCGGCGGACAGTGCAACAAGTGCCCGCGTCACGTCCTCGGCGCTGACGGATCTGGCCGCTTCGGCGGGCCTGATGGATGCCTGGCGCGATTATGCATTGGCGAGCCTGAAGCCGGAATTCTCCTGGGCGAGCGATGGCGACCAGCCGATTCGCGCGCCTTCGCTGTTCGATCGTGGCCGCGGCCGGGTTTCGGCGCCCGCATCGCATTTCCATGGCAGCGCCGTCGACAGCAGTCCGTTCCACGTGGCGATGATCTCGAGCAAGCTGTCGGATACGCCGCTGTATTCGCCCAGCAATTCGGCCGCCGTGCTGCAGAGTTCCGCTCCGGGGCTGCAGCGCTACATCATCGCGCCATCGCTGACCCAGTACCTCGGCAATTACGGCGCGGTAAGCGTTTCTGCGATCTTCGCCTACCAGCACCTGGCCGACATCGGCTGGACGCCGGCAAACGTGACCACTGATTTTCCGTCGACGATGCCGTCAGGGCTGCGCTCGACCGATTCGTCGTCCGGCGCGGGACTTCGCGTCGACTACAGCACTCCGATCACCGATCGGGTCAGCTGGCAGGCCGGCGCGCAATCGCGCGTGAACATGGATTCGTTCGCGAGTTATCGCGGCATCTACTCCGAACCAGGCACCTTCGATATTCCTGCGAGCGCCAACCTCGGGCTCGGTCTGGCTGTCACCCAGCAGATGCAGCTGACGGTGGGCGTCGAGCGCGTCATGTACAGCCAGGTCGCGCCGTTCACGAGCTCGGCTCTGCCATCGCGTTTCCTCGCGCTGCTCAGCAGCAGCGCCAGCCCGGTGTTTGCCTGGCAGGACCTGGACGTCTATTCGATCGGCGGCTTGTGGCACGATCCCGAGTTTGGCGACCTGAGCGTCCGCTACAGCACGCGCGAACAGCCGCTGCCGACCTCGCCGCTGCTGCAGCAGGCGCTGCCGGAGATTTCGCCGCGCAATATCGAAGTCGGCTATGCGCACGGCCTCGGCCAGAGTTCGACCCTGCGCCTCATGGCCGCCTACGTGCCGGTCGAATACATTCCCGGCATCCCGCAGAGCTACAGCCTCAGCAAGGGCGGCAACCAGTTCGAATGGGGAGCGCTCTGGATCACCAATTTCTGACACCAGTTTTCCGACACTCGCAGCTTTCAGGGCTAGCGCATGTTTTTAGGGAGCCAACCGGCTCCCTTTTTTTGCGCGGGAGCAAGATCAAAAGCTTCACCACGAAGACACGAAGGACACGAAGAAAAGCACAGGAGGATGATTGCCACGAGCACGAGAAGCGAGGCTGTGCCTACCACTGCAAGGTGTTTGGCCGCCGACTTACGCTCTTGCGCTCTTCTTCGTGTCCTTCGTGTCTTCGTGGTGAAGCTTGAATCTCTTCTCTTTGGCTCTGCGCTACTTCAGAGCATCTCGGAGGCGTAGTCCGCCAACCGCGAGCGCTCACCGCGACGCAGGGTGATGTGCGCCGAATGCTGCCAGGCGGCGAAGCGGTCCACGGCATAAGTCAGGCCCGAGGTCGTCTCGGTCAGGTATGGCGTGTCGATCTGCTCGACGTTGCCGAGGCAGATCATCTTGCTGCCGGGACCGGCGCGCGTCAGCAGCGTCTTCATCTGTTTCGGCGTCAGGTTCTGCGCTTCGTCGACGATGACGAAACGACTGAGGAACGTGCGGCCGCGCATGAAGTTCAGCGAACGGATCTTGATGCGCGAGGCGAGCAGGTCGTTGGTCGCCGCGCGGCCCCAGGCGCCGCCTTCCTGCGGCGTGGCCAGCACTTCCAGATTGTCGGTCAGCGCGCCCATCCAGGGCGTCATCTTTTCTTCCTCGGTGCCGGGCAGGAAACCGATGTCCTCGCCGACCGACACGGTCGCGCGGGTCATGATGATTTCGCGATAGCGCTGCTGGTCCATCGTCTGCGCCAGGCCGGCGGCCAGCGCCAGCAAGGTCTTGCCGGTGCCGGCGGTACCGAGCAGCGTGACGAAATCGACGTCCGGATCCATCAGTGCGTTCAGTGCGAAATTCTGTTCGCGGTTGCGCGCCGTGATGCCCCAGACATTGTGCGAGCCGCCGCGGTAGTCATCGACGATCTGCAGAGTCGCGACGCCCTCGCGCACGCGCAGCACGCGCAGTTCGATCTCGTTGTCGCCCGGCAGGTACAGGAACTGGTGCGGCTGCCAGTCTTCGTCCTTGCGCAGCTTGACCTCGTAGAACGTATGGCCGCGCTCGGACCACGAGCGCACCTCGTTGTGGCGCTCCCAGAAATCGCCCGGAAGTTCGCTGTGACCGGCGTACAGCAGGCTGAAATCGTCGAGCGCGCGATCGTTCTCGTAGTCTTCGGCGGGAATGCCGAAGATCGATGCCTTGATGCGCAGGTTGATGTCCTTGGACACCAGCACGACCGGCACGTCGGGGTGCTGTTCGCGCAGTGCGACAACCGAGGCCAGGATCAGGTTGTCGGGGATCTGGCGTTTCTTGCCGGCCGTCGGCGCTTCGGGTTGCTGCGTCTGGAAGTACAGGCGGCCGACCTGCGCGCCGCGGTCGAGCTGCAGTCCCTGCGGCAGTCGCAAGTCGAGGCCTTGTTCGATGCGCCGGCTGTCGCCGTGCTCGATCAGCTCGTTGATGAAGCGGCTGACCTGGCGCGCATTGCGCGACACTTCCGACGTGCCTTTCTTCGCCGCATCGAGTTCTTCGAGCACGGTCATCGGCAGGAACACGTCGTGTTCCTCGAAGCGGAACAGCGCGGTCGGGTCGTGCATGAGCACGTTGGTGTCGAGTACGTAGATGCGCTTGCCTCGGGTCATGCGATGGTCACCGTATGGGAACTGCGGATGGAAGGACCGCGCGCGATAGTGGCCTGTCTCGGCCATGCATGGCCTCCGAGGCACTTGGGCTTCCTGCCCGGCGCGGGGCAATGCAGCGGAGTGGAATAGCGATTCACTAAGTTGCGGCGGTGATTGCTTCGAGCACGGCGTCGACGTGACCCGGCACCTTGACGTTGCGCCACTCGCGCAGCAGGCGGCCGTCCGGTCCGATCAGGAACGTGCTGCGCACGACTCCGATGTAGCGCCGGCCATAAAGAACTTTTTCCTTGACCACGTCGAAAGCGCTGCACCAGGCTTCGTCGACGTCGGCGACGAGGTCGAATGGCAGGTCGTGCTTGGCAACGAAGCCATCGTGCGATTTCACCGAGTCGCGCGATACGCCGATCACGACGGCGCCACGTTTGGCGAACTTCGCGGCCGCGTCGCGAAAATCCTGCGCCTCGCGCGTGCAACCGGTCGTGTTGTCTTTCGGGTAAAAGTATACAACGACGAACTTGCCCTTGAAGCCGGAGAGACTGATCGTCTTGCCGCCGCTGGTCTCGCCGCTCAGGTTCGGAACTTTGCCGCCGATCTTCAGCATGGGGGGTTCGCTTTCCTGCAAGGGCAAAAGGATTCACCACGAAGGCACGAAGGACACGAAGAACTGCAGAAAATGCAATATTCCTTTTTGCTCTTCTTCGTGATCTTCGTGCCTTCGTGGTGCATCTTTTGTTTTGATCTTGCGTTTGTCAGGTCAATACTTCATCGGATCCATGATCGCATCGAGATTGAGTCCGTCGCAGAACTCGAGAAAATCGTCGCGCAGCGCCGCGATGTGCGTGTTCGACGGAATCCCGACGGTGATCTGCGCCGAAAACATGTCCGCGCCGGTCTGCATCGCGCGATAGCGCGTCGACTGCAACTGCTCGATGCTGATGTTGTGATGCAGGAAGAACTCGGCCAGCTGGTAGAGGATGCCCGGCTTGTCCGCGGCAATGACCTCGACCACGTACGGCAGCAGGTTGGTCTGCGCGGGCTTGGGTCCGGTGCGGTAGTGGACCAGGCGGATCTGCTCTTCACGCTCCAGCCGCGCCAGCGCCGATTCGAGTTTCGCGATCGCATCCCATGGTCCCTGCGCCAGCGCGAGCACCGACACGTCGCGTCCCAGGGTCGCGACCCGGGTTTCGGTCAGGTTGCAGCCGCAGTCCGTGATGCGTTTGGTGATGGCGACGAGCGGCGAGTGGGTCTGCGGGGCAAACGCATTGATCAGCAGGAAATTCTCGTTCGTGGCGGGTCGGGGCGGGGAATCGGTCAATTCGGGGCCATCCTTCCATCGGGCTCAGGCAGAATACTTGTGGTACCGCGAAGCCGCAAGCTCGGTCCATGCGCAATTTGCCGCGCTGTCGGCGACGCCCGGGCGGGCGCGGATGGACTTGGCCGGCGCATACCCGTAACATCGTAGGGTTAGCCTCTAGCGTGCCATCAGACTTGAAGAAACTCAGCGGCAGTATTTGCGCTCTGGCGACGCCGTTTCGCGCGGATGCGCTCGATCTTGATGCGTTCGGCCGGCTCATCGATTGGCAGCTGTCCGGCGGTACGCAGGCGTTGGTTGTCGCCGGGTCCACCGGCGAAGCGCATGCACTCGAAACCGACGAGTTCGAACGGCTGCTGGCGTTCGCCGTCAGCCGCGTGGCCGGACGCGTGCCGGTGCTTGCCGGAACCGGCACGGCGAACACGCGCAAGACGATCGCCGCGACGCGGCGCGCGCAAGCCTGCGGCGCCGACGCCGCGCTGGTCGTCACGCCGTATTACGTGCGTCCGACCCAGGACGGACTCGTGCGGCACTTCAGCGAAGTCGCCGACCATGGCGGCTTGCCGGTGGTGCTCTACAACGTGCCGTCGCGCACCGGCTGCGACATGCTTCCGGCGACCGTCGCCCGGCTCTCCAGTCATGGCGGCATCGTCGGCCTCAAGGAGGCGCGCAGCGATGCCGAGCGGATCAGCGCGGTGATCGCGCTGCAAAATCCACAATTCAGCATTTTGAGCGGCGACGACGCAACCTGCATGAGCGCCATGCTGGCCGGCGCCGACGGCGTGATTTCGGTTGCGGCGAACGTGGCGCCGACTGCGCTTCGCTCCCTGTGCGACGCGGCGCGGGCGCGCGACGCGGAAACCGCGCGGCGCATCGACGCATCACTGGCCGCGCTGTGCGAGCTGCTCGGCGTCGAGTCGAACCCGATTCCGCTCAAGTGGTGCCTGCACCGGCTGGGTTTCGGCGAGCCCGACCTGCGCGCGCCGCTGCTGCCGCTCTCGGCGGCGCATCGCGAGCGCGCGGACCGAATCGTTGCTTCGCTGCCCGGCATGGTTCAGGCGCGGCACAGCGATGCCGCGTAACCTGCCAACCCAATTTCGTTTTCGTCCCAGGATCCAACCCGTGAAGCGCAACCCGATTTTCCTGAGCACCGTGATTACCTTCGCTGCAATGGCCAGCTTGCCCGGCTGCAGCTGGTTTCACCAGAAGTCCGACGTCTATTCGGGCGCGGTCGAATCGCGCCCGCTCGAGGTTCCCCCCGACCTGGACTCGCCGCCGAATGCGAACGAGCTTCTCGTCCCGCCCGCGGGATCGGCTACGGCATCCGGCGTTGCGGCCGCGAACGCGGCTCCCGCGCAGCCTGCGCAGCCGACTCTCGCCGCCAATCAGCTGCTCGTCGCCGACAATGCCGCGGACACCTGGACCAAGGTTGGCCCGGTACTCGACAGTGCCAAGATCGGCATGATCAGTTCGCGTGACGAGAACCAGCGCAGTTTCATCCTCGATTTCAACGCTCCGATACCCAAGCCGTCGGCCGAATCGCATTGGTATACCGCGGTGTTCAACCACCTCGGATTCGGCGAAGGCGATCCGGTCAAGGCGCATCTGCTGGTCCGCGTCATCGACGACGGCGCCGCCTCGAAAGTCGTCGTGGCGGGCAACGGCAGCGACAAGTCGGCCGCCGCCGCATCGCTGCGCGTGATCCAGATCCTGCACGACAAGCTTCCGGGTTCGTCGTTTCCGCCGGCCAGTACGCCGCCGCCGGCTGTTGCCGAGGCAGCACCGGCAGGCGCGGCGGCCAGCGTGCCGCCATCCGCCGTGCCGCCGCCTTCGGTTCCGAGCAACGAACTGCAGGTAGCCGACAGCGTCAAGGGCACCTGGATCAAGGCAGGCGCGGCGCTCGAGCGCAACAAGCTCGGCACGATCAGCGCGCGCGACGACAATGCGTACACCTATACCTTCGACTACGACTCGTCGTTGCCGAAGCCCGAGTCCGAGAAGCATTGGTACAACCACATCGGGATTGGCGGAGGCGATACGGTCAAGACGCGCCTGACCGTCAGCGTGGTCGACGACGGTGCCGGTTCTTCGCGCATCCACGTCGCCGGCAATCCTGGCGACAAGGCGGCCGCGGCTGCTTCAGCGAGCGTCATAGAGTCGCTGCATGACAAAGTTGCGGGCGCTTCACTGATCGCCACGAGCGCGCCAGCGACAACCTATGCGGCGGCGCCCGCGCCTGCAGTTGCGCCAGCGACAACCTATGCGGCGCCTGCTTCTGCGCCTCCCGCCATGGTCAGCGCCCCGCCCGCAGCGCCGCCTTCCAGCACGCCGCCGCCGATTGCCGCCAGCACCGGCAGCACCGACCTGCACGTGGCCGATACCGTTCCCAACACGTGGACACGCGTGGGCCTCGCACTGGATCGCGCGCAACTGGGCGCAGTGAGCGGCCGCGATGCAAATTCGCACACCTACACCCTGGATTTCAGCGCCACGCTCGCGACGAACGCCGAGGGTGAACATCATTGGTACACGCGCGTGCTGCACCCGTTCGGTGGCGGCGACGAGACCAAGACCCAGCAGGTCACGCGCAGGCTGACGGTACGGGTCGCCGAGGATGCCGGTGGCGCGCGCGTCGACGTGCAGGGCGACGCTACCGACAAGGAAACGATGGCTGCGGCCCGGCACGTGGCCCAGGTATTGCGCGAGCGCCTGACCTGATGTCCGGCGCTTGGACGCGGCGTTGCCGCGACCTTGCGTAACGCGGCGGACGAACGTGATGCGGATGGCGGGCTGGAGCTAGCGCTCCAGCAGCTTGAGCTTGTCCGGCTTTCCGTCCCAGTCCTTGGCGTCGGCCGGAGCGTCCTTGCGCACGGTCAGCACGGGCCAGCCCTTGGACAGATCGGCATTGAGCGCGATGAAATGCTCCTGGCCGGCAGGAACGTCGTCCTCCGGAAAGATCGCGTTGGCCGGGCACTCGGGTTCGCACAGCGTGCAGTCGATGCACTCTTCGGGGTCGATGACGAGGAAGTTCGGCCCTTCGTGAAAGCAGTCGACCGGGCAGACTTCCACGCAGTCGGTGTACTTGCACTTGATGCAGTTTTCGGTGACGACAAAAGGCATGGCAGTATCGATTCCGCGTGCGAAAATGCCGACTCGATCGTGCGGCCACGGATGACCGCGTCGCGCTGCGCGGTCAGGGACGGCCGCAAAACATATAATGGCGCTCCCTACGAGGTTCGAACTCGTGTTCCCGCCTTGAGAGGGCGGTGTCCTGGACCACTAGACGAAGGGAGCGCAACAGGGTGAATGAGCGTGCATAAGTATAGCGGTTTCGTGGCCTGGAACAAACGCGGAGCGGATCGAAAGATGCCGACGGCCCGCCCGCGCGAGTCGCGGCGATGACCGATCATGCCGCGCCGCCCATCGCCGCGATGCCTGCGCTGGAACTGCGCGTCATTGCGCGCGACCAGCACAACGTGTCGCGCAAGAATATTTCCAACGGCGCGCTGCGCGTGCTCTATCGGCTCAACGAAGCCGGTTTCCGCGCCTGCCTGGTCGGCGGTGCCGTGCGCGATCTCCTGCTTGGCGGACACCCGAAGGACTTCGACATCGCCACCAGCGCGACGCCGGAGGAAGTCAAGCGGCTGTTCCGCAATTGCCGGCTGATCGGACGGCGCTTCCGTCTCGCGCACGTCGTGTTCGGCCAGGAGATCGTCGAGGTCGCGACGTTTCGCGGCAACGTCGACGACGGCAGTGGCGACCGCCATGTCGTCGACGGCCGCATCGTGCGCGACAACGTATACGGCACGATCGAGGAAGACGCCGTGCGCCGCGACTTCACGGTCAATGCGCTGTATTACGACATCGCCGACTTCAGCGTGCGCGACTACGTCGGCGGCTACGAAGACCTGTTGCGGCGCGAACTGCGGCTGATCGGCGATCCGGTGCAGCGCTATCGCGAGGATCCGGTGCGCATGCTGCGCGCCGTGCGCCTCGCGGCGAAACTCGATTTCCGCATCGCCGACGACGCGCGCGCGCCGTTCGACGATCTCGGCGAACTGCTGCTGCACGCGCCGCCGGCGCGGCTGTTCGACGAATCGCTGAAGATGCTGTTCGCCGGCCACGGCCTGAAGAGTTTCCGTGCGCTCGAAGCGTCCGGCCTGCTCGTCGACGTGTTCCCGCTGACCGCGCGCGCGCTGAAGTTCCGCGGTGGCGAAGGTTTTCGCGCGATGCTCGAGAACGGCCTGGCCGGAACCGACCGGCGCATCGCCGAAGGCAAGCCGGTGACGCCGGCGTTCCTTTTCGCGACCTTGCTGTGGGGCGCCGTGCGCGCACAGGTCGAGCGCGAGATCGCCAAGGGCAGCGATCCGGCGGCGGCCTGGCTTCGCGTCAGCCACCACGTGATCAACGAGCAGGCCAAGCACGTCGCGATCCCGCGCCGGTTCGGAGTGATGATGCAGGAAATCTGGGTCCTGCAACCGCGCTTCGAGCAACGCACGAAGAAGCGCGTGCATCGCATGCTGACCCATCCGCGCTTCCGCGCGGCGTACGATTTCCTGTTGTTGCGCGCGGCCGAGAGTCCGGCGACGGCCGAGCTCGGGGAATGGTGGACACACGCGCAGGGCGCGACTTCGGGCGAACTCGCCGAGCAGATTCCGCAAGGCGGCGACGAGGAATCCGAACCCGCGGCGAGTGCCGAGAAGGCGCCCGGCCGGCGCCGGCGCCGACGCGGCAAGCCTTCGGGTCCGACCGCGGCCGCCGAATGATGCCAGCCGCCCGCGCCGTTTCAGACAGCTGATGGCGGCCGCGAAACCGACCGCTTATATTGGTGTCGGCAGCAACCTGGCGGGTCCGCGCGCGCAGGTCGAGCGCGCGCTGGAACGCCTGGCACGCCTGCCTGAATCGAGGTTGCTTGGTTCCTCGCGACCTTACCGCTGCGCGCCCTGGGGCGTGCTCGACCAGCCTGATTTCGTCAATGCAGCGGCCGCGATCGAAACCGGCCTGTCGCCGTCGGCGTTGATGCAGGCGTTGCTGGCGATCGAGCGCGATGCCGGGCGCGATCGCAATGGCGAACGCTGGGGTCCGCGCATTCTCGACCTCGACCTGCTGCTGTACGGCGCGCTGGTGCTCGCCGAGCCGGGTCTGCAGCTGCCGCATCCGCGCCTGCACGAACGCGCGTTCGTGCTGCTGCCGCTGGTGGAAATCGCGCCGCATCTGGATGTTCCGGGGCGCGGCCCCATATCGGCGCTGCTGGCGCAGGTCGACACAGCAGGCTGCCACGTTATCGATACGGCTTGAGTACGGCCGGCCTGCGACCGGATAATGCGCCACCGCGGGGCCTGATTCGACTATGTATACAAATTTCAAATCGCCACACGCGCGATCGCCGGTGACGGTGCCGCATTTGCACGAGTTGAAGGCCAAGGGCGAGAAGATCGTCGCGCTGACGGCCTATGACGCGAGCTTCGCCGCGCAATGCGACGAATCCGGCGTCGATGTCGTGCTGGTTGGGGACTCGCTCGGCATGGTCGTGCAGGGGCGGTCGAGCACGCTGCCGGTAACGCTCGACGAGATCGTCTATCACACGTCGGCGGTCGCGCGCGGGCTGGCCGCTTCGCTGCTGGTCGCCGACCTTCCGTTCATGACGTATCGCGACGCCGACACCGCGTTGCGCTCGGCTGGACGGCTGCTCGCCGAGGCCAGCGCCGCGATGGTCAAGGTCGAGGGCGCCGGGTACGTGCTCGACGTGATACGTGCGTTCGACCAGCACGACATCCCGGTCTGCGCGCACCTCGGCCTGACGCCGCAGTCGGTGCACAAGTTCGGCGGCTACCGTGTGCAAGGCAAGTCCAAGTCGGCAGCCGAACGCCTGCTCGCCGACGCACACGCGGTGCAGGACGCGGGAGCCGATCTCCTCGTCCTCGAATGCCTGCCGGCCGCGCTGGCCGCGCGCATCACCGAGGAGCTGCGCATTCCGACGATCGGCATCGGCGCCGGCGTGAACTGCGACGGCCAGGTGCTGGTGCTGTACGACATGCTCGGCATCACGCACGGCAGGCGCCCGCGCTTCAGCAAGGATTTCCTCAGCGGAAACGATTCCGTCGCCGCGGCAATCAAGGCCTACGCGGATGCCGTGCGCGCCGGTGAGTTTCCGTCCGACGCACACGCATTCTGAGCCATGGAAAACGCAACGACCGCTGCCGAGTTGCGCGCGCGCGTCGCCGCGTGGCGCCGCGACGGCGCGCGCGTCGGTTTCGTGCCCACCATGGGCAACCTGCACGCGGGCCACTACTCGCTGGTTTCGATCGCGCGAGCGAACGCCGATCGCGTCATCGCCAGCGTGTTCGTCAATCCGACGCAGTTCGGTCCGCGCGAGGATTTCTCCAGCTATCCGCGCACGCTGGAATCGGATCGCGCCGGACTCGAAGCGCACGGCTGCGATCTGTTGTTTGCTCCTGCTGTCGAAGAGGTCTATCCGTTCGGAGTCGAGGCGAGCGTGCGTGTCGACGTGCCGGTCATTGCGGCGACGCTCGAAGGCGCGTTGCGCCCGGGCCACTTCACCGGCGTCGCGACGGTCGTGACGAAGCTGCTCAATCTGGTGCAGCCGGACGTCGCGGTCTTCGGGCAGAAGGACTACCAGCAACTCCTCGTCATCCAGCGACTCGTGCGCGACCTGGCTTTGCCGGTCCGCATCCTCGCCGCACCGACGATGCGCGAGCCGAATGGCCTGGCGATGAGTTCGCGCAATCAATATCTCAGCACCGACGAGCGCCAGCGTGCGGGAATCATCCATCAAACGCTGGTTCGCATGTGCGAGGCAGCGCGCACCGGGAAAGATCGCGCGCAAATCGAAGACGATGCGCTGCGCGCGCTGGCGGGCGAGGGCCTTGCAGCCGACTACGCGGTGGTCCGGCGGCGCGAGGATCTGGCCGAGCCACAGCCCGGCGAAACGCACGGATTGATCGCTCTGATCGCCGCAAAAATGGGCCGGGCGCGCCTCATCGACAATTTATCGACAGACCTGTAGCAAAAAGAACTCAACTGTGGTATTCTCGCTACCACTATCGGGATTTCCGCAACGCGAGCTAGTTGCCCCCGGTGGTCGCAGGGCGCAATCTTTGGTAATCGTCTCTCTGACAAATCACCCTCAGTGGTCTCCACTGAGGGTTTTTTTTGTCCGATAGTTTGGAAAAATAACCCTTTATTTTCATACGTTTGCTAGATCGCCATGGCGGCGTTGCCGGAGCGCCGCCGGCCACTGTCGTCGACTGGCTGGTGCTCTGCCGCATCGATAAAGGCCGATGAATGTTGCGAAATAGCAACATGAAGACGATCTGACGCCCCGCGGGCGCTCCCCCAACTGCTCGACGCGACAGGACTTGTCGCCCAGCCGTGACGCCCGGCGAATTGCAGCACACGCGCCGGTATGTCCGATCGACGGCGATTTGCACAATCGCGTGGACATCGCGAATGCAAATAAATCCACATGTATAGTTTAAAAAGAGGCCACGCAGGGTGAGCGTTGGCTCACCCATTTTTCACATGTGTCCAGCGTATGAATACAAGAAGAAGAGCGGTGGGCCAAGGCCCACACTACGATTGACGCGACGTATCGAGCGCGCGCGAACCGTTTCGCCCGTGCTGTTCCAGCGCCCATAACACGTGCTCGCGCACGAGCGCCGACGGATCGTCGCGTCGCGCCTCGAGCGCCGCGATGACCGGCGCTGTGCGCGGGGCATTGCCGAGCGCCACGGCGATGTTGCGCAGCCAGCACTCATGGCCGATGCGGCGAATCGCCGAACCTTCCGTGCGTTGCAGGAATTCCTCGGCGGTCCATGCGAACAATTCGATCAGTGCCGCGCCATCGAGGCCGTGACGCACGACGAAGTCCGGCTCCACGCTTTTCCTGGCGAACTTGTTCCACGGGCACACGAGCTGGCAGTCGTCGCAGCCGTAGATGCGGTTGCCGAGCAGCGGACGCAGTTCGACCGGAATGCTGTCGCGCAGCTCGATCGTCAGGTACGAGATGCAGCGGCGCGCGTCGAGCTCGTAGGGCGCAACGATCGCGCCCGTCGGGCAGACGTCGATGCAGCGCACGCAGGTTCCACAATGTTCTGACGCGGCCGCATCGACCGGCAGCGGCAGATCGGTATAGAGCTCGCCGAGGAAGAACCACGAACCAGCCGCACTGCTGAGCAGATTCGTGTGCTTGCCGATCCAGCCGAGCCCGGCATTGCGGGCGAGCGCTTTTTCCAGCACCGGCGCCGAGTCGACGAATGCGCGATAGCCGAACGGACCGACGTGCCCGGCGATTCGATCGGCGAGCCGCTGCAGGCGGCTGCGCAACAGCTTGTGATAGTCGCGCCCGAGCGCGTAGCGCGACACGTAGCCGAGTTCGGGCTGATCGAGAACGTCCCAGGCGTCGCGCGCACCGGGCGGGTCGTAATCCATGCGCACCGAAATGACGCGCACGGTGCCGGCCAGCAGTTCCTGCGGGCGGCTGCGCTTTACGCCGTGGCGCGCCATGTAATCCATCTTGCCGTGGCGCTCGGCGGCCAGCCAGTTCAACAGGTGCGCTTCGTCTGCGGCCAGATCGATCGAACTGATGCCGACCTGCTGGAATCCGCAGTCGGCGCCCCAGCGCCGGATATCGGCGGCAAGGTTTTGGTAGTCGACATCGACGGGATCGCGCGCAGGCACGGCGTTTCGCGGAAGGGGTTGGTTGCGCCAGTATAATCGCGGCATGGATACCATCGCGTTGTATACCGTCGCCCAGGTGCGCGCGTTCGACCGCGCGGCGATCGCCACGCATGGCATCGCCGGCTACGACTTGATGCAGCGCGCCGCAGCCGCGGCGTTTGCCTATCTGCGCGCGAAGTGGCCACAAGCCCGGCGCATCGTCGTCGTGTGCGGCAGCGGCAACAATGGAGGTGACGGTTACGTGCTCGCGCGGCTCGCGCTGGCTGGCGGATTCGACGTCAGCGTGATTGCGGCCGAACCGGCGCGTGCCGGCGGCGATGCGGCGCGCGCGCATGCCGACTGGGTCGGTGCCGGCGGCTCCGTGCTTGGCGCAGGCTCGCGGTTGCCGGAAGGCGATGTTTACGTCGATGCGCTGTTCGGCACCGGGTTGACGCGCGCGCCGCAGGGAAGCGCGCTGGACCTGATCGCGCAGGTCAACGGCGCGAAGGGTCCGACGCTGGCGCTCGATGTTCCATCCGGCGTCGACGCCGACACCGGCAACGTCCCCGGCAGCGCGGTTCACGCGGCGGCGACTATCACGTTCGTCGGCCGCAAGCGCGGCCTGTTCACTGGCGCGGCGCGCGATTACTGCGGCGAGGTCGTGCTCGACGATCTGGCAATTCCCGCCGCCGTTTTCACCGGCGCGCGCGCGGATGCGGGCCTGCTAGTGGCCGACGCGATCGCCGCGTCGCTGCCGCCGCGTGCGCCAAATGCGCACAAAGGTAATTTTGGACATGTTCTGGCGATCGGCGGCGATCTGGGATTCGGCGGAGCGATCCGCCTGGCCGGCGAGGCCGCGTTGCGCGCCGGCGCGGGACTCGTCAGCGTGGCGACACGAGCCGGGCATGTCGGTGCGTTGAACGCGGCGCGTCCTGAACTCATGGCCAGCGGCGTCGAGGGTCCGCAGGAACTCGAGGCGCTCCTGCAACGCGCCACTGTGATCGCGCTCGGTCCGGGGCTCGGCCAGCGCGCCTGGGGCCATGCGTTGTGGCACACGGCGATCTCGGCCGGTAAACCCATCGTGCTCGATGCCGACGGCTTGAATCTCCTGGCGCGCGATCCGCTCTCGCTGCCGGCCAATTCCGTCCTGACTCCACATCCCGGCGAGGCGGCAAGGTTGCTCGGTTGCGATACGCACGGCATCGCTGCCGATCGTTTCGCCGCCGTGCGCGAGATAGCGCGGCGCCACCAGTGCGCATGCGTCCTCAAGGGGGCGGGTACTCTCGTTGCCTCGCCGCACGGTGAAGTCGGCGTCTGCCCGTGGGGCAATCCAGGCATGGCCAGCGGCGGGATGGGCGATGTGCTGACGGGTGTCATCGCCGCGATGATCGCGCAGGGGCTCGATGCGTATGACGCCGCCTGCGTCGGCGTTGCGTTGCACGCACGGGCCGGCGATGTCGCCGCGCGCGAGGGCGAGGCCGGATTGCTCGCCAGCGATCTGTTCGGGCCGCTGCGTGCCTTGCGCAACCGCGTGGCCGAAACATGATTTACGGCGACTTGCTGAAGTTCGAGAGCATCGACGAAGCGGAACTGGCGGAATTGGCGGCGCGTCTGGCACCGATGCTGGCAGCCGGAGGCGTCGTTTTCCTGATCGGCGATCTCGGCGCCGGCAAGACGACATTTGCACGCGCGCTGCTTGGCGCACTCGGTGTCGATACGCGTATCAAGAGTCCGACTTACAGCCTGATCGAGTCGTACGCGGTCGGCGACCTGGCGATCCATCATCTCGACTTGTATCGCATAGCCGATGCCGGAGAACTTGAATGGCTCGGGTTGGCCGACCTCACAACCGGGTCGTACCTGCTGCTGGTCGAGTGGCCCGAACATGCGCGCGCCGGGCTCCCGCAACCGGATTTGATCCTGCGTCTGGCGCATGCGCCGGAGTCCCGCGATGTCGTACTGGGGGCTTCCACGGAGCGCGCGGCCGCATGGGTGGAAGGGCTGCGCCGTCTGGGCCGGCCGGCGTCGGCGAGGTCGTCAACTTAGTGACGAATCCTCAATCTGTATCAAGGATATTCAGCTAGCTAAAGGATTTATAAAGAAAAACTACTTGAAATTTTCCTTCGTCTGCGCTTGAATAGATGCTATGAGGGGAATTGTCGCCCAATGGTTG
>DATIEJ010000401.1:0-12117 GCA_035455825.1 Rhodanobacteraceae bacterium | reverse complement strand
ACATTCCGATCGTGATCATGTTGCTCGGCGAGCGCGGCTTGACGCAGGACTATCTCGAACGCCTGGCAAGCCGGGAAGGCGGCTTGGCAGAATGGGCTACCGCGGTCCCGATCATGGATCCGATTCGTTGCGATCCGCGCTTCATCGCGATGGTGGAAAGCCTGAAGACGAAAGATGCGCGCGCCGAGAAGGTGTGCGGGGAGAAGGGCTGACGATGGCGCCGATCTCATGAGCCTGATCGACGAACTCAAACGACGCAAGGTCTTCAAGGTCGGCGGCGCATACCTTGTCGTGGCCTGGCTTGCCGTGCAGGCCGTCTCGATCGGCTTCCCGGCGTTCGATGCGCCGCCGTGGGCACTGCGCGTCTTCATCCTGCTGGCGATGCTCGGGTTTCCGATCGCGCTGTTGTCTGCCTGGATGTTCGACATGACCCCCGGAGGCGTCAAGGCTGAAGGCAGCAGCACGCGCGCGACGATCGGCGTGTATGTCGTGGCCGCGGCGCTAGCCGGACTTGCGCTGGGCTGGTACTTCAAGGGCCAGCCTTCGTACCGCGAAGGCGACGTTCCGGCAAGCAGCGTGCCTTCGGTTGCCGTGCTGCCGTTCGCGAACATGAGCGGCAAGCCCGACGAGGAATATTTTTCCGACGGCATGACCGAGGAATTGCTGAACGTCCTGGCGAAGATACCGAAGCTCAACGTCGCGGCGCGCACGTCGGTGTTCGAGTTCAAGGGCAAGGGCGGCGACGTTCGCGACATCGGGCGCAAGCTGGGCGTCGCCAATATCGTCGAAGGCAGCGTGCGGCGTGACGGCGGGCAGGTGAGGGTGACGGCGCAGTTGATACGCGTCGCCGACGGATTCCATTTGTGGTCCGACAGCTACGACCGCGAATTGAAAAGCGTGTTTGCGCTGCAGGACGACATTGCGAAGAACATCGGCGAGCAGCTGCAATCCAAGCTCGGCGTCGGCGAATTGCCGGCAGCGCGCGCGCCGATCGATCCGCTCGCTTACGACGACTATCTCAAGGGTCGCACGCTGTATCGGCAGCGCAGGGACATGCCGGAGGCAATCGCGCGGCTGCGCGCTGCGGTCGCGCGCGCGCCGGACTTCGCCGCGGGCTGGGCTTCCCTGTCGCTCGCGCTGGAATGTTCCTACTGGACGACGACCGTCGAACAGCGCGCCGCGATCGGCGACAGTTTCGCGCAGCTGGTCGTTGCGGCCGAACGCGCCGCGGCGATCGACCCGCACGCAGCGATGACGTTGCATGCGAAGGCAAACGTCGCGCGGGCCCAAGGCCGTTTCGCCGAGGCCGAGCGCACCTATCTGCAGGCCATGCAGGTCGATCCCGGTTACGCCGACGTCCAGGAGGACTACGCCGAATTGCTCGCCTCGGTTGGACGCTATGCCGAGGCGGAAGCCGCGGCCCGGGCCTTGGTCAGGCTCGACCCGTACGTGGCCATCTTCTGGTGGCGCCTCGAGGCAATCGGACTGACGATCATGCGGCTCGACCTGGTCGATGAAGCGGCCGCCCACATCAGGGAGATCGCCCCCGGCAACCAGCTGGGGCAGGGGTCGCGGTACTTCTATGAATTGCGGGCGGGAAATCTGGATGCGGCACGTTCCGCGCTGGTTGCGGCGATGCAGGCAGCTCCCGCCGCCATGGATGGAGCCGAGTCGCTTTTCAAGTGGGCGACGCACGATCCCGCCGTGGACGACGCCCAGGTTCGGCGCACTATCGCCGCGCAGTCGCTGGATGTGATCTATGTGACCGTGCGACCCGACGCAGGTTTCCTTTTCGACGTTTACGAGAAGGAGCCAGCCAGGCAGATCCGCTACAACCTGTTCGCCGACCTCAGTGTTCCTGTGGCGCAACCCATTCTCAAGGATCCGCGCGCCAAGGACGCGCTGAAGCGCTATGGCTTCGTCGACTACTGGCGCGAGAAGGGCTGGCCGGCGCTGTGCCGTCCCGTCGGCAGCGACGACTTCGAATGCGGGACTGCGGCCGGAAGCAGCGCGTCGGCCGGAGCGAAGACGCCATGAAACCGATCACCGGTTGGGCGTGGAACATCCAGAGCAAGTACCGTCCCGGAGCCCGTCCATGAGCCTTGCAAAAGCCGTCACGCACCTCAGGGCGCAGCAGTGGACCTCCGTGTTCATCGAACTGGCCATCGTCGTCCTCGGCGTCTTCATCGGTATCCAGGCGTCGAACTGGAACGCAGCCCAGGTGGAGAAGAGGAAAGGCGAGGAATTCGCCCAGCGCCTGTTGCAGGACCTGCGCCAGGATCTGGTCGGCCGCGAGCGCATGGTCTCGTACTACCAGGCGGTCATGGACAGTGGCGAGAAAGCCATCGACTTGCTCAAGAGTCCCGCGCCCGATCCGAAGGCGCTGGTCGTCAACGCGTATCGCGCCACCGAATACAATTTCTACACGATGACGCGCGCGACCTGGGACGAACTCGTGTCCTCCGGCGAAATTGCCATCCTGCCGCCTTACGTCGACCGGGCCAATATCTCGACGTTCTTCACGTTCGACGCGGCCAAGGACACCAAGGACGCGTTCGAGCGGTCGCCGTATCGGCAGCGGATCCGCCGCATCATTCCGCATGCGGTGCAACAGGCGATCAGGGCGGGCTGCGGCGACGTATTGGACGAGATCGGCAACGTCGTGGCGTTCAAGACTGACTGCAAGCTCGACGTGACCGACGCCGAGATCGCCGCCGCCGCGGCGGAACTAGTCAGCGATCCGGGCGTGCTTCCCGACCTGCGACTGCATTTCTCGACCATGATCGCCGCAGTCAGCAACGTCAGCGGGGATGTCGTTCTCGTGAAGCGCGCCTTGGCCTCGTTCGATGAGCAAGCACGCCGACTCGGCGCCGGCGCGAAGCCATGATCCTGCGCCGCGTCATCGAGCACCTGAAGAAGCAGCAGTGGACGGCGGTCGTCATCGAACTCGTCATCGTCATCGCCGGCGTCTTCATCGGCCTGCAGGTCAATGACTGGAAGGACGCGCGCCGCGACCGCGCGCGCGAAGTTGTCTACCTCGAAAGCATCGCCACGGAACTCGACGAGAGCATCGCCTCGATCCAGCAGAGCATCGGCTATTCGAACGATCGCAGCGCGCTGGACGAACTGCTGATCGACGCTGCAACCGATCCCGAGTTGGTGCGCGCCGATCCCGGCCGCTTCGTCTTCGCGATCACGCGCGGCGGCTATACGCACTCGCCGTCGATACGCGGCTATACGTTCGAGACGATCAAGTCGACCGGCGACCTCCAGATCATCCGCGACCGGCAACTCGTGCTCGACCTGATGAAGTTCTACGCGACGGTCCAGGGCCAGTCGCAGTGGGGACCGTTCCGGACGTTCTGCCAGACCGAATACTTCAGGCGCTCTGCGGGAATCCTGACAGCGAAACAATTGATGCAGACGTCCTCGGATAGCGGGCCGATTCCAAGCGCGGACCTCGAAGATGCCATGGGCGCATACCGCAGGATGCTGGCCCGGCCTGATTTCATCGAATGGTTGCCGACGACGCTGTCCAATCGAACGGTCGACGTGCGCTTCGACACGCGGTGGCTCGAGGACGCCAGGAGCCTGCGCGCCAGGATCCTGGCCCTGCCGGGTGTCCGGATGTCGAAAAACTGACATGTCCCTGATTGCCGAACTCAAGCAACGCAAGATCGTCCAGTGGGCGCTGGCCTACGCGGCCGCGGCGTTCGCGCTGCTGCAGGGCATCGACATCGTCGCACAGCGCTTCGGCTGGCCGGAATCGATCGAGCGCACCCTGATCATCGCGCTGTGCGTCGGCTTCTTCATCACGCTGCTGCTCGCGTGGTATCACGGGGAACGCGGCGCGCAGAAAGTGTCTGGCACGGAATTGCTGCTGCTCGCCCTGCTGCTCGGCATCGGTGGAGGCCTGCTGTGGAAGTTCGCGGCGACATCCGCGCAGCCGGCAGCGGAAACCGGGTCCGGGCCAATTGCCGAACCCGGCGCGACCGTTGCGGGAGGCACGCACCGTTCGCAAAATGACCGTCAGCCGGCTTCCGATCGGCGCTCGATCGCCGTGCTGCCGTTCGAGAACCTCAGCGACGAAAAAACCAATGCCTATTTCGCCAGCGGCATGCAGGACATGATCCTGACCAAGCTGGCCGCGATAGCCGAGCTGAAAGTGATTTCGCGCACGTCGACCGAGAAATATGCAAGTCATCCGGATAGCTTGAAGATCATCGCCGGCCAGCTCGGCGTCGGCACGATCCTCGAAGGCAGCGTGCAGAAGTCGGGCGACCAGGTGCTGATCAACGTGCAGCTGATCGACGCGGGCACCGACGAGCATCTGTGGGCCGAGGCTTACCCGCGCACGCTCGAGAACATATTCGGCGTCGAAGGCGAGGTAGCCCAGAAGATCGCCGATGCGCTGAAGACGAAGTTGACGCCGGCCGAATCGGCCAGCGTCGCCAGCAAGCCGACCCGCAACAGCGCGGCGTACGACGTGTTCCTCAAGGCCGAGTACGAACTGAAGCGGGCAGGCAGCACCTGGCGGCAGGAAACGTTCCTCGCCGCCGATGCGGACTACGAAAAGGCGATCGCGCTCGATCCTGGCTTCGCGCTCGCGCACGCGAAGCTCGGCTTTTGCCAGATGCGGCGGCACTGGTTCGCCACGCCGCTGACCGAAGCCGAACTGGTCGAGGCGAAAGCGACGATCGATCGCGCGCTTGCGCTGTCGCCGGACTTGCCCGAGGCTCACCTGGCACTCGCCTATTACCTGTACTGGGGCTATCGCCGCTATGACGACGCCGTGGCCGAATTCCAGCGAACGCTGCAGCTGGAGCCGAGCAACGTCGAGGCGCTCGCGGGGCAGGCCTACATCGCGCGTCGTGCCGGACGCTGGCAGCAATCGCTCGACTACATCGACAAGGCGCTGCTGATTTCGCCGCGAGAAGGTCAGCTGCACGGCGAAAAGGGCAACAGCCTTGCCTATATGCGACGCTACAAGGAGGCCGAGCAGCAACTGATGCTTGCCCGCGAGCTCGATCCGACCGATGCCAATGCCACGGATCAACTCCTGGTGACGCGCCTGTACGGCTTCGGCGACGTCAGCGCCGCGCGTGAGGCCTATCGGCCGCCTCCCGATTGGCGCATCGCCTCCGAAGCGACGCTCGGCGGCGACGTGCTGAACCTGATCAATCCGCACGCGTACCCGGATGTCTTCGAGCGTCACTTCGATGACGCGCTGGCGGCATGGGATTCGGCGCCGGCCGATACCGAGAGCGAACGCTTGACGGCGCGCAGTGCGCGCGTCGCGATTCGGATCATCGCCGGCCAACGTGAAGCGTTGCGTAGCGAATGCGGCGGCCTCGTGCCGATCCTGGAACGCGAACTCGCCCGGCAGCCGGAGTCGCTGAGCCTGATTCAGCAGCTGGCCTGGGTGAACCTTTGCCTCGGCCACAACTCCGAGGCGATCGGCCTGGCGCGCCGGGCCGTCGCGCTGATGCCGCTCGAGAAGGACGCCTACAACTACGGCTGCAACAGCATCGTCGGGCTCGCGCAAATCGCCGCGCATGCCGGCGCCGCCGATGAGTCCCTTCAGGCCATCCGGAAGCTGTTGTCGATACCCGCGGGCGGTGTCTTGTCCATCGAGCGGCTCAAGCTCGATTCGGTATGGGACCCGTTGCGCGCGGATCCGCGCTTTGAGGCGTTGCTGAAGGCAAACGTCGAGCACGTGGGGGGCTAGCCGCATGAGTCCGATGACACTGTTGCTGGCCACTCGCGGGAAGCAGGACTGCGCCGCGGCAAGGGCCGCCTCGCGTACACTGTGGGCCGGGGGATATCCGGGTACCGCATGTCGCTGATCGAAGAACTCAAGCGCCGCAACGTTATCCGCATGGCCGGGTTGTATCTCGTCGCCGCTTGGCTGACGGTGCAGGTGTCGAGCACGGTGCTGCCGATGTTCGATGCGCCGGCCTGGGTGCCGCGCGCGATCGTGATCCTGCTCGTGATCGGCTTCGTGCCGGCAATGGTGTTCGCCTGGGTGTTCGAATTGACGCCGCAGGGCGTCATGCGCGAGAGCGAGATCGATCGCACGCAATCGATCACACCACGGACCGGCCGGCGCATGGACCGCATGATCCTGGTCGGACTGGCGCTGATCATCGTGCTGATGGGCATCGAGCGCGTCTGGTTTGCGGCACGCACATCCAGTCCCGCAGCGGCGCCGGCCGCGCAAGCGGCTGCCACGGGCGCTTCGGTTGCCGCAACTGCGCCATCAGCGGCGTCGTCCAATGCGATTGCGGTCATGGCGTTCGAGGACCTGAGCCCCGCCCACGACCAGGGCTATTTTTCCGACGGCATGGCCGAGGAAATCCTCAATGCGCTCACGCGCATCAAGGAGCTGCGCGTGCTCGGCCGCAGTTCGTCGTTCCAGTACAAGGGCAAGGATGTCGATCCGCGCAGGATCGGCGCCGAGCTCGGCGTTGCGCACATCCTCGACGGCTCGGTGCGGCGCCAGGGCGATCTCGTGCGCATCGCCGCGACGTTGATCTCGACCGTCGACGGCGCCGCGCAGTGGACCAAGGAATACAACGGCAAGCTTGCCGACCTGTTCGACCTGCAGGACAACTGCGCGCACGACATCGCGACCGAACTGAAGATCGTGCTGACCGGCGGCCAGCGCCCGCTGGTGGACAAGGTCACGGCGAATCCCGAGGCATACGCGCTGTACGTCGAAGCGCAGACGCTGGTCAGGGAGCGTTTCGGCGACAGCCTGCCGCGGGCGATCGAAAAGCTCGACGCGGCGGTCAAGCTCGACCCGTCTTTTGCGCGCGCGTGGTCGAAGCGGTCCGTGGCCTACGCAGTGCTGGCCCAGTACGTCCCCAGCGACTGGCGGCAGAACTGGGACGCTTCGGAAGAATCGGCCCGGCGCGCGCTGGCGCTCGATTCGAACGACGCCGAGGCCTATGCCGCGCGCAGTTACAACCTGTTTTCGCAGCGTCGCTATGTCGACATGGTCGAGCCGATGCGGCGCGCGCTGCAGATCGAGCCTGACAACGAGACGGCGCGCTACTGGGACGTCAACGAATTGTCCGCGATGGGGCACACGCGTGATTCCGTGCCGCGGCTCGATGCGCTGATGGCGAACGATCCGGACAACGCCCGCGTCATTTTCTACAAGGCATTCATGAGCTGGCGCGAGCATGACCGCGATGCGTTGCTGGCGCTTGGACGCCGGCTGCAGGCGCTCGGCTCGCCGTGGGGCGATGTTGCGATGTCGACCTACTTTGCCAGCACCGGAGAGTGCGAAAGCGGCGTCAAGCCGTTCGCGACGCGCCAGAGGATATTCGGTTCGGGGATTACGGGTTCCGATACGGAGACGATCTATCGCGGCATCTGCAGCGGCGGGCCGGCCCGCGAACCGGCGATGGCGATCCTGGTCGCCCATGCGAACGATCAATGGGTGCCGACGCTGTGGCTCGAGATGGGCGAACCGGAGCGCGCGTTCGATCTTTTCGAGCACGGCAACGCCGGTCTCTCGGATGCCTTTTTGAACTGGCTGTGGCAGCCCGAGGACTGGTCGCGCAAGGCGCGCCAGCATCCGGCGTTTCAGGGCTTCGCCAGGCGCATCGGCCTGGTCGACTACTGGAAGAAGTACGGCTGGCCGGACGTGTGCAAGCATCAACCGGAAACTTCGCCCGACGCGTTCACCTGCGAATAACCGAAACAGGGGGACGGACGCAATCAGGAGCGGCTAGCCGGCTGCGTCTCCTTCTTCACTCTTCCAGGTTCCGCATCATTCCGCCGGCAACGCGAGTTCCCGCCGCAGCGCGGCGCAGCGCGGCTCGCCGCGCAGCGGCTTCAGGATAGGATCGACGTTCAACAGGAACGTGCCGCCGTCGTGCTGGACGCGCGCGCTCGAGCCATTCGAAGGCAGGGTCGGCATCGCCGCGCCGGGCGTACACTTCCGCGATCTGATAAGCCGAGCCGTCGGCGTACCTGCTGGTCATAGTATCGAGCGTGACCTGCGCCTTGTTTCCGAGCGTGTGCTCGAAGAGCGGCGTGCGGAGCAGACTTCAGATGTCCGACAAGGCGCGAGTTTCGGCGACGGTCCGGCTTTCGATGCGCACCGAGCCGGCGACCGGAACGGCAGCACCTAAACCGGATCGCCTGTCGCGACTTCCACCCGGTCGGCGCTGCGCATGAATACGAGGCCGGCGACGGCAGCCAGCGCGGCGAATAGTGCGCCGCCGAGGAACGCAAGGTGATAGCCACCGTTGAGCGCGGCCAGATGCCCGGCGCCGCCGGCGAGCAATCGGTCGGTACGCGCCGCAGCCATGCTGGCCAGCACTGCCAGGCCCAGCGCGCCACCCATCATGAACGATGTGTTGACGATGCCCGAGGCGAGTCCCGAGTCGCTCGGGGCGACATCGTTCATCGCCGCCATCAGCACCGGATTGAACGCAATGCCCGCGCCGAGGCCGAGTAGCACCATCGGCGGCAGCACGTCGATGACGAAACCTCCGTCGACTGGAGCGCGCGCGAACAGCAGCAATCCCGCGGCCGCGCACAGCAGGCCGGCAGCCAGCGGCGGCTTGATGCCGAAGCGCATGACCAGCCTGGCCGAAATGCCGAGCGAGAACGCCGCCATGATCACGTTGGTTGGCACGAACGCCAGCCCGACCTGCAGCGGCGTATAACCGAGCACGAGCTGCAGGTAGAGCGCCGACAGGAAGAACCAGGCGAACATTGCCGCTGCCCACAGCACGCCGACGATGTTTGCCACCGCAACATTGCGATGGCGGAACAGTCCGAGCGGCATCAAGGGAATGCGCGCCCGCGCTTCGATGACAAGAAACGCCGCGAACAGCATGGCCGCGCCGGCGAGCTGGGCGAGCGTCTGCGTCGACGCCCATCCCGCTTCGTTGCCATTCACGATCGCATAGATCGCCAGCATCAGCGCCGTCGTCACGGTTACTGCGCCGCCGACATCGAGGTGGCGCCTGGCGCCCTGGTCACGCGAATCCGGCAGCAACGCCAATGAAAGCGCGACGACGGCGATGCCGATCGGGATGTTGACCAGAAAGATCCAGTGCCAGTCGAACGCATTCGTCAGGAATCCGCCCAGCAATGCGCCGATGCTGCCGCCGCCGGAGCAGACGAAGCCGTAGACGCCCATCGCTTTCGCGCGATCGCCCGTCTCCGTGAACAGATCCATGATCAGCGACAGTGCGACGGCCTCGACGACCGCGCCGCCGAGTCCCTGGATGGCGCGCGCGGCAACGAGCACTGATTGCGAGCCGGCAACACCGCACAACAACGAAGCGAGCGTGAACAGCACGATCCCGATCACGAACAAGCGCCGGTGACCGTAAAGATCGCCGAGGCGTCCGCCAAGCAGCAGGAATCCGCCCGACGTGAGCAGGTAGGCGTTGACGACCCAGGCCAGCGAACCTTCGGAGAACTTCAGGTTTTCCCTGATCGTCGGCAATGCGACATTCACGATCGTGATGTCGAGCACGATCATCAGCACGCCCAGGCACAGCACTGCAAGCGCGAACCAGCGCCGGCGATCGTGATGAGGGTGTGTAGCGGTGGAAGAATTGCGGATGCCGCTGGAGGCCATGTCCGATTCGTCGTCGATGGGGGCAAGGCAAACGCCGATTATCGCAAATATCGTTTGCCGGGAATGCCTTCAGGCAATGTCCTGCGATACGAGGTGGCTCGCAAGCGGACCAGGACTTCAGGTCGGGGTCCTTTTTTCCTGCCTGGTACAGGGTGGAGGCGAGCGCACGCCTTGGCCCGCGCGCGGCGGCTGCGCGCCGTGCGCGGTTGCCAAGGCGCATCTGGAGGAACGGTGGGCCGAGGCCCACCCTGCGATTCGGCCGGCGTTTCGTCAGTACGCAGAACCGCCGGGTTGGGTCGACGTCAACAGGCCGGCGTCCGCCGACACGGAGTAGTTCGTCGCACCGGTTGCCGTCCAGGTGCTGAAGTTGAACGTCCCGCCGACGCCGATGCGTTGCACGGCGATGTTGTGGTAGGTCAGCGGCGTCTTGGCCACGCATACTTCCGCCGGGCCGGGCGCCTGGAGGAAATACGCCGTGCTGTTGCCGACGACGCTCGCGTGTCCCGAACCGTCGATCAGCAGCGCGGTCTGTTCGTCGACGGCAACGCCGCGCGGCGCGGTATTCCAGCCGTTTGTCGCGACCCGGCACAGGAAAGCGAGGTCGCGGCCCATGCGATCGCGCGTGACGAAGTGCGGATCGCCGATGATGCCGGCCAGGCTGGAAACGTTGGCGAAGTCACGCGCGAACGTCAGGTACCTGTTGAACGGGTCGGCCAGCGATTGGCTCGATGTCGCACCTTGCGGCGCGTTCGCCGAATAGACGAACTGCGTGAGCACGTTCAGGCCGGCGCTGGTGCCGCCGACCGGGACATGAGCGGCGATCTTCGCATTGAGAATCGTCTGCACCGGCGTTCCGGTCCAGAAGTTGATGTAGTTCGACTGATCGCCTCCGGCGATCCAGATCGCCTCGGCGTTCTGCATGATCGCCGCCACGCCCGGATCGTTGGCCGCCGCCGTCGACGGAATGATCAGCGTCGCTACCGAGTTCGCCGCGGGGCACAAATCCTGTATGTACGGGTTGTAGGCGTCGGTGCCGGTCGCGCGAATCACGAGGAAGTCGCCGTTGCCCGCGAGGCCGCACATCCACTGGAATGCCGCATCGACGTCGGTGCCGCCACCCATGAGGACGGTGCCTGAAGTCGTGGCGCGGCTCACGTCAGCCGTATTGCCGACGCGAAAATACGTGTAGGGCGGTTTCTTGCCGGCCCATGCGGACGAGCAGGCTGCAAGTATCATCAGAAGTGCGAGCAGACGTTTCATCGACGTTTCTCCCGGACTGAAAAATGACTCAAGCAAGGGCTGGCGGGCCCAGCCATGGCTCTGGCTCGCCGCAGCTGACCACGATGCTATCACGCGTACTGCGTGGCAGTGCGCAGTCAGGCACGGCGCCCGACTCCGCCGTTCGCGTTGGCCGTAGCTCGCGCAGCTCGCGAAGTCGAAACGGCTGTCCTTCGACTTCGCGCCTCCGGCGCTACGCTCAGGGCGAACGGGAATTTGAGACGGCACGAATCGAAGCAATACTGGTACGACAACCTGCGCTCAAAGAAAGCGATGCATGATGTAGGCGTCGACGAGTCCCGAACGTCGATGGCGAAACGCCTGCGGAATGCGGCCGATGATTTCGAATCCGTGCTTGTGCCACAGCCGCACCGCGCCTTCGTTCGTGCTGACGACGAAGTTGAACTGCATTGCCTTGAATCCGGTCTGGCGCGCCTGCGCCAGCGAGTGTTCGCACATCGCACCCGCGATGCCGCGGCCTCGCATTGCCGGCGAAACCATGTAGCCGCAATTTGCGACATGGTTGCCGAGTCCGGGCTGGTTTGCATGGAGCATGTAGCCGCCGACGCAGACGCCGTCGTGCAGGGCGACGAAGCAGCGCGCGCCATCGCTGGTCCACAAATGCCGTGCTTGCTCGAACGACATGTCGGGCGCGTAGCTGTAAGTTTCACCCGCGGCGACGATCTCGTGAAAGATCGGCCAGAGCAGCCCGAATTCGTCCGCACCGATCTCGCGAATGGTCAAACCGTCGGACATCGTCGATCGATCAGCGCGCAGGTTTGGGCAGCAGGGCCGGATCCAGGCGCACGTCGAACCAGTTGAAACCCCAGTGCACGTGCGGACCGCTGGCGCGGCCGGTCATGCCGGCGGCGCCGATGACCTGTCCGGCCTTGATCGGGTCTCCGGCTTTGACGTCGAGACGGCTCATGTGCAGGAACGAACTGGTCAGGCCGAACCCGTGATCGATCAGCACCGTGCCGCCGGTCAGCACGAGATCGGATTGCGCGAAAGCCACCACGCCGGCCGCCGGGGCGTGGATCGCCGTGCCTTCCGGCACGGCCATGTCCAGCCCCATGTGCGGCGCCTTGGGCGTACCGTTGTCGACGCGCTGGCTACCGTAGACGCCGCTGATACGCGCGCCTTGCACCGGCAGCGAGAAGCCGCGCAGGAAATCCTCGCGCGCGTCGTCGCGCTTGCGCGCATCGGCAACCAGCGCCTGCTCGCGCTCG
>DATIEJ010000400.1:0-11534 GCA_035455825.1 Rhodanobacteraceae bacterium | reverse complement strand
ATTCGCTTTACGGTCTCGGTCTGCTGGTCTTGATGCGGCCGTATGACCGCAGGACCGGGTCGCTGTCGGAACTGCCGGTCGGGCAGATCGTGTTGTCGCAGCTTCCGCTCGAATGGATCCTCTACTGCCTCGTGCTCGGCGCCGTTCTCGCCCTGGAGTTCTACCGGCGCTACCACGAGCGCGCGCTGCTGGCCGCGCAGCTCGAGCGCTCGCTCGCCGATGCACGCCTGCATGCGCTGGAACTGCAGCTGCAGCCGCACTTTCTGTTCAACACGCTGAACGCGATCGCCGGGCTCGTGCGCGGCAGCCACAAGGAACAGGCGGTCACGATGATCGCCGGGCTCGCGGATCTGCTGCGCTACTCGCTCGACCACGCCGGCCGCCAGCGAGTGCCGTTGGCCGAAGAGATCGGCATGCTCACACGGTATCTCGAGATAGAAAACGCGCGCTTCCCGGACCGCATGTCATTCACGATCTCGGTGGCAGAAGATGCCGTGCGCGCGGCGGGTCCCATCCTGATCCTGCAGCCGCTGGCCGAAAACGCCGTGCGCCATGGCATTGCGCGGACCGCCACCGCGGGCTCGATCGAGGTCGATGCTCGCCGCATCGGCGAGCGTCTGCAAATCCGCATGCGCAACAGCGGCAGTCTCGACGCTGCGCCGATCGACGGCATCGGACTGAAGAACACGCGCGAGCGGCTCGCGAATCTCTACGGCGAAGCGGGCCACTTCGTGCTGTCCGAGAACGACGGCGGCGTGCTCGCGGTCCTCGATCTGCCCTGGTCAGCGGTCGCGTGAGCGGCGCGGCGCCCGCACTGTTCCGCGTGCTGATCGTCGACGACGAGCCCCTCGCACGCGAGGGGATCGCCACGCTGCTCGAGAACGACGCGGAGGCGGTCGTCGCGGGCGCGGCGTCCGGCGTCGACGCGGCCGCGCTGATCGCGAAGATGAAGCCCGACATCCTGTTCCTCGACATCCAGATGCCCGAGGTCGACGGCTTCGCGTTGCTCGACCAGGTCGGCGCGGACGCAGTGCCCGCGATCGTCTTCGTCACGGCGTTCGACAGCTACGCCGTGCGCGCGTTCGAAGTGCACGCGCTCGACTATCTGTTGAAGCCCTTCACCGACGCGCGCTTCGTCGATGCGCTCGCGCGCGCCAAACGGCAAGTGCTGGCTCGCCGCGAGGGCCAGCTCGACGCGCGCATTGCGGACCTGTTGCGGGCGCGCCAGGCTCCGCGCACACGGTTTCTCGTGCCGGCACGCGGCAAGACCCTGGTGGTCGATGCTGCCGAGATCGACTGGATCGAGGCGGCCGACTATTACGTGTGCCTGCATTGCGGCGCCGCGAACCATCTGCTGCGCGAAACGATGGACGACATCGAGAGACGGCTCGACCCGCAGCAGTTCTTTCGCGTGCACCGCTCGGCGATCGTGAACCTGTCGCGCGTGCGCGAAATCCACCCATTGTTTCGCGGCGATTGCGAGCTTCGCCTGGCGGACGGCGCCGCGGTGCGCCTGAGCCGCAATCGCCGGCGCGCGTTCGAGGCCCGCTTCGCCCAGGTCGGGGCCCGCGGGCCTGATTGAGATAACGCGCCCGTTGGCCGCATGCGACCGGCAATTGGCTGCAAAAGCGTTTCGCCAGCCGGGTTCGCAAGGCAGTCTGTGGACAGGCCACAGTCGGAGCAGCTCATGAAGCCCTCATCGTTCGCCGTAGCGTGTCTTCTTCTTGCCTTTTCGATCTCCAGCACCTCGGCGGCTGGCGATCCGCGCAGCGACGCCGTCGTCGACGCCAAGTGGCTCGCCGCGCACGTCAAGGACCCGGACATCGTGCTGTTGCACGTCGGCGACGCCGACGAATACGCGGGCGGCCACATTCCCGGCGCGCGCCTGGTGACGCTCGACGATGTGTCGGTATCCGAGCACACGAAAACCGGTCTGATGCTGCAGATGCCCGCCGACGAGGATCTGCGCGGCCGGCTGCAGAAGCTCGGCATTTCGGATGACTCGAATATCGTCGTGTACTATGGAAAGGACTGGGTCAGCCCGAGCACGCGCGTCGTCTTCACACTGCAATACGCGGGGCTGGGCGATCACACGAAGTTGCTCGACGGCGGCATGGGCGCGTGGGTACGTGCAGGCGGAGCGCTGAACAAGGGCACGACTTCGGCTGATCCCGGAAAGCTTTCGCCGCTGCGCATACAGCCGATCGTCGTCGATCGCGAATACGTTCGTGCGCACCTCGCCGCGCCCGGTGTCACGATCGTCGATGGCCGCGCCAAGTCCTTCTACGACGGCGTCGAAGTCGGAGGTGCGCACGGACAGCGCGACCGCGTTGGCCACATCAAGGGTGCGCGCAGCATTCCGTTCACCGAGATCACCGACGAGCGCCTGATGCTCAAGTCGCAGGATCAGTTGCGCGCGCTGTTCGACCACGCAGGTATCGCGCCCGGCGACACCGTGGTCGGCTACTGTCACATCGGGCAGCAGGCGACAGCGATGCTGTTTGCGGCGCGGCTGCTCGGCCATCCGGTGCTGCTGTACGATGGCTCGTTCCAGGACTGGTCGCGTGGCGCCGACGCGCCGGTCGAAGCTTCCGTCGCGAAGAACACGCCATGAAACGGCCACGCGTAGCGCGCGCTTATGCCGATCCGTATCTCGCGGGCACCGGACTCGGCTTGGTGCTGCTCGCGGCGTTCGTGCTGGTCGGGCGCGGCCTCGGCGCATCCGGCGCGTTCGCGAGCACCGCGGCCGGCGCGGTCGCTGCGGTTGCGCCCGAGCATGCTGCGGCGAGTCCGCTGTTTTCGCATTACCTCGAAGGGCAGGGCCCCTGGCTCGAATGGTTGAGCTTCGAACTTGGGGGCGTAGTGCTCGGCGCCTGGATCTCGGCGGCGCTCGCGGGCCGCTTGCGCGTGGCGGTGGAGCGGCCGGCGGCGCTTGCGCGCGAATCGCGCCTTGCTCTCGCCTTCGGCGGCGGCGTCGCGATGGCGGCCGGTGCGGTGCTCGCACGCGGGTGCACGAGCGGGCAGGCGCTGACCGGCGGCGCGCTGCTGAGCGTCGGCGGATGGCTGTTCCTGTGCGTCGCGTTCGCTACAGCGCATGCGCTCGCGCCGCTCGTCCGGAGATTGTGGACATGAGCGCGCCGCTGATCGCGGATGGCGCGCTTGGCGCATCGCTCGGCGCGGCGGTCGCGCTCGGGGTCGGCTTCGGCTTCGCTCTCGAGCGCGCCGGACTGGGCAGCGCGCTCAAGCTCATCGGGCAGTTCTACGGACGCGACCTCACGGTGATGAAGGTGATGTTCAGCGCGTTGGTCACCGCGATGCTCGGCGTGTTCTGGCTCAGCCATTTCGGCTTGCTCGACCTGCGCGCCGTCTACGTGCCGCTGACGTACCTGTGGCCGCAACTGTTCGGCGGATTGCTGTTCGGCGCCGGGCTCGTGGTGGCCGGGCTGTGTCCCGGAACCGCCTGCGTCGCGGCCGCGACCGGCAGAGTCGACGGCATGTTCGTGGCGCTCGGATTTCTCGCCGGGATGTTCGGCGTCGGCTTGCTGCTCGAAGATTTCGCGGACTTCTATGACAGCGGCGCACATGGCGCCTGGACCTTGCCGGAGATGACCGGTTTGCCTTACGGCGCCGTGGTTGCGGCCGTGGTCGTGCTCGCACTCGCGGCGTTCGCGGGCGCCGAGTGGATCGAGCGGCGCGTGCGATGAAGCCCCGTGTTCGCGCGCTGCTGGCTTTGCTGGCGCTGGCCGCGGGAACGCTCGCGGCAGTCGCGGGCAGCGCAATCCCGCCGCCGGCTGCCGATGAAGTCTCCGCAGCCGATCTCGCGCAGTGGATCCGGGATCGGCGGCCCGGATTGCTAGTGGTCGACGAACGTGCCGCCGAGGCATTCGATAGCGATCGGCTCCCGGGCGCGCGCCTGCTGGCGGACATCGACGCCGATACGCTGCGCTCGGCCGATACCGTTGTCGCCTACGCCGATGCGCGCTCCGACGCCGCTGGGCTGCAGGGGTTTTCGCACGGCGCGCGCGTGCTGCGTCTGCATGGCGGCATCGCGGCGTGGAACGACGAAGTCCTTTTCCCCGTGCTTCGCGCCGACGCGAGCGCGCGCCAGCAGCGTGATTTCGCTGCGCGCGCCGCGCTCAGCCGCTACTTCGGCGGTTCGCCGCGCCTGCTCGATCCCGGCGCGTCGCCCGCGCGCGGCCGGAGCCGGAAGGGATGTTGACCCAGGCGATCGCTCGCGAGCTCGACTCGCCGGCGCCTTCACGCGAAGGCTTCGATTTCTCCGCGCTGCGCCGTCGCGAGTTCGCCCGGCTGGACACGCAACGCCACTGCTATCTCGACTACACGGGCAGCGCGTTGTATGGCGTGTCGCAGGTCCGCGCGCACATGCGCCTTTTGCGAACCGGCGTGTTTGGCAATCCGCACTCGGAATCGAGCACCGCGCGCGCAAGCACCGCGATCATCGAGCGTGCGCGCGACGCGGTCCTGCGCTTTTTCGACGTCGATGACGCGAGCCACGTGGTGTGCTTCTGCGCGAACGCCAGCGCCGCGATCAAGCTGGTCGCCGAGAGCTATCCGTTTGGGCCGCAGCGCCAGTTGCTGCTGTCCGCGGACAATCACAATTCGGTCAACGGCATTCGCGAATATGCGCGCGCCGCCGGTGCGCAGCTGCGCATCCTGCCGCTCGACGCCGGACTTGCGCTCGAGCAGCCGGCGCGGGTCCTCGCCGAGTCTGCGCGGGACGGCGCTGGTTTGTTCGCGTTTCCGGCGCAGTCGAACTTTTCCGGTGCGCGGCATCCGCTGACGCTGGTGAGTCATGCGCGCGCGCTGGGGTTTGACGTGCTCCTCGATTGTGCGGCGTATGTCCCGAGCCATGCGCTGAGCCTGCGCGAATGTCCCGCCGACTTCGCCGCACTTTCGTTCTACAAGCTGTTCGGCTACCCCACCGGGCTGGGCGCCCTCGTGATGCGGCGCGACGCAATGCACAAGCTCCGTCGCCCATGGTTCGCCGGAGGCACCGTGCGCTTCGCATCGGTGCGCGCCGACCTGCATCGGCTGCAGGACGGCGCCGAGGGGTTCGAGGATGGCACGCCCGATTTCCTCGGCATTGCGGCATTGCCTGCAGGATTCGCGTTGCTGGAGCAGGTCGGCATGCCCCGCCTTCGCGCGCATGTAGCCAGGCTGACCGATGCGCTGATCGATGGACTCACGAGCCTGCGCCATGGCGACTGCTCGCCATTGATCCGGATCTACGGCCCGGGCCGGGGTAGCGCGCGCGGCGGTGCGGTGAGCTTCAACGTGCTCGACGTGGGTGGACGGCCGCTGCCGTACGCAACAGTCGAGCGCGCCGCGCGCGAAGCCGGGATCTCCGTGCGCGGCGGCTGCTTCTGCAACCCGGGCGCAGCAGAAGCGGCATTCGGCGTGGACCCCGCGCGCCTGCAACGATGCCTGACATTGCTCGGCGCCGAATTCACGCCTGAGCGCCTTTCCGCGTGTGCCAACACCGAAGTCGGCGCGATACGCGCGTCGTTGGGCATGGCCAACAATGACGGCGACGTCGCGCGGCTGCTCGCGTTTCTCGCCGGGTTTCGTACAGCACGCGCCTGATTCCGCCCCGCGGTTACCCGCTGCACTTCGGGCATGCGCAGGATCGTTCTGGTTTCGTGGTGTCCGACGAATCAAGCCGGTCCAGTTTCATTTGCACGCCGATCATCGCCGCGCAAGTACGCGGCGTCCGGCTCGTACCGCCGGCCATAAGCTTGCGGATCCAGGACGGGGACTTCTACCAGGCATTTCGCATGCGTGTCGAGCTGCAAACGCGCCGCAAGGGGCGGCCATGCGAAAGCATCGATTTCCTGGAGTGCGCGAGCCTCTTCCGACGATCCAACAGCAACCAGTGCCGTCGCGCGACAGCTGCCATGTATCGGCCTTGCCCATGTGGTAGGCCAGAATGCTTTCTGATACTGTCTGGATCGGTAAACACCGCATGTAGGGAGCGCGAATGAATCCGGAAGTCCGCGTCGCAACCAGGCGAACGGAATTTCGCCTCTTTCTTTTCCTGACGGTCGTTTTCATCCCGCTGCTGGCTGTCGCAACTGTCGTTACGTACGGCTTTCTCGTTTGGATGTGGCAACTGGTCATGGGCCCCCCGGGCGTTTGACTGAAGTGGCGCCGTTTTCGCACGCGCGACGCGCACTGCTGCGAGGAAGTCTGCAATCGCGGCCGCCGATGCGGCCGCCCTGGGCGCTCGGCGAGCCCGATTTTCTGGACGCATGCACGCGTTGCGGAGACTGCATCGCGGCGTGTCCCGAGCATGTGCTCGTGCGCGACGCCGGGCGTTTTCCCGCTTTCGATCCCACGCTCGGGGAGTGTGTGTTCTGCGAGGCTTGTGTCGAAGTCTGTGCGCCGCGCGCGCTCGACAAGGCCGAAGTCCAGCCGGCCTGGAGCCTGAAGGCCCGAATCGCTTCGGCCTGCCTCGCCATGAACGGCGTGATCTGCCTGGCTTGCCGCGATGCGTGTGGCGAGGCGGCGATCCGCTTCCAGCCTGCCCAGGGCGGTGCGGCGCCCCGGCTCGATGACGCGTGCTGCACCGGATGCGGAGCGTGCGTCGGTATCTGCCCGGTGTCGGCGATTTCGCTCGCCTCGGCGGGGCTGCCCAATGGATGACGAAGTCCACATCGCGAGTTTCATCGTACGGCTTCGCCCGGATGCCGAGCCTGCGCTGGAAAGCTTCGCGCATGCGTGGCCGGGGCTTGAAATCTCCGCGCGCGCCGACGGCCGCTGCATCCTGCTGCACGAATGCGCTGGCACGCGCGAGCTGCTCGACTGCATGGATGCTGCTCTGGCCATAAACGGTGTGATCAGTGTCAATCTCGTCTATCACCACTCCGCGTGCCGCGATGCCCTCGAGGAGACTCTGGCACCGCTGGACTGAACGAAGGAAGCCGCAATGAAGACGCGTCGCGATTTCATCCGGGCAAGTGCGGTAGCCGCAGCCGCCTCAGTGGCGGGAATGCCGCTTCCGCCGCAGGCAGAGGCTGCCGCCGAACCGGCTTCCGGCGGCCTGAAATGGAGCAAGGCGCCGTGCCGCTTCTGCGGAACAGGATGCGGCGTGCAGGTTGCAGTGCAGGAAAATCGCATCGTTGCCACGCAAGGCGATCCGGAAGCGGAGGTCAATCGCGGGCTCAACTGCGTGAAGGGATATTTCCTCTCGAAGATCATGTACGGCGCGGACCGCCTGACCACGCCGCTGCTGCGCAAGAAGGCCGGACAGTATGCCAAGGATGGCGATTTCGTCCCGGTGAGCTGGGACGAGGCGTTCGACGTCATGGCCGCGCAGTTCAAGCGCGTGCTGAAGGAAAAAGGCGGCACCGGAATCGGCATGGCCGGCTCCGGCCAGTGGACCGTCTGGGAGGGCTATGCCGCCCTCAAGCTGATGAAGGCAGGTTTCCGCTCGAACCACATCGATCCGAATGCGCGGCACTGCATGGCCTCGGCGGTGCAGGGCTTCATGCGCACGTTCGGCATGGACGAGCCGATGGGCTGCTACGACGATTTCGAGGCCGCCGACGCGTTCGTGCTCTGGGGTTCGAACATGGCGGAGATGCATCCGATCCTGTTCACCCGGCTTACCGATCGCCGGCTGTCGAACCCGCACGTGAAAGTCGCGGTGCTGTCGACGTTCGAGCATCGCAGTTTCGATCTTGCCGATCTGCCGATCATCTTCAAGCCGCAGACCGATCTCGTCATTCTCAACTACATCGCCAACCACATCATCAAATCCGGCAGGGTCGACAAGGACTTCGTCGGCAAGCACGTCAGTTTCAAGCGCGGCAACGACGATATCGGTTATGGCCTGCGCCCGGATAATCCGCTGGAACAGAAGGCGAAGAATGCGAAGGATCCCGGCGGCTCCACGCCGATCGACTTCGAGCAGTTCGCCGCGTTCGTCGCGCCGTACACGCTCGAGTACGCGGCTGAGATGAGCGGCGTCGAGAAGGGCTGGCTCGAGCAGCTAGCCGAGATCTATGCCGATCCCAAGGTCAAGGTGATGTCGCTGTGGACGATGGGATTCAACCAGCACACACGCGGCACGTGGGCCAACAACATGGTCTACAACATCCACCTGTTGACCGGAAAGATCGCGACGCCGGGCAACAGCCCCTTTTCGCTGACCGGCCAGCCATCTGCCTGCGGCACCGCGCGCGAAGTCGGCACGTTTTCGCACCGTCTGCCCGCCGACATGCTCGTCGCCAATCCCGAGCATCGCCAGCACGCCGAAGAGATCTGGAAGGTTCCGCATGGCGTGATCGTCGAGCAGCCCGGCTATCACATCGTCCAGCACAACCGCATGCTCAAGGACGGCAAGCTCAACGCCTATTGGGTAATGGTCAACAACAACATGCAGGCCGCCGCCAATCTCAACGAGGAAGGCTATCCGGGCTATCGCAATCCGGAGAATTTCATCGTCGTCTCGGATGCTTATCCGACCGTGACCGGACAAGCCGCGGACCTGATCCTGCCCGCCGCCATGTGGGTGGAGAAAGAGGGCGCCTATGGCAACGCCGAGCGGCGCACGCAGTTCTGGCACCAGTTGGTCAAGGCGCCCGGCGAGGCGCGTTCGGATCTGTGGCAGCTCATGGAATTCTCCAAGCGCTTCACCACGGACGAATGCTGGCCCGCCGAAATGCTCGCCGCGAATCCCGCGTTCAAGGGCAAGACGCTGTTCGACGTCCTGTTCCGCAACGGCAAGGTCGATCGATTCCCGCGCAGCGAAGTCGAGGCCGGCTACGACAACGCCGAGACCAGTGCATTCGGCTTCTACGCGCAGAAGGGACTGTTCGAGGAATATGCCGAGTTCGGCCGCGGCCACGGTCATGATCTGGCGCCGTTCGACGCCTACCATGAGGCGCGTGGACTGCGCTGGCCGGTGGTCGACGGTCACGAAACGCGCTGGCGCTACAAGGAAGGCAGCGATCCGTATGTGAAGGCGGGAAGCGATTACGAGTTCTACGGCAACAAGGATGGCCGCGCGGTGATCTGGGCGCTGCCGTACGAACCGCCCGCGGAATCACCCGACGCGGAATACGACATGTGGCTGATCACCGGGCGCGTGCTCGAGCATTGGCACTCGGGCTCGATGACGATGCGCGTTCCGGAGCTGTACAAGGCATTTCCCGGCGCCGTCGTCTTCATGAACCCGGATGACGCCAAGGCGCGCGGACTCAAGCGCGGCGACGAGGTCAAGGTGATTTCGCGCCGTGGCGAGATGCGCAGCCGGGTCGAGACGCGCGGACGCAATCGCATGCCTTCGGGGCGGATCTTCGTTCCATGGTTCGACGCGGCGCAGCTCATCAACAAGACGACGCTCGACGCGACCTGCCCGATCTCCAAGCAAACGGACTTCAAGAAGTGCGCGGTCAAGGTGGTCATGGCCTAGGAGTCGCCGACATGAGACATGCACTGCTTTTGCTGATCGCCGCAACGCTCATCGCCTGCGGGCCGCGCCATGAGGAAGTTCCGCGGCGGGCTCCCAGCGAGCGCGTCACGGTCACCGGCGCCGGGCAGCAGATCGACGCGCTGCGTCGCGGCGTACCGATCGACCAGGAGGCGTCGCCCGTGCTGCTCCCGCGGGTCGAGAATTTCGACCGGCCGCGCCCGGTCAATTACGAAATGCAGCCGCCGACGATTCCGCACGCGATCGACAACTATCAACTCACGGTCAATACCAACCGGTGCATGCTGTGCCACACGCGGTCGAACGCGGAGAAATTCCTGGCACCCGAGGTCAGCGACGCGCATTACGTCACGCGTGACGGCAAGGTCCTCGAGGAGATTTCTCCGCGGCGCTATTTCTGCGTCCAGTGCCACGTCCCGCAGACCGATGCGCAACCGCTCGTGGAAAGCCGCTATCGCGGCCTTGAAGCTCGATCGACGTCGGAGACAACGCGATGACCCGCTCCGGAATCTGGAATCGCATCCGTTCGTGGCTGGCTCCTTACTGGAGCGCGATTCGCTCGCCGAGCCGGTTTTACAGTCTCGGCTTCCTGACCCTGGGCGGCTTTCTGGCAGGTGTCATTTTCTGGGGCGCGTTCAACACGGCGATGGAAGCCACCAACACCGAGGCGTTCTGCACGGGTTGTCATGAAATGAATGACAACGTCTTTGCCGAACTCAAGACGACGATCCACTACAACAACCGCTCGGGTGTGCGTGCGGTCTGTCCCGACTGCCATGTTCCGCACGAGTGGACCTACAAGATCGCGCGCAAGATGCAGGCTTCGAAGGAAGTCTGGGGCAAGATCTTCGGTTCCGTCGATACACGCGAAAAGTTCCTGAAGATGCGGCTGGATCTTGCCCAGCACGAATGGGCGCGGATGAAGGCGAACGATTCACGCGAGTGCCGCAACTGCCACCAATATGACTCGATGGATCTGACCCGTCAGTCGCGCCGCGCGGCGAATATCCACCAGCATTACCTCGGCACCGGCGAAAACACGTGCATCGATTGCCACAAAGGCATTGCTCATCAGCTTCCATCCATGGCGGGCATACCACAGGGCTAGTTGCCGTCCGCGCCTCTGGCTTTACGACCGCAGAGGAGTGGAATCTTGTGGACATGCGGTGTCCGCGAAATCCGGAATCGGCGCGAGCGGATGCCTGATTGTCCAGTAGCCGGCCAAGGGATATCCAGTGTCCGCATACCATCTTGCACATTTGGACATCGGCGTGATCAAGGGAACGATGGACTCGCCGATCACGGCGGACTTCAAGTCCAGCCTCGGCCGCATCAATGCTCGTGCCGAGCAGTCGCCGGGTTTCGTCTGGCGGCTGCAGACGGACGACGGTGACGTGGAACTCATGCGGCGTCGACGCGAATGGTTCGAGCGCATGGAGCAGCGGTTCCTGGTCCTTTGGTGGATTCAGCGCGGTCATGTGCCGACTGTTGCGGAAGCGCTTGAGAGGCTGCAGCGGCTGCGCGCAGGCGGGCCGACGCCGCAGGCATTCACGTTCAGGAGTGCGTTTCCACCTCCACCCACCGAGTGTCTCGCGCTTGCCGAAGAGTGCCCTGCCACCTGAGTCGGTACGAAAAGAAGGATTCGGCGATGTTTCGATTCCCGGAACAGGATGCCCACTCCATTTCATTTTCGCGAGATACTGGCCGCCTCGAACGATCCTTCAGACAGCCAGGACCTTCAATGGACAGACGCCGCTTCTTCACCGCCGCTGGTTCCACCGTCGCGCTGACTGCGCTGGGCAGGCGCCAGGCATTTGCCCAGGAGCACGCCGCTGCCGCGGGCGCCCATTTTGACGCCGCGACGATCAAGACGATGGGCGACCGCATCCGCCCGATCGGCGCGGACGAATTGAAGGCGCGCCAGGAACAGGCGCGCCGGTACATGAAGGACAACGCGATCGACGCAATCTTCGTCGAGGGTGGGACGACGCTCGAGTACTACACCGGGCTGAAGTGGTGGCTGAGCGAACGCCTGTTCGCCATGGTGCTGCCGCGCAGCGGCGAGCCGTTCTTCGTCTGC
>DATIEJ010000399.1:0-5525 GCA_035455825.1 Rhodanobacteraceae bacterium | reverse complement strand
CGTGCGCAATTCGTCGTTCGGCGCATGCAGCGACACGGCCAGCGACACATCGCTGCAATCACTGAGCTTGTCGATCATCGGCACGAGTCCCGCCGTCGACAGGGTCACGCGCTTGTTCGCCAGGCCGAAGCCGAGGTCGTCGCGCATGACGCTCATCGCGCGCACGACGTTGTCGAAATTCAACAGCGGTTCGCCCATCCCCATCATCACGACGTTGGTCAGCTTGCGCTGCCGGTGCGGGACGTTGCCCATGTGCCTGGCCGCAACGAACACCTGGCCGATGATCTCGGCGGCCGACAGGTTGCGGTTGAATCCCTGCGTGCCGGTCGAGCAGAACGTGCAATTCAGGCCGCAGCCGACCTGCGAGGAAACGCACAACGTGCCGCGCGTCGATTCCGGAATGAACACCGCCTCGATGGCGTTGCCGCCGTCCATGCCGAGCAGCCATTTGTACGTGGCATCGGCCGCCTGCTTCTCGAACAAGGTCTTCGGCGGCACGATCTCGGCGACTGCTTCGAGTTTCTCGCGCAGCGCCTTGCCGACATCCGTCATCGCCGAGAAATCGGTTGCGTGGTGATGATAGATCCACTTCATCACCTGCTCGGCGCGATACGGCTTTTCGCCGAGCGACGCGAAAAGTTCGCGCAGCCCCTGGCGGTCGTAGTCGAGCAGATTGACTCTGGCGGTGGTCACGGGCGCGTGTTCCTGCTCAGCGAGAGCAGAGCTCCGTACCGGAGAAAAAGTACGCAATTTCCACTTGTGCAGTTTCCGGCGCGTCGGAGCCGTGCACCGCATTCGCGTCGATCGACTGGGCGAAATCGGCGCGAATGGTGCCCGCGGCGGCCTTCTTCGGGTCGGTCGCTCCCATCAGATCGCGATTCTTGGCGATCGCTCCGTCGCCTTCGAGCGCCTGGATCATCACCGGGCCGGAGATCATGAAATCGACGAGCGGCTTGAAGAACGGACGCTCGCGATGCACCGCATAAAAACCTTCAGCCTCCGCGCGCGACAGTTGCTTCATCTTCGCCGCGACGACCTTCAGTCCGGCTTTTTCGAAGCGTGAATAGATTTCGCCAATGACGTTTTTTGCGACGGCATCGGGTTTGATGATCGAAAGGGTGCGCTCCAGCGCCATTATCTGGTCTCTCCAAAACGGTGGGGTATCCGACTAGGGGGTATCGGCTTCGCCGGGCGCGATGTTAACACCGAATCCGTGGCAAAACCGCGAACTTACGCAGCAATTTCTGTGCGAATTCTAATTGATCTTCACGCGATTTTCGACTGGCAGCGCTCCTGGGGCGCCGGTCCCGATGCTAATCTTCATTGACCGGCGACGACGGCAACCTTAGTATTCAAACAATCGTTTGAGTCGCATCGAGTCATTGGCCGCAGAAATGACCGCGACAACGAACATGACCCAGTCTGCACGGGCATCGGGAACTTGACCATCGAGTTATTCTCAACCAAGCAACGCATCCTTGGCGCGGCCGAAGTGCTGTTCGCCAAGCACGGCTTCGCCGGCGCCTCGCTGCGCCAGGTGACTTCGGCGGCACAAGTCAATCTCGCCGCCGTCAACTACCACTTCGGATCGAAGGAAAATCTCATCAACGAGGTTTTCCGGCGCCGGCTCGACGGCCTCAATACGGACCGGCTGGCGGCGCTCGCACAAGCTCGCGCCAAACAGGGATACGTGCTGGAGGACACCCTGGATGCTTTCGTGCGCCCTGCCCTTGCACTGACCGGATCCGATCATGGTGGCGCCTCGTTCGTTCGCGTCCTGGCACGCGCCTATGCCGAGCACAATGAACGCCTGCGCAAGTTCCTGCATGACAACTACAGCCACGTTCTGAAGGAATTCGTCGCCGACTTCGCCCATTTCCTGCCCCACCTCGACAAACAGGAACTGTACTGGCGACTCGACATCGTCAGCGGCGCCCTTACTTACGCGATGGCCGATTTCGGCGTCATCAAGCGCCGCGGCCTCACGGAGCAGCAGCATCGTGACCTGACCGCCCGGCATCTGATTCGATTTGCTGCAGCAGGGCTGAGGGCCGAGGGCTGAGGGCTGCAAAGCCTGCAGTCCCGCGCCGTTCTCGATTTTCAGTCCCAAGCCTGGCCCAAGCCCTTATCTCTCAACCCACCGGAACTCCGATGCCATCCACTTCCCTCCGCATCCGCAAGGCCGCCGTTCTCGGTGCCGGCGTCATGGGCGCGCAGATCGCCGCCCACCTCGTGAACGCCGGCGTCGAAACCGTGCTGTTCGATCTGCCCGCGAAGGAAGGCGATCCGAACGGAATCGTGCTCAAGGCGATCGAGAACCTCAAGAAACTGTCGCCGGCGCCGCTGGCCGACAAGTCGCGCGCCGCCTCGATCATCCCGGCGAACTACGACCAGCACTTGCCGCTCCTGACCGACTGCGATCTGGTCATCGAGGCGATCGCCGAGCGACTGGACTGGAAGCGCGACCTGTACTCGAAAATCGCCCCGTTCGTGGGCCCGCACGCGGTGCTCGCAAGCAACACTTCCGGCTTGAGCATCAATGCGTTGGCTGATGTTCTTGACAAGAGTCTGCATCATCGTTTCTGTGGGGTCCACTTCTTCAACCCGCCGCGCTACATGCACCTTGTCGAGTTGATTGCCTGCAATGACACGGACCGGGCGGTGCTCGACGGACTCGAGGCTTTCTTCACGACGGTGCTCGGCAAGGGCGTGGTCCATGCGAAGGACACGCCGAATTTCATCGGCAACCGTATCGGCGTGTTTTCGATGCTGTGCACGATGCACCACACGGAGCAGTTCAAGCTCGGCTTCGACGTCGTCGATGCGCTGACCGGACCGGCGATCGGACACCCGAAGAGCGCCACTTACCGCACTTCCGACGTCGTCGGGCTCGACACGATGGGGCACGTCATCAAGACAATGGACGATGCGCTGCCGGACGATCCATGGCACGGGTACTTCAAGGCGCCTGCGGTCGTGCAGGCGCTGATCGCCAAAGGCGCGCTCGGCCAGAAGGCCGGCGCCGGGTTCTTCCGCAAGGTCGGCAAGGACATCCTCGTCCTGGACCCGGCCAAAGCCGATTACGTGCCGCAGACCGGCAAGGTCAGCGAAGAGGTGGCGGCGATCCTCAAGCTCAGGTCACCCGCCGAGAAATTCGCCAAGCTGCGCGCGAGCGCGGATCCGCAGGCGCAGTTCCTCTGGGCAGTGCACCGCGACCTTTTCCACTACGCGGCATATTTCCTGGCCGACATTGCCGCTTGCGCGCGCGACATCGACTTCGCGATGCGCTGGGGCTACGGCTGGCAGCTTGGGCCGTTCGAGACCTGGCAGGCCGCGGGCTGGGGCGATGTCGCCAAATGGATCTCCGAAGACATCGCCGCGGGCAAGGCGATGGCCAAGGCGCCGCTGCCGGCGTGGGCCGGTGAACTCGGCCGTACCGGCGTGCACGACGCGCAAGGCTCCTACTCCGCCGCGACCGGTGCGCAGGTGCCGGTTTCGGCCGCGCCGGTCTACAAGCGCCAGCTGTATCCCGAAATCGTCATCGGCACGCCGGTCGACAACGGCCGCACGGTCTTCGAAAACGAAGACGCGCGCCTGTGGAATCTGGGCGGCGACGAAATCGCGATCCTGTCGTTCAAGACCAAGATGCACACGATCAGCTCCGGCGTCATCGAGAGCATCCACCGCGCGGTCGACGAGGCCGAGCGCAACTTCAAGGGGTTGGTGATCTGGCAGGACAGCGAGCCCTTCAGCGCCGGCGCCAACCTCAGCGAAGCCGTCGGCTCGCTCCAGGCCGGAAAGATTGCCGAGTTCGAAGGCTTCGTGAACCGCTTCCAGCAGACCAGCATGCGCATCAAGTTCTCGCTGGTGCCGGTCGTCGCGGCGATTCGCGGCCTCGCGCTCGGCGGCGGCTGCGAGTTCCAGATGCATTCGGCACGCACCGTGGCGGCACTCGAGAGCTACATCGGCCTGGTCGAAGCCGGCGTCGGCCTGCTTCCGGCCGGCGGCGGACTGAAGGAGATAGCCATTCGGGCCGCGCAGAACGCCGTCGGCGGCGATGTGTTCACGCAGCTGAAAGGCTTTTTCGAGACCGTCGCGATGGCCAGGGTATCGGCCAGCGCGCTCGAGGCCAAGGAGATGGGCCTGTTGCGGCCAAGCGATGTCGTCGTGTTCCACGCGAACGAACTTCTGCACGTCGCCAAGGTGGAAGCCGACGCCTTGGCCGAGTCGGGCTGGCGGCCGCCGCTGCCTGCGCGGCAAATCCCGGTTGCCGGCGACGTCGGCACGTCGACGCTGAAAGCCAGTTTGGTCAACATGGTCGAGGGGCGCTTCGTTTCGCCGCACGACGTCGAGATCGCGACGCGGATTGCCGACACGCTCTGCGGCGGACAGATCGAACGCGGCTCGACCGTCGACGAGCAATGGCTGCTCGACCTCGAGCGCAAGCATTTCGTTGCTCTCGCGCAAATGCCGAAGACGCAGGAGCGAATCGCACACACGTTGAGCACCGGCAAGCCGTTGAGGAACTGATCGAGAGATTTTCAACGCGGATGACGCGGATCAACGCGGATAAGGAAACTACATATCAAAGCGCGCTTTTCGCCTCTCTGCTCTTATCCGTGTCGATCCGCGTAATCCGCGTCCAAAAATCGCTTCCAAAACAATCGGGACAACCCTATGACTCGCCAAATCCAAGACGCCTACATCGTCGCCGCCGTGCGCACCCCGGTCGGCAAGGCCCCGCGCGGGGTATTCCGCAACACGCGTCCGGATGACCTGCTCGCGTTCGCGGTCAATGCCGCATTGTCCAAATGTCCCTCTGTGGACAAATCGCGCATCGATGATGCGGTGATCGGCTGCGCGATGCCGGAGGCCGAGCAAGGCATGAATGTCGCGCGCATCGCCATGCTGCTGGCGGGGCTGCCAAACGTGGTTTCGGCCGTCACGATCAACCGCTTCTGCTCGTCGGGCCTGCAGGCCGTGGCGATGGCGGCCGACCGCATCCGCCTCGGCGAAGCCGACCTGATGATCGGCGGCGGCACCGAGAGCATGAGCATGGTGCCGATGATGGGTTATCACCCGGTGTTCAACCCGGCCATCTACCAGAACGAACACATCGGCATCGCCTATGGCATGGGCATCACGGCTGAAAAGGTGGCCGAGCAGTGGCAGGTCACGCGTGAGCAGCAGGATGCGTTCGCGGTCGCCAGCCATGCCAAGGCGCTCGCTGCTATCGCGGCCGGCGAATTCGCCGACGAGATCGCGCCGTACACGCTGGCCGACCGCTACCCGGACTTGAACAAGCGCAGTGTCGTCGACGACGTGCGCGTGGTGAAAAACGATGAAGGCCCGCGCGCCGGCACGACGCTCGACGCGCTGGCCAAGCTCAAGACCGTGTTCCGGGCCGGAGGCAGCGTGACGGCCGGCAATTCTTCGCAGATGTCCGACGGCGCCGGCGCCGTTCTGCTGGCGAGCGAAAAAGCGATCAAGGACTACGGGTTGACGCCGCTGGCCCGTTTCGTCGG
>DATIEJ010000398.1:0-21521 GCA_035455825.1 Rhodanobacteraceae bacterium | reverse complement strand
GACCGATGCGGACTTCGCCGCATTCGTCGAGGACCTGATCGCTGCGATGGATGAACTCAAGGTGCCGAAGGCGAGCCAGGACAAATTGCTCGCGCTGCTGGGGCCGATGAAGCCGCAGGTCGTTGGGCAGTAGACTGACCTCTGTCGAGCAAAAATTTGGACGTGGATGCCGCGGATTTCGCGGATTTCGCGGATAAGAGCGGATTCGTGGGTCCGCGGTTGGGAAGTCTACGTAGTGAGCCTGCCCGGCGAATCGGCCAATACAATTTGTTCTATCCGTTTTTATCCGTTTTTATCCGTGTTCATCCGCGTAATCCGCGTCCAAGATCTCTTCTGGATCTTGATCTTGATCGGCGCCCAGTTTTTGACCGCGGCGCGACGCCTAGTGCGAACTCTGCGCAGCGGGTTGGACGACAGGTTCCGTCGTTGCGGTCTGCGGGACCAGGCCTGCTGCCGGCGCACACACGACGGCCTTGCGCGCCGCATTCTCGGCGGGCGGCGAATAAGCCTGGCCGATGCGCGGCAGCTTCGATGACAGCGGCACGGCGTTGCCGTGCATTCGCCAGTCGTAGATGACGCTGAAGGCGAGCACACGCGAAACGTACTCGCGCGTTTCCTTGTACGGGATTGTCTCGATGAAGAAGTCCGGCTCGAGTGCGTCGCGCGCGCTGAGCCAGCGCCCGACCGGATCGACGCCGGCGTTGTAGGCCGCGCTCGCCAGCCACGGACTGCCGTCGTAACGCAGCGCCATGTTGCCGAGGTAGCGCGTGCCGAGCGTGATGTTGGTGTCCGGATCGAGCAGGTCGCGCGCGCCGCCGTAGCGCAGCTTGATCGACTTGGCCAGTTGCGAGGCGGTGCCTGGCAGCAGTTGCATCAGGCCCCAGGCGTCGGCGCTCGAATGCGCGTCGGCGGTCCATGCGCTTTCGGCGCGGATGATCGCGTAGGCCCACGACGGATCGATGTCGGCCGCGCGTGCGGCGCGGATGATCTGGTCGCGGCGCGCCAGCGGAAAGCGCAGACTGTACAAGCGCAAATCGTCGCCTTGTCCAAGTGTATACACCGCGCGGTCCCACCAGCCCAGCTCGCTGGCGACTTCGGCGGCGACGCGGCGCTGGGCCGGCGTCAGCGACGGCAGCGCAAAGTCCCATTCGCGCCGCGCTTCGGCCAGGCGGTCGAGCGCGAAGAATTCGAACGCGCGCGCCAGGTCCGGCTGGCGGCGCATCGCTTCGCTCTGCGCCGGATCGTCGGCGATCTCGACCGGACAGATCGCATACGGCTGCTTGAGCCAGTCGGCTGCTAGAAAACCGTGGAAATTCGCCTCGCGCGCGAGCGTCGAGAATGCCGCGCTGGCCTCGCCGCCGCGATCGAGCTTGGCCAGCACGCGCGCACGCAGGTAGCGCCAGCGCGGATCGGACTGCTGCGCCGGCGACAGCGCATCGAGCGCCTTGAGCGTCCTGGTGAAGTCCTGCGTCGACAGCGCGACGCGCACACGCCACTCACGCGTGCTGTCGTCGGCAAGATCGGCAGGCAGTGCATCGAGCCGCGCCATCGCGTCCGGCGCGTAGCTGGTAGCGCGATACAGGGCGAGCGCGCGCAGGATGCGGCCGCGCTGTTCGGGATCGAAGCGGAACTGGGTTTCGAATTTGGCCCACAGCGTTTCGGCGGCTTCGCTGTCATGGCGCGCCAGGCGTTCGAATGCGACCGCGATGGCGGTGCGCGCGCGCGGCGCATCGGTCCAGGCGGATGCCTCCGTGAGCAGTTTCGCCGGTTCCTGCGCGGCGCGCGCGACTCGTTCGGCGGCATTGCGGTCGGCGCCTTCGAGCAGCGTCGCCAGCGACGCGACGACCGCGCCGCTGCCGGCGCGCGCGGCCAGGTCGATGCGATTCCAGACCAACTCGGCAGTCAGCTTGCCGTGGTCCTTCGACCAGCGGACGATGGCGTCGCATGCCGAGGGCAGCGCCGTTGCCGACAACCACAGCGGTTCGACATCGCGTTTGAAATCGACCGGTTGGCCGAGCGCCACGCGCGCCTGCAGCGCGTCGCACTGGATTTCCTTGCTGCGCGGCGCGGCGGGCACGAGCGCCAGAAAGTCTTTCCAGTCCGACCGCTTTGCCAGTTCGAGCAGGAATGCATCACGCAGCATCTGCGCCGGCAGCGTGGCCGGCCACGCGCTCAGGAATTTGTCCACTTCAGCCCGCTTGAGCTGCGCCATGCGCCGCTGCAGCGACGCCAGTTCGAGATACGGATACAGCGGGTAGTCTTCGAGCCCGTCCGCGAGTTTTCGCCAGCTGTCGTCCGGACCGTGCCGGGCGGTTTCGAGGACCAGCGGAAATTGCTCGCGCTGGTGGGTCAGTTCGGTCGGGTTCGGCACGGTCGCGGCAGCGACCCGGCCAGCCATCAGGGTGGCGGCCAAAATCATCAGGAGAAACAAGCGGATGGACATCACATGAACGCGAGAAGGCCATCCATAGTGTAACCGATGCCAGCGCCGTTGCGGGCGCCCCGGGGGCATCGAGTGATGGATATGGCCAAACGCCCAGCCTTTATGTAATCTTCGTAACACATGCTTTACAAATTATTTACGCTAGCCGTTCAGGGGACGATCGCAAGGGGGACGCAGGCATCCGTCTCGTTTCCCGGACCTCAGCGGCATGCCGAGCGCAATACTCCAGCTGAGCGAGAGACTGGTGCCACCACTATCATTGGGAGTGATCATGCATAGCAAACGAAATTCCTTGTCTTTGGCCGTGCGGGTGGCCCTGTCGGTCGGACTCGCATCGAGTGCGTTCAGCGCCGGTGCCGCCGAGGGCACGGGGCAGGCGCAGCCTGGCGACAGCAACGCCGACCAGAAGAACCAATCGCTCGAGACGATCGTCGTCACCGGCTCGCTGCTCCGCCGCGTGGATACCGAAACCGCCAACCCGGTGGTGACGCTCGACCGCCAAACGCTGGAAAACAACGGCAATCCAACCCTCGGCAACGTGATACAGGCTCTGCCGAGCTTCTCCGGCAATGCGACCAACCCGCAGAACAACAGCAACGGCGGCGGCGTCGCCAGTCCGACGCTGGAAGGCGGTGACGGCGCTTCGCGCATCTCGTTGCGCGGAATGGGCCAAAACCGCACGCTGATGCTCGTCGACGGCCATCGTCTGGCCAACCCCGACATGAACATGCTGGCCCAGAACATGATCGACCGCGTCGAGGTGCTCCCCCAGGGCGCCACGACGGCCTACGGCTCGGACGCGATCGGTGGCGTGGCCAACTTCATATTCCGGAAGGATTTCAAAGGCCTCGAGGTGAGTGCCGACGAAGGCATCTCCTCTGAGAGCGACGGCCACCGCCACGGCATTTCGCTTACCGTCGGTGACGTCGGTGAGCGCGGCAATGTTGTTGGCGGCCTGAACTACAACAAGTACAACCCGGTCCTCGCCACCGCACGCGACTACTCGAGCTACCAGTACTACCTGTACGCTTCCGGACCGTCCCGACAGGGATCGAGCCAGACTCCGCAGGGCACCGTCGTTCTGCCTTCGGGCAGCCCGCTGCTGCCTCAATACGGCTGCGGCAGCGCGAACAGAGTCATCAGAAGTTCGGGCGATGGAAGCAGCTTCAGCGATTACCGCTGCTACCACGGTTCGACGGACGCATTCAACTACAACGCGTTCAACTACATCCAGACCGCACAGGAGCGCATGAACGGCTTCGTGCTCGGCAATTACAAGCTCACCGACACGCTGACCTACTACGCCGACTTCTTCTACAACCATACCCATTCGTCCGGTCAGGACGGCCCGTCGCCGACCAATCCAGGCGATGGCTGGTACATCCCGAAAGACAACCCGCACAACATCTGGGGCATCGCGTTCTGCTCGCTGGTCTGCCCGCCAGGGACGCTTCCGACAGACCCGATCGGCTCCCTGCGCCTGCGCATGACCGGCGCCGGCACACGCCTGCACACGTTCGAAACCAACAACATCGAATTCATCACGGGCCTGAAGGGCGTGTTCGGCTCCAGCTCCTGGATCTGGGACCTGAACGTCAACTACGGTCATTCCAGCCGTGACCAGACTAACTTCCATGAAATCAACATCGCGGGTTTTCAGGCGGCGATCGATGCGGGCGGCAACCCGTTCGCCCAGGAAACCCTGCCGATCAACGTCACCGACAACCCGGAATACCACAAGACGAACAGCAGCAAGGAGGCATCATTCACGGCCTCCGGTGCACTGTTCGACATGCCGGCCGGCACGGTGCAAATGTCGGCGGGCGCCTTGTACCGCAAGGAGGAAATGGACTATCGGGTTACCAGCGACGCGATCCTCGACCTGAGCAACTTCACCTGCGGCATTCTCGCCGAAGGTTGCGGTTCGCCGGGCAGCGGCAGCACGAGCGTGAAGGAACTGTTCGCCGAGGCGCTGTTCCCGCTGCTGGCGGACGCGCCGTTCGCCAAGGTGCTGAACCTCGATGTCGGCGTGCGCACGTCCGACTACGACGTCAGCGGCGCGAGGACCAACTGGAAGCTCGCCATGGAATGGAGGCCGGTCGACGATCTGCTCGTGCGCGGCACCGCCTCGCAAGTGTTCCGCGCGCCGAACCCGGATGAACTCTTCGACGGTCCGACGACGACCAATCCGACGGTCACCGATCCCTGCCTCAACCAGCCGGCGAGCTACCTCGCTGCGCACCAGGGGCTGTGCCAGTACGTGCCGGTGAACTGGAATCCCTCGGGTTACGGCCAGATCACCGGCTTGTACGAAGGCGGCGCGGTGGCCGGCCTGAACCTGCGTCCGGAACATGGCACATCGTTCGATTGGGGCTTCGTTTACTCGCCGTCGTGGGCAGAAGGCTGGTCCGGCTCGCTCGACTTCTGGCACATCATGCTGAAAGACCTGCTCACGCCATTGACGGCGCAGACGGTGCTCGACAATTGCGCCAGCAGCGACACCAGCCCGTACTGCCACCTCATCCAGCGCTACCCCACGGGCGTCGAGCCGGGCAGCATCTATTACATCGCCACCTCAGAGGTCAACCTCGGCAGGCTGAGCACCACCGGCGTCGATTTCAATCTCGCTTACAAGCTGCCGGAGTTCTTCGTGCCGGGCAAGTTCATGCTGTCCTTCGCCAGCGCCTACACGAGCACCTACAAGGTGAGCATCCCGGGCGGAACCAGCGCAGACTACGCCGGCACCTATACCCAGCAATACGGCAACCTGGCCAAGTGGCGCGCTTTGTTCACCGTGAACTGGCATCTCGACAACTGGTCGGCGCAGTGGCAGACACGCTACATCGACCACTTCGACCTGGTGAATGCCTACATCGACCCGGGCAACCTGCCCCCGGGCGTTTCCAGTGATTTGCCGCGGAATTCCGTCACGTACCATGCGGCCACGGTCGGCTACCACATCCCGGAGTGGCGGACCTCGTTCGACATCGGCATCGACAACATCACGAACAAGACGCCACCGATCATTTACCAGAACGGCGCGAACTACAACGTCGATACGGCAACGTACGACACGCTGGGCCGTTACTACTGGGGTCGCGTGACCGTGAAGTTCTGATCGCCGCTGCAATCGCAGTCAAGAAAGGCAAAAAGCGGGGCATGTCCCCGCTTTTTGCCGTATGGGCTACAGTGGTTTCATGATCGAACATACTACGGCGTCCATCGCGCGGGCTTTCCAATCGGGGGACATGGCGCAGGTCGTTGCGCTCGTGGAGAAACTGCCGGCACGGGCGCGTGACAGCAATGAAACAGCCCTGCTCGCGTATGGGCTTGCGCTGCATTCCCTGCGTCGCAACCGCGAGGCCGCCGCGGCGCTGCGACAACTCGTGCGGCTCAAGCCGGACGTACCCGAATACTGGAACAACCTCGGCATCACGGCGCAGCAGGCCGGCGAATTCGATACGGCCGAGCACGCATTGGGGCGCGCCATCGCGCTCGCGCCGAACGAGGCGCAACTGCACTATCACCTCGGCTTGCTGCATGCGCAACAGCAACACTGGCAGGACGCGCGCGCGTGCCAGTTCGAAGCCGTACGACTCGCGCCCGGCTACGTCGACGCGCGCCTGCAAGGCGCGTTGGCGTGTCATGCCTGCGGCGACGTGCCCGGCGAGGATGCGATGCTGCAAGGCTCCGCGCCCTGGCCACCGCAAGCGTTGGACCAGGCGCTGGCGCTGGCCAACGTGCTGTCCACGCGCGGCGAGCAAGCGAGATCCTTCGCCGTGCTCGATCAGGCCATCCTGCCGGGCGATGCGCACTCCAACTCGGTCGCGGCGTGGCGCCTTGCCGCGCAGCGCTGCCTGTTGTTCGAGCGCAGCAACCAGCTCGACCAGGCCGATGCGGAGCTCGCCAAGATTCCGTTCGACAGCATTGCGTCGTCATCCGATGCGCAGGGCGAGTTGCATCACGATATCTGGCACGCACGCGCGCAACTGTGCGTGCGCCACGGCGACCATGCCGGCGCCGCGCGCTGGTGGCAGGCGATGCTCGACCGCGCCGATTCGTCCGCGCAGCGCGCCGCCGCCGCGTTTGGTCTCGCCGCCGCGCTGGACAAGCTCAAGCTTCCCGCGCAAGCATTGCCGGCCATTCGCCTGGCGCACGCCGAGCAACTCGAGTCACTTCGCTATGTCGCGCCGCGACTCGTCGACGCGAACGCCCAGTCACTGCCGATGGTCGAGCAGCGCGTTTCCCGGCGCGAGCGTGACGGCTGGACGGCGCTGCCGGCGCCGCGCGCCGAGCAAAGCCCGGTGTTCGTGGTCGGCTTTCCGCGCTCGGGCACGACCCTGCTCGAACAGATGCTCGACGCGCATCCGGATTTTCGCTCGATGGACGAGCGCGCCTACATCTACGACCTGCTCGAGCGCATGGAGCAAGCCGGCCAGCCATATCCTGCAGCCCTGGCGAACCTGACCGCCGAGGAAGCGGGCATGCTGCGCGAGGTCTACGACGGCCTGGTCGCACAGGTCGTACCCGACCTCGGCGCCAAGCGCCTCGTCGACAAGAATCCGCTCAACATGCTCGCCTTGCCGATGATCATGCGGCTGTATCCCGAGGCGCGCATCATCCTGTGCCTGCGTCATCCCTGCGACGTGCTGCTGAGCTGTTACTTCCTGCCGTTCCGTTCGCCCTCGTTCGCAACCCTGTGTTCCACGCTGCCGCGCCTGGCGCGTGGTTACGTGCAGGTCTTCGAACAATGGTTCGCGAATGCCGAAGTGTTCGCGCCGCGCGTGCTGGAGTGGCGTTACGAGTCGGTCGTCGAGCGCTTCGACGAGCATGTCGCGCGGCTCGCCGATTTCCTCGGCATCGAGGATGCCGAACCTTTGAAGCACTACGCGCAACATGCGCGCAGCAAGGGCTTCATCAGCACGCCGAGCTACGTGCAAGTCACGCAGAGCGTCAATCGCAACGCGGTGAACCGCTGGCATGCGTACCGCGAGGCGTTCGAGCCGGTGTTGCCGATTCTGCGACCGATGCTGGAGCGATTCGGCTACGAGGCTTGAGTTTCGTGAATATCTTGCGGTCCTGAAATCTCCGAAAAAAAAAGATGAGATCAAGAGATTCACCACGAAGACACGAAGGACACGAAGGAAAAGCCAGGCAAGATCGATTTGCTGCTTACACGAAGGCCAAGGCTTCCACAGTTCGCAGCGCCTGGTTGCGGTCCGCCCTCCCTGTGTACGCTCTTATTCGTGTGCTTCGTGTGCTTCGTGGTGAATCTTGACTCTTCGCTCTCGCTCGAATGGTCACTTCGTAGCTGAAGTTTTTTGCAGATCGCGCAACGTCTCGGGCAGCCGCAGACGCGCAGCGAGCGGCAAGTGATCGGAGACCGGGTGTGGCAGCGTCCACAGCTGTTCGATCGAGATGTTCGTCGTCGCCAGGATGTGGTCGATCGCTCGGCGCGGCTGCCAGCTTGGATAGGTCGCGGGTGTCTGTCTGACCGGCGGAACCAGCGAAGTATGGCGGAACAGACCCTTGAGTTCCTCGCCGTGCGCCGAGCAATTGAGGTCGCCCATCAGAACCGCGTGGCGCTGTTTGCCAATGAGCTCGGCAATGAATGCCAGCTGTCGTTTGCGCGCGGCCGGCCCGAGCGACAGATGCGCGACGACGAGCACCAGCTCCGCATCGCCGCTGCCGAAACGCACCCAGAGCGCGCCGCGGCCGGGAATGCGTCCCGGCAACGGGTAGTCGAGTACCTCCTTCGGCTTGATGCGCGTGAGCAGGCCGTTGCTCGAGGCGGCGAATTGCGCCACCTTGCGATTTGGCTGGTGCGACCAGTACGGAAACTCGGCGGCCTCGGCCAGGTACTGCGTCTGGTTGACGAACCCCGAGCGCAGGCTGCCGGCGTCGGCTTCCTGCAGGCCGACCATGTCGAACTCGGACAGCAGCTTGGCGAATTTGTCGAGGTTGCCGCGCTTGCTGCGCGTCGGCAACACCTGCTTCCAGCTCTGCGTGACGTAATGCCGGTAGCGGCCCACGCTGCCGCCGGCCAGGATGTTGCAACTCAGCAATTGCAATTGCGGCCGCGCAGCGGCCGTCTCGGCGAGGTCGTTGCGCGCGGCCGCGGTCATGCATCGAGCCTACGGTGGCGGCGCGCGTCCTGCAAGCGAACGCCGCGATAAGCAACGGCAATCACGCGCAGGGCGGGCCTTGGCCCACCGGCGCTCTGGCGTCGACGGAAACGGTGGGCCGAGGCCCACCCTGCGTTTCAATTCCCGGCTTTGCCCTTGGCCTGCGCTTCCTGCTGCACCAGGTACAAGGTCAGCTTGATCGCTTCGGCCGGGCCGATGCTGCGCTCACTGTTCATGGCCACGCGGTACTTGCCGTTGACGATCAGCGTCGGCGTGCCCTCGACGTGATAGTCGCGGACCAGGTCGTTGCCGTGGGCGATCTTGGCGTCGATGACAAACGAGCTGGCGGTCGACAGGAACGTGGCCGAGTCGGCGCCGTAGCCCGCGTAGAACTTCGCCAGCGCGTCGATCGACGCGATCGGCAAGTGATCGCGATGCAGCGCATCGAACAATGCCTGATGCGTCTTGTCCAGAAGACCCAGGGCCTGCGCCGTGTAGAAGGCCCGCGCGAACGGCTCCCATGCGGCATTGAATACGGCCGGAACGAGCACGAACTGCGCGTTGGCCGGCAGCTTGCTCTTGAGTTCATCGACGTAAGTCTGGAAATGCGCGCAATGCGGGCACGCGTAGGAAAACACTTCGACGACTTCGATCTTGTTGCCGGTCGACGTCGCCACCGGCGGGTCGAGCACGAGGTAGTCGCTGCCGGCCACCCACTGGCGCGCAGCGGCGGACGGCGCCGTATCAGCCGCGCAGGCTGCCGTCGCCAGCAGGCTGAAGAGCAGCGCGAACGCGCCTGGCAGTCGCTTGAACATCGAGGCTTTTCTCATTTTTGTTCCACCGTTTCCTTGCGGACAAGATAGTTGATCAACTGGCCCATCTTGTCCCAGTCGCCGCCGGCGGACTGATAACTGAGCCGATATTTGCCGGCGACGATGATCGTCGGCGTGGCGTCGACCCCGGTGGCGCGGATCCAGGCATCGGCCTGCTTCATCTTCGTGCTGATCGCGAACGAATTGGCGGTGGCGACGAAGTCCTCGGCCTTGACGCCGAACTTCGCGTAGACCTTTGCCGCGTCCTCAATCGTCGGCAGCGGATTCTTGATCGAACGGCCGTCGGGATTCATGATCGCCAGCGTCTTGTCCTTCCAGATCGCGTCGAACATCGCGCTGTGCGCCTTGTCGGCGATGCCGAGCGCCTGCGCCGCGAGATAGGCGCGCTGGAACATCGGCCAGTCTTCAGTCGGCTTGAACGAAGCAGGGACGTAGGTCATTACGGCGTTGGACGGAAGGCCCTTGCGGATCTTGTCGAAATACGGATAGGCGAAATTGCAGGCCGGGCAACCGTAGGAGAACGCCTCGGTCACTTCGATCTTGCCATCCACGCCGGATCGCTGCGGCGGATCGATCAGGAAATAGTCGGTGCCTTCGACGAACGGCGACGGCACGGCCGGCGCAGGCGTGGCCGCTACGGCGACCCCGGCAAAAACCATTCCCAACAGCACAGCGAATACGCGCACGAGCAATCCCTCAGCATTCTGGCATCGAGTGGTTCAGACCGGCGCCGCGGTGCCGCGGTTCCCGGAACGGTCAACTATTTCGCTGCGGTGGCCGCACTGCCGGCATCGGCGGCATGCAGGCCCTCGATGTAACTTGCCAGTGCGGCAATGTCGGCGTCGGCCAGGGGTTTGGCGATGATCGGCATGATCTTGGCGCGATCGTCGTCGCCCCAGGTCTTGCCGTCGTGCCAGTCCTTGAGCTTGAGCGTCAGGTAGTCGGCGTACTGGCCGCCGAGCTGCGGATAGCCGGCGCCGGGATTGCCGCGGCCGTCGGCGCCATGGCAGGCCATGCAGGCAGGTATGCCGGCCTTGGCATCGCCGCCGCGATAGAGCAGCTCGCCGCGCGCGACCAGGTTCGCGTCGGCTACGCCGGGCAGCGACGACTTGCTGGCGAAATAGGCGCCGATGTCGTGCATGTCCTGGTCGCTCAGGTTCATGGTGAAACCCATCATGATCGCGTTGTCGCGCTTGTGCGTCTTGAACAGGCCGATCTGGCGGGCGATGTAGTTTTCGTGCTGCCCGGCCAGCTTCGGGTATTGCGACGATGCCGGATTGCCGTCCAGGCCGTGGCAGGCGGCGCAGGTCGCGGCTTTGGCCTGGCCAGCCTTGGCGTCGCCGGGCTTGATCGCCGAGCCGTGCGCAGGACTGGCTTCGGCCGGAGCGGCCGCGGCCGGCTCGGCGGGCTTGTCCGCGGGCGCTTGCGCGGACAACGATCCAGCGCCGAGCAACGCAACCACAGCCATCACGAGCCGAAAACTCATACACTGCACTCCAAGGGGTTCTATCCGGGCATGGCGGCAACTGCCTGCCCCGGCGCAAGCGCCGAATTATCCCAGCCGCCCCGGGCAGGGTCAAACCCGCTCATGGCGAACTGAAAACGACAAGCCGAAAACGACGACGCCATCGACAATGAAGGTCAATCCGTTCCGCAACGCGCAATTCGCCCTGAGCGCCCCCGAACTGCGCCAGCTGCCGCGCGACGCCGGCGCCGAGATCGCGTTCGCGGGCCGGTCCAACGCCGGCAAGTCGAGCGCGCTCAACGCGATCTGCGACCAGACCGGGCTGGCGCGCACGTCGAAGACACCGGGCCGCACGCAGCATTTCGTCGTCTTCGCGCTCGACGAGGGCCACCGCCTCGTCGACCTGCCGGGCTACGGTTACGCCAAGGTGCCGGAGAAGCTGCGCGAGCACTGGCGGCTCACGATCGATGCCTACATGAAGCAACGCGAATCCTTGCGCGCCGTCGTCCTGATCATGGACAGCCGTCATCCGCTCAAGGATTTCGACGTGCAGATGCTGACCTACTGCCGCGACATCGGCCTCGCCTGCCACGTGCTGCTGACCAAGGCCGACAAGCTCTCGCGCAACGAAGCGGCCAGCGCGCTCGCCACGGTGCGACGCGAATGCAAGGCGCAGGGCTGGCCGGCGACGGCGCAGCTGTTTTCCGCGTTCGCCAAGACCGGGCTCGACGAGGCGCGCAAGATTCTGCATGGCTTGCTGGTCCACGATGCAGCCGCGCCGGTTGCGCCGGAGGGATAGGAACCGGCCTCTTTTTTATTCGCGTGCAGACCCCACATCGACCGATCTTCCCACCGCGAGCCGCCCATGTCCGGACCCAGTGCCGTCAAGGAAACACCAATCGAGAGCCGCGCGCAGCTCGTCGAGTACATCGCGTCCGGCGCGCGCACTGTGGAAAAGTGGAAAATTGGCACCGAGCACGAGAAGTTCGGCTTCCGTCTCGACGACTTGCGTCCGCCGACCTATGAAGGCCCGCGCGGCATCGGCGCGCTGCTCAATGGCATGACGCGCTTCGGCTGGGCGCCGGTCGAGGAACACGGCAACGTCATCGCGCTGACGCGCGGCGACGGGTCGATCACGCTCGAACCGGCCGGCCAGCTCGAACTGTCCGGCGGCCAGGTCGACACGATCCACGACACCTGCTGCGAGGTCATGAAACACCTGCGCGAGGTCAAGACGGTCGCCGACGAACTGCAGCTGGGTTTCCTTGGCATGGGCTTCCAGCCGAAATGGAAGCGCGAGGAAATGCCGTGGATGCCGAAAGGCCGCTACGCGATCATGCGCCGCTACATGCCGCTGAAAGGCAACCTTGGCCTGGACATGATGACGCGCACCTGCACGGTGCAGGTCAACCTCGACTTCGCCAACGAAGCCGACATGGTGAAGAAGTTCCGCGTCGCGCTCGCGCTGCAGCCGATCGCAACCGCGCTGTTCGCCGACTCGCCGTTCACCGAAGGCCAGCCGAACGGTTATCTGAGCTACCGCTCGCACATCTGGACCGACACCGATCCGGACCGCACCGGCATGCTCGACTTTGTTTTCGACGACGGATTCGGCTTCGAGCGCTGGGTCGACTACCTGCTCGACGTGCCGATGTACTTCAGCTACCGCGACGGCACCTACATCGACCTGGCCGGCCAGTCGTTCCGCGATTTCCTCGCCGGCAAATTGCCGGGATTGCCCGGCGCGCTGCCGACGCTGAAGGACTGGGCCGACCACACGACCACGGCGTTCCCCGAAGTGCGGCTGAAGAAGTACCTGGAGATGCGCGGCGCCGACGGCGGCCCGTGGAACCGCCTGTGCGCGCTGCCGGCGCTGTGGACCGGCCTGCTCTACGACAGCACCGCGCTCGACGCGGCCTGGGACCTGGTCAAGGATTTCAGCATGGCCGAGCGCAACGCGCTGCGCGACGGCGTGCCGAAGCACGCACTCAAGCTGCCGTTCCGCAACGGCACGGTGCGCGACCTGGCCGAGCGTGCGCTGGAAATTGCCGGGCATGGCCTGGCGCGCCGCAACCGGCTCAACAAGACTGGAGCGAGCGAGGCCGTGTTCCTCGAGCCGATGGTCGAGTTCGCCCAGGCCAACCAGACTCCGGCCGAGCGCAAATTGGAACTTTTCCACAATGAGTGGAACGGCGATATCGATCGGGTGTTCCGCGAGTACGCTTATTGATGTGTTAGGCCGGCTGCTTTGCGGCCTCGTAAGGTCGCTTGCTGCGCAAGCTCGTGAGGCCAACACGTAGGTTGGGTTGAGCGCAGCGATACCCAACATTCCTGCATACGTGCGATGGGTATCGCTGCGCTCAACCCATCCTACGCGTGCTATTGACGCTGCGAATTACGTCCCGGGATCGCCGCAGACGCAGGGTGGGCCTTGGCCCACCTCCTTCCTCTTTGTCGTAAGAGCCAAAGCGGTGGGCCAAGGCCCACCCTACGGCGCGCGCGGCCTCACGCTCCCTCAGCCGCCCGCCTTGCTGTCCGACTTGGGCGCCTTGAGGCCGCGTGTTTCGAGCAGCGCTTCGACGCTCGGATCGCGGCCGCGGAACGCGCGGTACATCGCGTCCATGTCTTCCGTGCCGCCGCGCGAGAGCACCATGTCGCGGAAGCGCTGGCCGTTTTCGCGCGTCATGCCGCCGTGTTCCTTGAACCAGTAGTAGGCGTCGTCGCGCAGCACCGCGCTCCACAGGTAGGCGTAGTAGCCGGCCGAATAGCCGCCGCCCCAGATGTGCGCGAAGTAGCTCGTGCGATAGCGCGGCGGCACCAGCGCATAGTCGATGTGGAAGTGCTTGAGCGCCGCCGCCTCGAACTTGTCGACGTCCTGCTTCGGCGCGTCGACGACCTGCGTGTGCCAGGCCTGGTCGAGCAGCGCGGCGGAAAGGTATTCGGTCGTCGCGAAGCCCTGCCCGTAGGTGCCGGCTTCCTTGATCTTTTCGAGCAGCTCGGCCGGCATCGGCTCGCCGGTTTTGTAATGCCTGGCGTAGTTGGCGAACACGCTCGGCTCGTCGGCCCAGTGCTCGTTGAAGCTCGACGGAAACTCGACGAAGTCGCGCGTCGTGCTCGTGCCGGACAGGGTCGGATATTTCGTGTTCGAGAAAATATCGTGCAGCGCGTGGCCGAATTCGTGGAACATCGCGATCACGTCGTCGTATGAAATCAGCGCAGGCTGGCCGGCTGCCGGCTTGGTGAAGTTGCAGACGTTGAAGGCGACCGTGTGCGTGCCGAGCAGCGCCGACTGCTGCACGAAGTTGTCTTCCCAGGCGCCGCCGGACTTGTTGTCGCGCTTGAAGTAATCGGCATACCACAACGCCAGCGACTTGCCGTCGGCATCGAACACTTCGAACACGCGCACGTCCGGCTGGTAGACCGGAAGGTCGTGACGCTCCTTGAACGTGATGCCGTAGAGCTTGTTCGCGGCAAAGAACACGCCGTCCTGCAGGACGCGATCGAGCAGGAAATATTGCTTGATCTGGCTTTCATCGAGCTTGTACTGGGTCTGCTTGACCTTCTCGGCGTAGAACTGCCAGTCCCACGGCTCGAGCTTGAAATCCTTCTGGTCTTTCGCGGCCAGCGCCTGCATGCCGGCCGCTTCGCTCTTGGCCTTCTCGACCGACGCCGGCACCATGTCGGTCATCAGCTTGATCGCGTTATCGGGCGTCTTGGCCATCTGGTCGGCCAGGCTGTAGGCCGAGTAGGTCGGGTAGCCGAGCAGCTTGGCTTTCTGCGCGCGCAGTTGCGCGAGCCGGACCACGGTCTCGCGCGTGTCGTTGGCGTCGCCGTGCTCGGTGCGCTCGGTCGACGCCCTGAACAGCTTTTCGCGCGCCGCGCGGTTGGTCAGTTCGACCTGCGCGGGCTGCTGCGTCGTGTTCTGCAGCGTTATCAGCCAGGTGTTGTCGAGGTTGCGTTCCTTGGCCGCCGCGGCGGCCGCGGCGATCTCGCCGTCGGACATGCCTGCCAGGTCGCTCTTGTCCTTCGTGGTCAGTGCGCCATCCTTCGTCCCGCCGAGGACCTTGTTCTGGAAGGCGGTCTGCAGCTGCGATTCCTCCGAGTTCAGCGCGCGCAGCGTGGTCTTGTCGGCATCGGACAGCAGGGCGCCGGCGCGGACGAAGTTGCGGTGGTAGCGCTCGGTCAGGAACTTGTCGGCGGGGTCGAGCTTGTCGCGCTGGTCGTAGATCGCGTTGATGCGCGCGAGCAGCTTGGCATTGAGGTAGATCGCATCCTGGTGCGCGGCGAGCTTCGGCGCCAGTTCGACCTGGGCTTTCTGCAGCGTCGGATTCGTGTTGGCCTGGACCAGGGCGAAGAATATCTTGGCCGAGCGCGTCAGCAGCGCGCCGGAACGCTCCATCGCCTCGATCGTATTGGCGAACGTCGGCGCGTCGGCCTGGTTGGCGATCTTCTCGATCTCGGCGATGTGCTGCTTCATGCCTTCCTCGATCGCCGGCTGGAAATCGGCATCGGCAATCCTGTCGAACGGCGGCGCCTGGTACTGCAGCGGGCTCGCCGCGAGCAGCGGATTGGCTGCGGTCGCCGGCTTGCCCGCCGCTTCGGGCGCCTTCGGCGATTCCGCGCCGGCGGAAAGGGTCGTGATAGCGGCGGTCATGGCGACCAGCAGCAGGCGGGTTCGGAACATTCTAAACACTCCACTTTGTATACAAGTACAATAAACGGAAATTCGCTGGCGCGAAGAAGACGATCCGGACGACACCACGCCGACATCGGGCCGAACGACCGGATCAGGCCGATTTGACGTCGCGCAGCGTCCAGTGCGCGCCGACGAGCAGGCTCAACCGGTGCTTGAGCAGCGAATGAGGCAGGCGCGTCGTGACGACGAGATCGACATGCAGATCCGACTGCCTGGCCGTCACCGTCGCCGCTGGATCGGTCGCGCCCAGGCCGGGGTCGACCGCATCGGGATCTTCCTGCATCGCGCGCCAGCGCTCGAACAGGCCGGGCTCGCGCAAGGCCGCCTGCAGTTCGGTCGCCAGGCTGTCCGGCGAATCGCCGTGGAACGACAGCGCATCGACTGGGCCGCGCGCGCGACCCAAGTCGTCGATGCCGAGATAAAACCGTTGCGCGCCAGCAGCCATGCCTTGACCTCTCCCGCGGGGCGCGCAGTCTAGCAGAGCACAGGCGCGCCGGAGGCATGACTTTACGCCCTGCTGATCGTCGCAGCGCTCCCGTAGAATCCGCGGTCATTTTACGTTCAGGAATTCTGCCCAATGCACGCCCATTACCGCTCGCTGTGCTGGTTTGCCGCGCTCGCCGTTTCGCTTGCCGCGCAGTCCGCCGGCGCCGAAACGCGGCTGCTGCGCTTTCCCGACATCTGCAACGACCGCGTCGTCTTCACCTACGGCGGCGATCTGTGGACGGTGTCGGCCCAGGGCGGAACCGCGATCCGGCTGACCGCTGGCCCGGGTCTGCAGCAATCGGCGAAGTTCTCGCCGGATTGCTCGCAGATCGCGTTCACCGGCGAATACAGCGGCGAGGATCAGGTCTACGTCATGCCGACCACCGGCGGCGTGCCGACGCAGCTGACGTTCTACCCGGCGCTCGGTCCGCTGCCGCAACGCTGGGGTTTCGACAATCAGGTCTACGGCTGGACGCCGGACGGTTCGCGCATCCTGTTCCGTTCCTACATCGACTCGTTCGCACTGGGGCAGCCGCGCCTGTTCACGGTGGCCAGGGAAGGCGGCCTGCCCGAAGCGCTGCCGATGCCGCTGGCCGGCGTCGGCGAATTCTCGCCGGACGGCAAGCAGCTGGTCTACTCGCCGCTGTTCCGCGATTTCCGCACCTGGAACCGCTACCAGGGCGGCTGGGCGCAGGATCTCTACATCTTCGACATGACCACGCAGCAGGGCCGCAACATCACGAACAATCCGCGCACGGATCGCGATCCGGTCTGGGTCGGCAACGCGATCTACTTCGTGTCCGACCGCGACGACGTGCTGAACCTGTATCGCTACGACGTCGCCGGCGGCCAGACGACGCAGGTGACGAAGCACCGCAACTTCGACGTGCGCTGGGCCAGCGGCGACCGCGCCGGTCATATCGTCTATGAACTCGGCGGCGCGCTGCGTGTGTTCGACACGGCGGCGAACGCCGATCGCGCCCTCGTCATCGACGTGCCGACCGATGGCGTGCACACGCGCCCCGAGCACGTGGCCGTGGCCGACAAGGTCGAGCAGTTCGGCCTGAGCCCGCACGGCGAACGCGCGGTGTTCACCGCGCGCGGCGACCTGTTCAGTGCGCCGGTCGACAAGGGCATCACGCGCAACCTGACGCACACCTCCGACGCGCATGAACGCGAGGCGGCGTGGTCGCCGGACGGCAAGCGCATCGCCTACGTTTCCGACGCCAGCGGCGAAGAAGCGGTGTGGGTGCGCGACGCCGACGGCGATGGAGCGGCGCGCCAGCTCACGCACGACGTGCTCGGCCGGCTGTATGCGCTGCGCTGGGCGGCCGACGGCAAGCACGTCGCCTTCAGCGACAGCGCCAATCGCGTGCAGGTCGTCGACGTGGCTGGCGGCAAGGTCAGCGAGATTGCCAAGGACCCATTCGGACTGCAGCGCGACTACGCCTGGTCGGCCAAGGGCGGCTATCTCGCCTACACGCTCAACGAAGCCAATGCGCAGAGCTCGGTCTTCATCTGGAGCGTGGCGACCGGCAAGAGCGAGCGCGTGACCGACCCGATATTCAACGAGGCCGGGCCGGCGTTCTCGCCGGACGGCAAGTTCCTGTACTTCCTCGGCGCGCGCGAATGGGCGCCGCAGATCAGCGCGGTCGAATTCAATTTCGCCGCGAACCGCAACGTCGGCGTGTACGCGCTGACCTTGCAGAAGGACGGCCCGAATCCGTTCCCGGTGCAGAACGACGAGCCGAAGGTCAAGGAAGACGGCGACGACGCCGACAAGGGCAAGGACAAGGACGACAAGGCGAAGAAAGACAAGACCGTCGTCGAGCGCATCGACTTCGATGGCCTTGCCTCGCGCGTGACCCGGGTGCCGATCGAGGCCGACAACATTTCCACGCTCGCGGCGAGCGAAAAGGCCTTGATCTACACGCTGTCCGACGGTTTCTATTACGGCCGCGACGGCCGCTTCAAGCCGCAGGTCCACGTGTTCAACCTCAAGGACCGCAAGGACAAGACGCTGGTCGAAGATGTGGAAAATGCCGCCCTGTCCGCCGACGGCGAAAAGCTGATGGTGCAGAACGGCAGCACATTCAAGGTCTATGACGTCGACGGCGACGGCAAGAACGCCAAGACGGTCGGCACGTCCGGCCTGGAGATGACGCGCGACCCGCGCCAGGAATTCGGCGAGATCTTCCGCGAAGTCTGGCGCCGCTACCGCGATTACTTCTACGCCGCCAACATGAATGGCTACGACTGGAAGGCGCTGCGCGCGAAGTACGAGCCGCAGCTCAAGGAGGTCGGCGACCGCTCCGACCTGAACTACCTGCTCGGCCAGATGGTCGGCGAATTGAGCAACTCGCATTCGTACGTGAGCGGCGGCGATCTGAAACTGCCGAAGAAGCCGAACGTCGGTTTGCTCGGCGCGCGCTTCGAACTCGACAAGGCTGCCGGCCGCTACCGCATCGCCAGCATCATGCCGGGCGAGAACGACGAGGAGCGTTACCGCTCGCCGCTGACCGAGGTCGGCATCAACGTACGCCCCGGCGATTACATCCTGGCGGTCAACGGCCAGGAACTGCGCGCGAGCGACAACCCGTATCGACTGCTGCAGATCGCCTCGGGCCAGCCGGTCGAGCTGCGCGTCGGCGCGAAAGCCGACGGCAGCGGCGCGCGCAACGTGCTGGTCAAGCCGATCACGAGCGAGAGCGACCTGAAGTACTACGCCTGGGTCGAGCACAACCGCCGCTACGTCGAGGAAAAATCCGGCGGCAAGCTCGGCTACGTCTACATCCCGGACATGGGCGGCGACGGCATCCGCGAGTTCATCAAGTGGTTCTATCCGCAGATCCGCAAGCAGGGCCTGGTCATCGATGCGCGCGACAATGGTGGCGGCAACGTGTCGAACATGATCATCGAGCGCCTGCAGCGCAAGGTGCTCGGCCTGAACTTCGACCGCAACGCGAGCGAGACCGGCACCTATCCGCCGACCGCGTTCTACGGCTACATGGCCGCGCTGATCAGCGAATCGACCGCGTCGGACGGCGACATCTTCGCCTACATGTTCAAGAAGGCGCAGCTCGGTCCGACGATCGGCAAGCGCACCTGGGGCGGCGTCGTCGGCATCAGCGACTACGGTCCGGTCATCGACGGCGGCAACGTCGAGGTGCCCGAGTTCGTCGCGATCGCCGACCTGCAGGGCAAGTACCACGTCGAAGGCGAGGGCGTGAGTCCCGACATCGAAGTCGACAACGACGTGTTCTCGACGATTCACGGCAAGGACCCGCAACTCGACCGCGCGATCGCCGAGATCATGCAGAAAGTGCAGGCCAACCCGCCGGTGCTCGCTCCGCGTCAGGCCGATCCGGTCAAGGCGCCGGCCGATATGCGGCCGAAGCCGTAGAAGCAGTAGCCGTTAGCGGGGAGCCGGTAGCCGATAGCCGGAGATCAAGAGCGCGTCGCGCGGTCGGGCGTGCCGTCGCTCCGCTTTCCGGTTAGCGGCTCACGAGTCCTGCAACAGCCTCGACCGCCGCACCCAGGTGATCCGCAAACCCGGGCGGATCCGGCTGCGCAGCAAACGGCAGCACTCCGAAGCACGGCGCGGGCAACCGCTCGCGCAGCGTTGCCAGGTTGTCCTCCGCGTGCGCCATATCCGGATCGATCCGATTGCCGATCCAGCCGATCAGGCGGCAGCCGTCGGCCGCGATCGCGCGCGCGCTCAGCAGCGCGTGGTTGATGCAGCCCAGGCGCAGCCCGACGACGAGGATGACCGGCAGTTCCAGAGCGCGCACCAGATCCACCTGCATCAGGGTCGGCGACAACGGCACGGCCCAGCCTCCGACGCCTTCCACGACCAGGCAGTCTGCATTTGTGGACAATGCGGCAAATGCGGCAAGGATCGGATCGAGGCGGACTTCGACGCCAGCCGCGCGCGCGGCCAGGTGCGGCGCGATTGGCTCGGCAAAGGCGTACGGATTGACCTGCGCGTAGTCGGCCACGCTGGCGCCATGGGCCATGAGCGCCAGCGCATCGTCGTTGCGCCAGCCGTGGGCGGTTTGCCGACAGCCGCTGGCAACCGGTTTCATGCCGATGCCGCGGCTGCCGGCTCGGTTCAACGCGGCGAGCAGCGCCGCGGAAACGACCGTCTTGCCGATGCCGGTGTCGGTGCCTGTGACAAACACGCCGTGGCTCATGCGAAAGCGCGCCGCGACGCCAGCGCGGCAGCGACGATTCCGTCGCGTCGCGCTGATGGGCCGTGGCCGATGCGCAGGCGGCCGGCCGGATCGGAACGGGATACAGTCATTGCGAAACCGGCATCGGGAGATGGTGCCAGCATAAGGCCCGACAAAGCGCGAAGCTACCGGCTAGAATATGCGCAAGTCCGCCAGCGGAAAGCACGATGTTCAACGCTGCACCGATCCACGCCACCACCAAGTCCGAGTTGTACGACGAACTGGCCGAGCAGGCGCGCGGCCTGTTGCATGGCGAGCGCGACCGCATTGCCAATGCGGCAAACTTTGCAGCGCTCGTCTACCACGCGCTGCCGGATCTGAACTGGGCCGGCTTCTATTTCTACGATGGCGACGAACTCGTCGTCGGGCCATTCCAGGGCAAACCGGCCTGCGTGCGCATCGCGCTCGGCAAGGGCGTCTGCGGCACCGCGGCGACCACGCGGCAGACCCAGGTCGTTGCCGATGTCGACGCGTTTCCGGGCCATATCCCGTGCGATTCGGCCTCGCGCTCCGAAGTCGTCGTGCCGCTGTATGACGGCGAGCGCCTGATCGGCGTATGGGATGTCGACAGTCCGCGCCTCGCGCGCTTCGACGATGCCGATCGGGCCGGGATGGAACGGCTTGCTGGCATATTCGTGGATTCGCTGCGCGCGGCCTGACGCGCGAATGGAGAGATTCGAAGATGGCGGCCAAAGACGACAGCAACAAGATCCGCAACGTCGGACCGAAGTCCGCGGCCTGGCTGCGCCAGGTCGGCGTGCGCACGCAGGAAGACCTGCAGCGGCTCGGTCCGGTCGAGGCCTTCATGAAGGTCAAGCGCGCCGGTTTCCGCCCGAGCCTGAACCTGCTCTACGCGCTGGCCGGCGCGATCGAGAATTGCCACTGGGCGGATCTGCCCGACGCCACCAAGACCTCGCTCGTTCTCGCCGCGGAGTCGGCCGAGTCGGCCAATCCGATCAAGACGCGCTGGCAGAAACAGGTGGAACGCAGCGAGCGCGGTGCGCCGGCTGCCGAAGCCGACCACGCCGGCGAGGATGCCGAAGCCGCCGGATCGGATTTTCTCGACGACCCCGATGCCGGGCATGGGGCCAGCGAAGATTGACAAGCTGTTTGTTCACGCTGCCGGCGGCAATGTAAGTAATAAACCCTTTTCCTGTCGGAACGCTCTGAACCCCTCTCCCATCGGGAGAGGGGCAGGGGTGAGGGTCGGGTCTCTGTGAACGTCGATAAATGCCCCGACC
>DATIEJ010000397.1:0-24606 GCA_035455825.1 Rhodanobacteraceae bacterium | reverse complement strand
CATCGAGCGCCCAGATCGCCGACTGGAACAGCAGTTTCTGCGCATACAGGCGCACGAACGGAAAATGCGGCCGCAGCAACGCGAGCAATTCGTCGCGATACAGTTCACGCACGTGGAACTCGTTGCGGAACCCGCTCTTTTCGCTGTACGTGCGCTTGTCCGGCGACGATACGATCAGCAGGCCTTCCGGCGCGAGAGTGCGCGCGAAACCCGCGATCAATGCTTCCTGCGCGGCGACGTGCTCGAGCGTCTCGAAAGAAACGATCAGGTCGAACTGTGCGTCGGCGCAGCTCAGCGCGGTGCAGTCGCCCTGTTCGAAGCGCAGGTTCGCGTGCTGCGCATAGCGCTTGCGCGCGTGCGAGACGGCCGCATCCGCTATGTCCACGCCGAGAACGCTGGCCGCCCGCGTCGCGAGCATCGCGCTGCCATAACCTTCGCCGCAGGCCGCGTCGAGCACGCGCCGGCCCGGCGCGAAGGCGCGCGCGAACACATAGCGGTGCCAGTGTTCCTGCCAGATCTCGCGCACGCATTCCGGCGTGAAGCGCTCGCCGGTGAACTCCAGCGGCGGGCCGGCGACGGCGTCTTTGGCGATCGACGTGGGATGCGTCACGCGGATGTCCCCATTGCGCTGCGCGGCGCGGCGTCCACGACCGGCGCCGCGGTTCGCCAGGTATGCGCGAGCCGGACGACGCCGAACTCGCGCGACTGCCCGCGCACGGTCAGCGGATGTTCGATCGTGTCGAACAGCCGCACGCCCTCCGAGTCCAGCGGATGCGCCTTGACGTTGTACGAGCCCGGCAACAACGCCAGTTCGGAAAATTCGAGTTCAGCCACATAGCAGTTGGCGCTCTCGGCCCACGGCGCAACGCCGTCCATTTCCGTGCTGACGCCGTACACCGGCGTGCCGTCGGCGCGCGCGATGCCGAAGATGATCACCGGCACGCGGCCGTCGCGCGAATGCACGCGCGCACGCACGCGCAGGCGGGAGCCCTGGTCGAGAAGTATCGGCGTATCCTGCGCAAGGTCGTTCAGCGTCAGATCGAGCAGATGGAATTCGAGGCCCCGGTTGGCGACGGTATCGCGCCCTGGCGTCGGCGCCACCATCTTGCGTTCGTGGTATGCCAGGTACGCCTGCGTGACGTCGAACACGTCGCCGTAGGCGGCGATCGCGCCTTGCTTGAGCCAGCAGGCGTGGCGGCACAATTTCTGGATGTGATACATGCTGTGCGAAACCAGGATCAGCGTGCCGCCGCCGCCGAGATAGTCCTCCATCCAGCGCACGCACTTCTTCTGGAACGATTCGTCGCCGACCGCCAGCACCTCGTCGGTGATCAGCAGGTCGGGCTTGAGCGCCGCGACGATCGCGAAGCCGAGGCGCACGACCATGCCGGACGAGTAGTGCTTGACCGGCTCGTCGATGTAGCGGCCGATGTCGGCGAATTCGATGATCGCATCGAGCCGCTCGCGCAGGTCGCTCGCGGTCAGGCCATACAACGCCGCCGACATCGCGATGTTGTCGCGGCCGCTGTACTCGGGATGGAAGCCGGCGCCGAGCTCGAGCAGCGCGCCGACGCTGCCGTGAGTCGTCACGCTGCCGCTGCTCGGCGTCAGCACGCCGGTCAGCAGCTTCAGCAGCGTCGACTTGCCGGCGCCGTTTTCGCCGATCAGTCCGAGCGATTCGCCACGCTGCACTTCCAGGTCGATATCGCGCAGCACCGCGATCGCGTCGACGTCGCGGGCGCCGATCAACAGGCGGCCGAGGGCGCGCAGGCGGTCGCGCGGACGGAACACCTGCGGATACGCCTTGCCGAGCCCGCGCGCGGTGACCAGAACGTCGCTGCTCACAGGAAGTCCTCGAAGCGCGGCGACAGGCGGCGGAACACGCCGAATCCGATTGCCAGCGCGACGATCGCGACGAGCAGCGAGACACCCTGATCGAGCAAGCCGACCGGTCCCGTATCGAGCAGGATCGCGCGGAAAGTCTCGACGTAGTGCGTCACGGGATTGAAATCCAGCCACCCGCGAAAGCGTTCGGGCAGGAATTCGCGCGCATAGAATATCGGCGTGGCGAACATCCATAGCTGCAGGATCTGCACGAGGACCTGCGAAAGGTCGCGCACGAAGACCTGGATCGCCGCGAACATCAACGCGAACCCGAGCGCGAGCACGAACAGTTGCAGGTAGGTCAAAAACGCAAGCGGCAGGGCGAGCAGATGGATCGGCACGCCCCACAGCCACAATGCGATGCAGATGGCGCAGTAGCCGACGCCGTGCAGCAGGAAACTGGAGCTGACGGCCGCGACGACCAGCACTTCACGCGGCAGCGCCACCTTGCCAATCAGGCCGGCGTTGTCCGGGATTGCGGTCGTGCCGCGCATCAGCGCTTCGGCGAACGCATTCCACGGCCACAGGCCAAGGGCGAGGAATGGCACGAAACCGACGCCGCCGGCCGGACCCGAAGCCTTGAACACGTAGACGAATACGGCGCCATACACCGCGAGCTGGATCAGCGGCTGCGCGAGCGCCCACACGCCGCCGCTCAGGCTGCCGAGGTAACGGCTGCGCAGTTCGCGGTTGATGAAGTGCAGCGCCAGGTTGAGGGCGGGGCTGGTCGGCATATTGCCTTGGCAATGCGGGTCGACCTTCAATTATCGCAGAAAAGCGCCGGGACGCCCGTCGCGGCCCGGTGCCTTGCGGGCCGCCGGAAGAGCCGCGGAACCCGCGCGACAGGTCAGGGCGCGGGGTGAGCCGGATCGGCCTGCGCGGCGGGCGGCTGCGGGAATTTCGGCTGATAGCGCGTGCGCAGGGAAGCGACGACCTCGGGGTTGGCGTCGAGCTTCTCGCTGTTCAAGCCGTCGACGAAGTTGCTGCGCTGGCTGCTGATGAAATTTTCCTTCAGCTCCTTGACGATCTGGTCGTGCACGTCCGCGAACGGCTGGGCCGTCGCCGGCGCCATGCTGACGAGCTTGACGATCTGGTACCCATCGGTCGCGAGGCACACGGCGGAGATGTCGCCGGGCTTCTGCAACGGCACGACGGCGGTCATGAAGAGCTTGTCGGACTTGTGCTGGTAGGCGTCCTTGATGATCCCGTGCGTTTCGGCCTTGTCGGGATCTTCGGAGTACTTCGCCACGAGTGCGTCGAATTGATCGGGCGCGGCCAACGCCTCCTTGCGCACGGCGTCGGCATGTTTCCACACCTCGTCGCTGTCCTTGCCCTTCGTGCTGATCAGGATGCGCTGGACTTCGACCGGACCCGGGGTCGAATACTTGGCCTTGTGGCCGATGTATTCCTCCTTGGCCAGAGCCTCGAAATCAGGAAGCTTGATGTCCTTCATGAACTGCTTCATGCGCAGGCGCGAGAGAACCTCGACCCTCGCCCAGCCGGTCTTGCCCTTCGCCTCGGGATCCCGATCGAGTTGCATCTGCTCGGCCTGTTTGGCCAGTTGCTCGTTGAGCAGCATGTTGAGCAGCACGGCCTCGATGCGCTTGGGGCTGTCCATCATTCCTGCGCGTTTGTCCGGGGGCACGTGCTGCAGGTATTCATCGACATCGCCCAGAGTCACATTGACCCCGCCGCGCGAAGCGACAACGGTGTTTGCGTCACTCGCTGCCTGCGCATGCGCGAAATTCGCGCCGACGATGGTCATGGCTACGCCGAAGGCGAGCCGAAGGAATCGAATCATTTTGTGTCTCGAAAAAAGTAATCGCGCCACCAGGCGGTGGCGCGATTATCGCTGCGTGCTTACGTTGCGTGCAACGCTCAGTACGTTATTTCAATCTGGGCGCTGCAGGTTCCGTTTGTGCACGCGGTAGGCGGGGCAGTCGTGGCTCCTGCCGCTGGCAAGGCCGAATCGAGCATGTTGAGGTAGTAGGTGCTGCCCGGGTTGAGATGACACGTGCCGGCGGCAGTACCGAGGTACGTCTGCAGGCCGCCGCTGCCGGTCCGATCGGACTTGCACGACGCGCTGGTGATATGCGTGCCCTGCTGACCGAAATCACCCGGACATTCGCTGATCGTGATCGCGACCGGCTGCGAAACAGAATTGACGTTGAAATAGAACGGCGCAATGCTGAGGCTCGTTCCCGCCGGCACGACAAATCCGAGGGCCAGGTATTGATTGGCTGCGATGTCGATCACCGGCTTGGCACCCGATGACGCAGACGGCCAAGGCAGCTGACCGGTCCCGACGGGACCGCTGTAGAAATTTCGATAGTCGGTCGCATCCGGCACATTCGTCTTGGTCAAGCCCGCCTGCCATGTCCACATCGCCGACCTCTGCCAGGTCAGGCCGAGGCCATTTACGTTGGCGCATGCTGTCGGCGGCGTGCCGAAACTTCCGCCGCCGCTGGTTGTCGTTGTGACAGTAAGCACTGCCGAGCTGGTGACGCCAGAGCAGTTTGCGGTAACTGTATAGCTGCATGAGGCGCTGACGGAGGCGGGAATCGACAGGGCGGCCGAAGCGCTAGGCGAGCAGCCGAGCTGTGGGCCTGAACCTGTACATCCGCCGTTGGTCGCCGTGATCGCCGGGCATGAGCCCGTGGTAGTCGGCTGTCCTACGGTACAGCTGCTGGCGTTATACGCCTGATACGTGAACGGTACGCTCGTAGTGGAACCCGCGGCAATCGACGCGGAGCCGCCGTTGATCTTCAGGGGTGCTGCCGGCGGGTTGAAGCCGAACGTCGGCGTGCTACCGCCACCACCTCCACCAATGCTGCAACCCGTGCCGCCAATTGTACCGGTGACTATGACGTTGCCCGTTGCATCAAGCTGAAAAATCGGATCGCCCGGATTGGCCTGGACATCGCACTCCGTGGCTCCAGGGTTGATCTTCACAATCGGCTGGGCCTGCGCGCAGGTCATGCCGGCGAACAGGAGCGAAAACAGGATGTAACGGTATTGACTCATTTGCAGAATTCCCACGCCGTAAACCGAGTAATGATATGTGAAACAAGTTTAAGGTCTTGCTAGTTCGAAGTTAAGCGACAATCAAACCCCTCACGTGGCTCGATGCGCCGTTGGTCATGGAAGATGCCGAAATGACACTACAGCATTCCAATTATCCGCCCACACCGCGCAAGACTCCTTGACGCCGATCATGGTTCTGCAAGCGGCGCCGAAAAATGCTTGCAATTTCGCCGGGCAGGAGCTCAGAGACCATGGATGGCCGAGAGAGGCCCCGCCTACTGGCCATCCATAGCCATCGCCGGAAAAGTGCCCCTGCATTTCGCCGGGGAGGAATCCAGGTGCCCCGGATGGCCGAGAGAGGCCCGGCATACCGGCCATCCGTGGCCATAAAAAAAGGGGCCCGAAACCGGGCCCCTTCTTCTCCGCAGTGCGGAAATTTCAACTTACATCACGTGCCGGCTGCAGCCGACGTAACGGTACGCGAGAAGCGGTGGCGATACAGACCCGAGTAGTTACCCAGGATGCCAGGCGCCGCATGCGAGTTGACGTAGTTGGTGACCAGGAAGCCAGTAACCGGCAAGCCGCGGAACACATTGCCTTCAGTCGAAGGACGCAGTGCTTCCTGGGCGTCGGTGAAGCTCAGATCCAACCAGCCCGCGTCGTAGCTCGTCGACACGTTCGAAGCCAGCAGCGAACCGAGGACAGCGGACTCAACGCCCGGTTCCACGTCGTTCTGGTTGAACGTGATCGACTGCGCTTCGTAGCACAGGTAGCTGCCACCCGTGACCGGCGGCGGCGAGAACACGATTCCACCGACCGGCTGCTGTTCTTCGCGGTCGAAGTACTGCAGACCGATACCGAAGCACGACACGCCCGGATCGTTCTTGCCGCCATTGCCGCCACCGAAGGTCTCTTCGAACGGAGGCAGGTAGCTCGTCGCGGTCGTGCCGACGATGGCCGGATCGACGTAGAAGCGCTTGGTCGGGAACGTGACAACCCACTCGGACGAGGCGCCGACCAGCGGATCGGTGACGTACTCGTTGTAGACGTTGTCAGCGGTGAAGACCGAGCTGACTGCGTCAACAGCCTGATTGGTCGGCCAGCTCGAGGTGATCAGCGTGCCGGCAACGGCGACGTAGCTGGTCGCAACGATCGTGGTCGGCCAGTTGGCCTGCGCAACGTTCGGCGTGATGTCGCCCGGGCTCGTGTGCTGAACCTTGGCGCTGAAGCCGTCAACGGCGTCGGCGTCATAAGCAGCGATCGTGCCTTCGGAGACGTTGATGACGCTACCTGCGCCGAACAGGCCGCCGGTCGGGAGCGTCATGTCGGTCGTCGGGCTCGAAACCCAGTAGCCGCCCGGAGCCCATGCAGCGTTGACCGTGGCGCAGCCCGGAGGCGTGCCACCAACGTGCGTGATCGACGTCAGCGACTTCTTGGTCGCGTTCGTGACGACGCCCATTTCGATCATCTCGACGTAACCTTCGCGGGTACGATCCAGACCGGTCGGGCCCGAGTCGACGCCGAGCGTCGTGCCGTAGCCACCCTGGGTGTAGCCAAGGTTGGTGAACGGCTGAGCCTTGATGTTCGCACCGATGCTCTGCGTGAACGTCGGAACCGTGCAGGAGTGGTCGTTGGTGGCAACTGCGCCACCCGAACCGTTGTCGTACACCTGGGCAACCCAGACGTCGAACGGCGACAGGTACAAGTTGAAGTCGAGCACTTCGCGGCTGTTGTAGCCTTCAAGGAAACGTACCTTGACGGCCTTGCCTTCGTCGTGCGTGTTGACTACGGAGAGCAACGTGCCGTTGCCGCCGCGGACGGTGTAGTACGGATAGATGAGAACCTGACCCAGACCATCGGGATTCAGGTTGACAGCGCCCGCCATGTTCGCAATGCCGGCTACGCCAGCGATACCGGCGATGACGGCAGTCGTCAGACTGTTTAATTTCATCACAACACTCCTAATTAACCACAGGGCTTTTTTGCTTACGGCCGACCGCGCTCCACTCGAACGTTTGTGTCCCGCTCTTGTGTCGAGCGAGGTCAGGCAACAGCGCACGCATGCTACGACAAAGGAAAGTTTAACGCAATCCCTCTAAAACACCCGTCCGGAACCCCCAAGCGTGGGGCTGGTTGCGGGTCACGGAGTAAGCTCGCACCGAACGTTTGGCGCGATTGTTGCTGGAGGCCGGCTTCCCGGCCCATCAGTGTTTCGAACCAGGGCTGATCGAGCGTTCCGGCAGGTAATACCACTGCCCGCCGACACGGATCCAGCGTTCCCACACCAGCGTTGCAGATTGCACGTCCTGGCCCATTCGGGCGCTCATGTTCACGCTGAACGAGGCCTGCAGCTGCAGCGTGCAGGCATCCGGATCATCGCATTTGCGATCGACATAGGTCACGGACTGCCAGTGCACCGGCCGGTTGTTCATGTCGGACGCGTATTTTTCGCGCGTTTCGGTGCTGCGCGTGCCCGGACTGAGGTAGTCGTAGGCTTTTTCGGCCTTGTGCGCGATCAGCAGGTTCCAGCGCTCGACCGAACGTTTCTCGAGCGCCGTGTCGTTCGCCGGCGACTTCACCGAGGCGCCGCCCCCGCATGCGGCAAGCGCCAGCGGCAGGAGCAATGTGCACAATCGAACCAAGTACAGTTTTCCAGTTTTCACGAATCAATCCTTCTCGGGCTTTACGGGTTCGGGTATCAGCTGCTCGGGCGCGGGTTGCGGCGGCGGCACCGGCTGCGGCAACGCCGACTCGTAGTATTTCGAGCGGTTCGGCGTCAGCGGCGCCAGGGCCCGGAACCGGCTCTGATACTCGGCCGTCACGCGTTCGGCATCGTCGGCATTGTTGATGACCTGCGGCGTGATCAGGACGATCAGTTCGGTGCGGTTGGTGGCCTGGGTGGTATTGCCGAACAGCCTGCCCAGAATCGGGATGTTGCTGATCCACGGCAAGCCGGTGTTGCTGACCGTGCTGATGTCGCGGATCAGGCCGCCGAGCAGCACGGTATGGCCGCTCTGCACGGCTACCTGGGTCGACAACTGGCGCTGGTCGATCGGCGGATTGGTTCCGGCCGGCGCGGCTTCGGGGTTGCTGACTTCCTGCTGCACTTCCAGATAGACCAGGCCGCCTGGATTGACGCGCGGCCTGACGTCGAGGACGACGCCGGTGTTGAGGTACTGGACGCTGCCGGTCGTGCCGCCGTACGCCGAGCTGCCGACGGCGCCGTTCGCGCCGGTGACGGTCGTGTTCGTGCTCAAGCCGTTGTAGTAGGTCTGCACGACCGGAATCTGCGTGCCGACGTTGATCTGTGCTTCCTGGTTGTTCATGACGACCAGCGAGGGCGCCGACAACGTGCGCGCCTGGCCATCGGTCTGCAGGGCGTTGATGGCGACCTCGAAATTCTTGTTGAGGAACGAATAGAAGAAGCCGCCGTTGTTGGTCGGGCCGGTATTGCCGGTGCCGCCGAGCGACGCCTGATGGCGGTCGGCCGGATTGCCCTGGAAACCGGGACCGTACTCATAGCCGGTCGACGGGTAATTGCTGCCCGAGGTGTTGTTGATCAGTCCGGACAGATACCACTGCAGGCCGAACTGCAGGTTGCCGGTCAGCGTGATTTCGAGGATTTTCACCTCGAGTTGCACCTGCAGCTGCGGGATATCCAGGCGCCGGATCGCTGCCAGGATCGAATCCCACTCGCCCGGAGTGGCCATGACCAGGAGCTGGTTGTTCTCCTCGATCGGCGTGATGCGGATATCGGTTTCCTGTTTCCCGCCCGCGCCGCCGGCTCCCGCGCCGGCACCCGTCGTCGACACGTTCGCGCCTCCGGGCCCGCCGCCGGCCACGGTCGTGCTGCTGGTGGACGAGCGGGTTTGTCCCTGGTAATTGGAACTGGGATTGGTCGGATTGAAGCGCGTGGCCGACATCGATCCGCCGACGCCGCCCGCGCCACCCGAGCCGCCGAGCGCGCCGATCGTCACAGGCTTGAGGCCCGGAGCGACGTTGCCGGACGACGAACCGCCGCCTCCGCCCGAGCGCCCGGTAAAAATCGCGTTGAGGTGATCGGACAGCTCGATCGCCTTCGCGTTCTTCACGTCGTAAACGTACAGCTGCGTGCCATTCTCGCCGACGCCCATGTCGAGCCGGTACAACCATTGCTCGGCGGTCGCCAGGTAGTCGCGCTGCGAGGTGATGACGATGACCGAGTTGGTCGTCTCCATCGGCACGAAACGGAACATGCCGGCGAGCGGCGAGTCGCCGGTGGTGCCGAAGATCTTCTCGAGCTCCGGCATGACCTTGGTAACGTCCATGTTGCGCAGCGGATAAACGCCGACCGACATGCCCTTGAGCCAGTCGACGTCGAACACGTCGATCGTGCGCGCGTAGTTCTCGAGCTCGGCGGCGGTGCCGGCCATCACGATCATGCTGCGCTGGTTGTCCGCGGAAACGATCGCCTCGGCCTTGGCATAAGGCTTGAGCAGCTTCTGCATCTCCGTCGCCGAGATGTACCTGAGCGGATAGACGCGCACTTCGTAACCCTGGGCCAGGTTCGGCGGCGCGATGCGCGGCGTGAGGTTGCCGGGGATCGCATCCTTGATCGGCACGACTTCATAGCGGCCGTCCTTGCGCACGAGCGTGTTGTTGGTCCAGCCCAGCAGCATCTCCAGGATCGGCAGGGCCTGGGCCGCGCTGATCGGCTTGGCCGTCGAAAACGTCACGTTGCCGGTGACGTTCGGGGAAATCGTGTAGTTCTCCTGCAGCAGCGAGCCCAGGACATTCTGCACGACGGCCTGGATCGGCGTGTTTTCGAAACTGAAGGTGATCTGGCCCTCGCCGACGTCGACCTTGCGCAGCGGCGCGCGGGCGGCCGACTGGTTGATCAGCTGGCCGTTGCCCGTCTCCACCTTTGCGGTCGTTGGCGTATGGGCCTTGTCTTCGTGCTTGATGTTGATCGGCTGTTCGTCGGAAGCCGCTGACTTGGGCGGCTGCGGCTTCGTCACGGACTTGGACGAAAGTTCGACGTCCAGCGCGTCGCCATGGGTGCCGCCCGTGGCGGTGCAGCCTGCGAGCAGCACGAGCACGACCGTGGCGATCAGGATTCGAGGATGTAGATACACGTCATGCACTCCGGATTCTTTGTGCTTTCGATCAATCATGGGTGTTGCTGCGGATTGGTCTGATCCTGCTGCCGCTGCGCCTTCATGCGTTCAGCGGCCTCGCGCATCTGCTTGCGGCGCTCCTCGATGCGTTGCTGCAATTCACCCGCCTGGGCTGTTTCCGCTCCCGGCGGCGGTAATGGTGTGGCCGGCCCGGCCGGTCGATTGCCCGTCGGCGTCGCCGGGGCGGAACCCGGTCGCGGCGGCGCGCCCGGCTTCTGACCCGGATTACCCACCGCCAGTTCCACTTCGACCTCTTCGCCACCGCTGCTCTTGAAAACCGCGCTGCGGGTCTTGACCCGGCTGAGCGTCCATGCGCCCTGGTCGCCGGGCAACGGCATGCCCTCTTTCAGCGCAATCGACTGCGCCTTGCCGTTCTCGCGAACGATGGCCACGTGCAGCTCGGGTTTGCCGACGAGCATCGTGCCGGTCAGGCTGATGTTCAGCGGACTCGGCGGCGGCGCTTCGGGCGTTGCGTCCGCCGATTCTTCCGGCGACGGCTTGCGATCCTCGTTGAACAACGGCCGCTGGTCGATGACCGCGAACTCGGCCTGCGGCGGCAACTGATAGGCATTGCGATCGACATCGGCCGGCGCGCCCGTGGCAGCCGTGTCCGTATCCGGAGGCAACCAGTGATAACCGCGTCCGACGCCGAACTGCAGCGCCAACCCGAGCACGAACAGCACGCCACACGTGCCGGCCAGGACAGTCGTCAGCATTTTCTCGCCGGCGCGCGTCACGGAGCCGCCGCCTTGCTGCCCGGCTGACGCAAGTAGCCCGACAGGTTGAATTGAATCTCAAGTGCGCTGGTCGGCGCCTTCTTCGCGCCCGGTGGCGTATACCCGCCGATCTGCTTATAGACCGTCATGCGATCGATGAACAGATACGGGTTGCCGCTCTCCAGGTCGTAGACGATCGCGGCGAAGCGCTCCATGCTGCAACGCATGCGCACCTGGGCGCTGGCGCGCTGGTACAGCTCCTCGTCGGGATTCTTGAACGGCGACGTGCTGACGATCTGGCACGAGGTGCTTTCTCCGGCGTGGGTGGCGATCACCTGCTTGAGCCGCTGCACGATATCGGAAAACGCGCTGTTCGTATCGGCATCGGTGAGGAATGCCTGATTGTTCTGCTCGAAGGCTCGCACTTCGGCCAGGCGGCGCTCGATCTGCGGCCGCTGCGCGACCATCTGGCTGAAGCGGTGCTCCTGCTCCTGCAGATCGCTCATCTGCTCGGCGATCGCCAGGTGCGGCGCGACGAACCACCAGTGCACGCCGACCAGATACACGGCCAGCACCGCGATAAGCAGCAGCACCAGCGCGAGGAAACGGCTGTTACGGGCTTCCGGAAGCAGGCGCATTGCCCGGCCCTCCTTCCTTGCGCTGCCCCTGATCCTTCGCCGGACCATGCTCCTTGCCTGCCTCGGGTTCCGCCTTGTGGCGGAATTCGAGCGTCATGTTGAAGCGGTCCTTGTGCGTGCGCGGATCCTGCTGGATGTTGCCCTGGAAGCTCGGGTTCTCGACCACGGTCGACTCGCGCAGGCGCTCGGTGAGCTTGGCCGTGTTGTCGCTGAGTCCCTGCACGTCGATCTTCGACTTCTCGTCGACGGCGATGCGCTCGAGGTAGGTATCGTCGGGCAGGCGCTCGGTGAGATCGGACAGCATCTGCACCATCACCGGCATCTCGCGCTTGCGCCGGTTGAGAAAATTGGCCGCCGAGATCGAATCCTGCAGGGTCTTGCGCAGGGCGCCGACCTGCTTTGCGGCATTTTGCGCCTTTTCCACTTGTTCACTCATGGCGGCCAGCGCCGCCTCGCGGTTTCCGAGCGACAGCAGCATGGCCGTGAACAGCAGCACGATCGCCGCCGCCGCGAGGCCCAGGTTCAGGCGCAGGCGCGCATTGACGCGGCGCGGACGCCGCTCCGGCGGCAGCAGGTTCAGGCCGAGCCGGCCGCTGCCGGGACCTTCACGCCAGCAGTCGACGCCATCCAGGGCCAGCGAGCTGGCGGCGAGCCTGGCCAGGTCGGCATCGAGCGGCGCGCGCGGCACCACGATCAGCTCGACCTGCAGGTTGCGCGCGGTGGATTCGCGCTCGCCCAGGCGGTAATCGAAGTAGACCTGGTCGGCCTTGAACGGCGTCTGCCGGTCCATCTCGAACGCAAGTACCTGGCGCAGGTTGTTCTCCGCTGCCGCCGGCAAGGTGAACTCGCGCCGCAGCGCGCGCGCCGGGGCAATGCAATAGAACGAACGCAGGTTCGGGTCGTCGATCTGCGCGCGCACGCGCTCGAGCGCCGCGGCGCGCTCGGCTTCCGGCGCATCCAGCCCGACGTTCGCCGCCTCGACGCAGGCCAGCCCGGACTGCCGCCACACCACCATCGCGCCGTCGCGGATTTCGAACAGCAGCGCCTCGGAGCGCTCGGCAAGCAACGCGCGCCAGCGTTGCGGCAGCATGGCCACGAGCTCGCGCCCCCACCAGCGGAAAAACCCCGGCAATGGCGTCCTGGCGTAGCGCGTCCGCAAACGGGCGAGCTGATTGTCTAGTGCGTCGCTAAACGTCATCGTGAACAAATCAAATCAGTCATTCTAAAAGGGCGGCCAGGGATGGCCGCTTTTTTACCCTTGCGATCACGGAAGAGCGCAAGAAAAAAATCGGCCCGGACCGCCGCCATTTGATCCTTGCGGTCATGAACGAACGCAAACATCATGAGGCTTCGCCGTCGCGCCAGCGCAGTATGGTATAGGGCCGGCCCGTGGTGCCGACGCCACCGAGACGAATGCTGGCGTCGAGCACGGTGCTGACGCCATTGGGCAGCACGGCGCGGCACTTCACACTATACGTGAGGCCGCCGCCATTGACCACGATCGGGGTCCCGTCAGGCAAGGTCAGCGGTTGCGCGCCGGGCTGCCCGGGCAGCATCTGCTGGCGCAATTCGATGATCTGCCGGGCGAAGTCGTCGGTCATGTTCGGCAGCGTGCGCAACGCCTCGAACGGCGCGAACGCCGGATTGGGCGTTGCGCTGCCGGAATAGATCGTCACCGCGGGCTCGATTTTTCGGTACAGCTCATAGTCCATGCCCAGCACCTGCTGCACTTCCGACGTCGTCTGGAACGGCGCGTTGCGCGGACCGTAGGCAAGGCCCGCCTGCTTGTATTCGGCGACTTCGGCGCCGTTGGCCAGCGGCAGGTCGTCGGGATCGCGCCAGTCGGCGATCGCATCGGCCAGCGCGGCGGCGCGATCGAGTTCCACGCCCACCGAAATGAACAATGACGTCAGCATCGTCTGGTCGGCGACATTCAGGTCGATCTTCCCGGACTCGTCGTTGATCTCGACGCTGACCTTCGCCTTGTCGAAAACGAATTCATACGGCCGGCCATCGGCGATCCAGCGCTGCGCCTGGTCGGCGTTGCGCAATTCGAAAACGGCGCGCTCGAGTCCGGCCTGGGCGTCGTAGCGCGCGGTCACGGCATCGAACACGTGGCGCGATTCGAGCTGCTCGGTGTGCGCGATCAGGGCAAAGCTGCCGAGCAGCACCGCCATCAACGCGATCGCCCACAGCACGAGCACGAGCGCGACGCCACGCTGGCGTTGTGGCCACTTTGCATTGAAGCAGGTCACCGCGAAGTTCCTCCGTTGTTCGGCAACAGCCGCGGTATCACGACCGGCTGCGGATGCGCGGCGCCGGCGTCGAGCATCAGCGGCACCGCCAGCACCGGCCAGTTGATCTGCGCGCCGTTTTGCATGGTCAGCTCGACGCGCACGAGCAGCGGCGTGATGCTGGGGTCGTCCCAGCTCGTGCTCCAAGGTGCAAGCTGGCCCTGATCGTCCAGCGCGCGGTAGGAAAAGCTGCCGTCGCCGATGTGATCGATCAGCACCACGGGTTCCCGCTCGGACTTCTTTTCCTCCTTCCAGTCGAATCCGTTCAGCATCGTGCCGCTGAACACCAGGCTCATGCCGCTGCTGCCGCGCACGAGCGCCAGCGTCTGCACGTACGGGCCGCCGTGGCTGAGATACCCCGGCATCGGCGCGACGAAGCGCATGAAGTCGCGTTCGCCTTCGAACATGTAGGTCTTCGCCTCGGTCTGGGCGTAGGCAATTGGCAGGATGCGCGTCAGCTGGTGGCGCAGGAATTCCTGCACCGTGCGCACGCGATCGATGCGTTCGATCAGTCGTTCGCCGGCGTGCATTGCGCGCACCGACGTCTGAATACCGCTGTACGCGCCGGCCAGCAGCAACCCGAGCAGCATGATCGCCATCAGCATTTCGAGCAGCGTGAAACCTCGCGCTCCACTCGGGCACCGCTGTCTCACGCCAGGCGCAACGATGCGACCGTTCAACGCTGTCCCCTCACCGGCTGCGGTTGCTGCTGCGGCAGCGCCGTGTTGCCGGCCACTTGCGGCGGATTCATCACGCGCACGGTGGCGAACCGGGCGCGATGCATCAGGAAGCGGTTGCCCCAGCTCACGACGAGTTCGAGCTGGAACAGATCCAGCGGCGGCGCCACCTGCGTGATCAGTCCATTCGCATCGGAGCTGCCGATCGGCGCAACCGTCGTCTGCGCCGGCGGCGGATCGTACTTCGAGACACGCAACTCCCAGCCGAACTGGTCGTCGAAGCGGCCACTGCTGGTGCCTTCCTGCAATGCCTCGCCGATGCCTTGCGTATCGAGCAGCGTCTGCGCCCACATGGCCGCCTTGCTGTACTCGACCGACTGCGACGTCGTGTGCAATGCGCCGCCGAGTATCTGCAGCAGCACGCCGAAGCCGAGCGCGAAAATGACGAAGGCGGCGACGAGTTCGATCAGGGTGAAGCCGCCCGAACGACGGTAGCCGGCAGCGGGTAGCCGGTAGCCGGAAAAGCGTCGCGCTCCGGCTCTCCGGCTACCGGCTACCGGTTTCCGGATTCCGTCTTTTCCGGTCACTTCTTCAACTCCTCGCGCGTCACCGCACCGGTCAGCCAGTCGACATTGATGCGCCACTCCTCCTTGCCCATGTACACCGAGATGTGGCCGCCGGTCGAAGCGCCGTCGGGGAAAAAGCGGATTCGGCCGGAATTTGCCCCGGTCACTTCGTTGTCGGCCGTCAGCATCGTCATGCGCATGTTCGGCGGCAACGCGACGACGCGGCGTCCCGGCGTCATGTAACGGTTGTTTTCGACGTCGAGTTCGAGCGAGGTCGACTTGCCCTTGACGATCGCCTGCCCGCGCGTGAAGCGCAGCGCCGCGACGAGATCGCGGCTTGCCGCCTGGATCTTCGCGCTGGCCAGGCTCTTCGAGAACGACAACGTAACCAGCGAAAACACGAGCGCGATCAGCACCAGCACCGCGACCAGTTCGATCAGGCTGAAGCCCCCCGCTTTAATCGAGTACCGCTGTCGCGCGCAAGCGCGACGATCACTCCCCCGCTTCAATGGAACACCGCTGTCGCGCAGAGCGCGACGATCACTCCCCCTCTCCCGCTTGCGGGAGAGGGTTAGGGGTGAGGGGCCCCGCACGCGGGAGAGGGCAAGGGGTGAGGGGCTCTCCTCGTTGCGCGAAGCACCGCCTGCGGGGAGCAAGGTCTGAGCGCCAGCCTCGGAAATATTCCCCGCCTTCACCTGCATCACCTCGCACTAGGCTGCGGGCTCGTGCCTTATTCCCAATTGCCCGTGTCCTTGTTCAGGGCATCGCCGCCGGGGGCGCCGTCCTTGCCGAGGAACGTGATGTCGAAGTCGCCATGGTCGCCAGGCGACTTGTAGATGAACGCATGCCCGAACGGATCCTTGAGGTCGGCCGGCTTGGCGTACGGACCATTCCAGTTCGTTGCGTTGCCTGGCCGCGTGACGAGGTCGTTCAGCGTCTGCGGGGTCGAACCGTTGTCGAGCACGTAGGCCTGCACCTTCATCTCGAGCGAGTGCACCTGGGCAACGCCGGCCTTGTACTGCGCGCTCTGGAAATTCTGGAATACGCGTCCGCCGACGATCGCCATGACGACGCCGATCAGGACCAGCACCGCCATCATTTCGATCAGGGTGAAACCGCCGCTCTTATGAGGTAACGCTGTCGCGCGCAGCGCGACGATCACTCCCCCTCTCCCGCTTGCGGGAGAGGGCACGGGGTGAGGGCGCCCGGCGGCACGCGCGCCATATCGCAGGGTGCACGAATGATTTTGTGGCTTGTTATACAAGTGCATAATGCGACCTCATTGAATGGAACTGGTGATGCTCAGGATCGGCAGCAGGATCGCCATCATGATGATCGCGACGACCCCGGTCATGACAACCGTAAGCACCGGCACCATCGCCGCGAGCAGCCGGTCGACCGTATTCTTCGCCTCGACGTCGAACGTGTCGGCGACCTTCATCAGCATGTCGTCGAGCGCGCCCGACTCCTCGCCGACACTGATCATCTGCAGCGCGAGCTTCGGAAAGCGCTTGCTGTGGCCGAGCGCGAACGCCAGGCCGCCGCCGGTCTTGACTTCTTCGCCGGCCTTATCGACCGCCTCGGCGAGCGCGGTGTTCCCGAGCACGTTGCGACCGATCGAGATTGCGGTCAGTAACGGAACGCCATTCTTCAGCAAAGTTCCCAGGGTTCGCATCAGACGGGCCGTTTCCAGGCGCGTAAACAGCGGTCCGACGATGCGCATTTTCAACATGCGCGTGTCCCAGGCCAGCCGCACCTCGGGAATCGTCAGGCGCCGGCGCATGAACACTACGCCCGCCACTATTGCGATTGCCATCAGCCACCACCAGTCCTGCAACGCGGTGCCGACGAACAGCACGATCTTCGTGATCATCGGCAGTTCGACGTTCATGTCCTTGAACATCGGCAGGAAGCGCGGGACGACGAACGCGAGCAGCACGAACAGCGCGCCGAACACCATGACCACGAGGATGGCCGGGTAGATCAGCGCGTTGATCACGCTCTCGCGCAGGGCTTTTGCGCGTTCCAGGTAATTCGTCAGGCGCGCCAGCGTGACGTCGAGAGAACCGCCGACTTCGCCGGCCCGGACCATGTTGACGTAAAGCCGCGAGAACACGCCCGGCTCCGACTCGAGCGCGTCCGACAACGACCCGCCGCCGCGCACGTGGTCGCGGATATGCTCGATGATGCGCCTGGCCTTCTCGCTCTCGGGCAACTCGAGCAGGATCTGCAGCGCCCGGTCGAGCGGTTGCCCCGCGCCGAGCAATGTCGCCAGCTGCTGCGTGAACTGCAGTACCTGGGTCTGGTTGATCGCTTCGCGCTTGAACAAGCCGCCAAACAGCCCGCCGCTTTCGGCGCCATCGGCCGCGCGCACCTCGAGCGGAATATTGCCCGCGTCCTGGATCTTCGCCACCGCCTCGTCGTTCGACGCGACGTCGAGCTGGCCGGTCATGACTTCGCCGGCGCTGGTGATGGCTTTGTAGTGGAATAGCGCCACGAGGTCAGGACTGGAAGACGGCAGCCGGCAACCGGCAGCTGCTGGCGACCAAAGAGCCGGGAACCGGAAGCCGGTAGCCGATAGCCGGAAAGAGCAAGAGCTCGCAGTTCTCCGGTTCCCAGCTACCGGCTATCGGCTCACGTCTTTTTGCATATGCGAAGGTGGTCATGATTCCTGAGTGACCCGCAAAACTTCCTCGATCGTCGTAACCCCCATCAGCGACTTGACCAGGCCGTCTTCGTACATCGTGCGCATGCCTTCCTCGCGCGCGAGTTCCTCGATCTTGCCCATGTCGGCGTGCTGCATGACCAGGCGCCGCAGCGGGTCGGTCATGACCAGGAACTCCATGATCGTCGTGCGGCCGTGATAGCCGGTCGTCGTGATCGGCGACGGCATCGGTTTATACAATTGGACTTTTCCTTCCGGCTGGAAGCGGCGCAGGCCGAATTGCTCGACGACCTCGGGCAGCGCGTCATAGCGCTCGGCGTGGGTCTTTTCGAGGCGCCGCACCAGGCGCTGGGCGAGGATGCCGTTGACCGTCGAGGTCATGAGGTAATCCTCCACGCCCATGTCGAGCAGGCGCGTGATGCCGCCCGCGGCGTTGTTCGTATGCAGCGTCGACAGCACCAGATGGCCGGTCAGCGCCGACTGGATCGCGATCTTTGCGGTTTCCAGGTCGCGCATTTCGCCGATCATGATGATGTCCGGATCCTGGCGCACGATCGAGCGCAGCGCGTGGCTGAAGTCCAGGCCGATCTGCGGCTTGGCCTGGATCTGGTTGATGCCTTCGATCTGGTATTCGACCGGATCCTCGACCGTGATGATCTTCACGTCCGGCGTGTTGAGACGCGACAGCGCGGTGTACAGCGTCGTCGTCTTGCCCGAACCGGTCGGTCCGGTGACCAGGAGGATGCCGTGCGGCAGTTCCAGCACCTTCATGAACTGCGACAGGAACTGGTCGGTGAAGCCGAGCGTGTGGAAATCGAACACGATCGATTCACGATCGAGGATGCGCATGACGACCGATTCGCCGAACGAGGTTGGCACGGTCGACACGCGCAAGTCGAGCTCCTTGCCCTGCACGCGCAGCATGATGCGGCCGTCCTGCGGCAGGCGGCGCTCGGCGATGTTCAGCTTGGCCATGATCTTGACGCGCGAGATCACCGCCGCGGTCGACGCCGCCGGCGGCGACTCGACTTCGTGCAGCACGCCGTCGATGCGGTAGCGCACCTTCAGGCGGTTCTCGAACGGCTCGATGTGGATGTCCGACGCGCGTTGTTCGACGGCGCGCTGGATCACGAGGTTGACCAGGCGGATGACCGGCGCTTCGGACGCCAGGTCGCGCAGATGCTCGATGTCGTCTTCGCTGCGCGAATTCTCGTCGGTCAGGTTCTCGACGATCGTGCCCATCGCGGAACGGCCCGAGCCGTAGTAGCGCTCGATCACGTCGTCGATTTCGGAACGGAAACCGACCTTGATCTCGACCGGCTTGCCGGTTGCCAGTTCCACTGCCTGGATCGCGTAGCGCTCGGCCGGGTCGGCGACGACGACGGTGACCATCGTGTCGGTCTCGGCGATCGGCACGATGTGGTATTGCTTGAGGAAACGCACCGACATCTGCACGTTGGCCGGCGGCGCTTCGGGAAACTCCTTCGCGCTGAGCAGCGGCAGTCCGAGCACTTCGGACAACGCGTCGGCCATCTCGCGCTCGGACACGAGGCCCAAGCGCGTGAGCAGCGGCACGAGGTTGCCCTCACCGTCCTCTTCGTGCAGGCGGCGCGCGCGCGCCAGGTCGGCTTCCTTCAGCCGGCCTCGGGCGACGAGATACTCGCAGATGCGCTCGTCGAGCGATTCATCCGGCGCGGGTGTGGGCAATGGTTCAACCGCAGACATCTTCATCCGTCCCCATCAGGTGGCGCTTCGACCCTGCGCGCTGCCACAGGTTCCGCTTGCTCGCGCCTTATCAGCAATTCGATGAACGTGCGGTTGCAGACGATCCACAGTACCGCCGGCACCAGCGAAGGCAGGACCAGATAACCGAATTGGTAGCATAGCGCAATCAGGTTGATCGACAGGCCGGCCCGCGAGGCTGCCTCCGCGCCGAGCGGGCCGGCATCGATGACGACCGTCTTGAGGCTTTCGCTGATCACGCCGAAGGCCTGCGCGATCCAGATCAGCGGTATGCCGACCGCAAGTTGCGCCAACCGCCTGCGCCCGGACAGCGGCGTCGCAAGAACGAGGCCGGCGAACAACGGCAACGCGTACCCATAGACCATCGGATTGACCGTTGGTTCGATCAGGCCGAAGCGCGCAGCCGCGCCGGGCTCGGCGACGTCGACCATGACCGATGTCGACAGCTGCATCAGGTACGGCAGATGCTCGAGCACGCGGCCCTGCGCGTCGAGCAGGTCCGCGCCCTGGCTGACTGCCGTGAACAGCTGCGGCCAGGCTGTCAGCAGGACGAACCTGACCAGGGCGATGACCGGCCAGACCATCGGCCCGGCGAAGAAAAACCAGACGAAAAACGCGAACGGCAGCCACAGCAGCGCGGCGAGCAGAAAACGCCGGAGCGGATTCAAGCCCATGATGCGTGCCAGTCAACGCGAGGATCGCGCGAGGGCAGCCTCGCCGCATTCGGGATTTCGTCGCGACGCCACATCAACCAGCCCAGATGCGGGCGTTCCTGAACATCCGCATCCACGGCGAATCCGCGCCCCACTCGCGCGGCGCCCAGGACATCTGCACGCTGCGGAACACGCGCTCCGGGTGCGGCATGAGCGCGGTCACGCGGCCGCCGGCGGCGGTCAGGCCGGTAATTCCCTTCGGCGAGCCGTTGGGATTCAGCGGGTACCTTTCGGTCGCCTTGCCGTCGTTGTCGACGAAGCGCAGGCACGCGCCGGCGCGCTTGATGTCCGAGGATTGCGCGAACTGGGCGCGACCTTCACCGTGCGCGACGGCAACCGGAATGCGCGAACCGGCCATGCCTTGCAGGAAGATCGACGGCGATTCGAGCACTTCGAGCGTCGCCACGCGCGCCTCGTACTGCTCGGACGTGTTGCGTTCGAAACTCGGCCAGAAGTCCGCGCCCGGGATGATCTCCTTGAGCGCCGCGAGCATCTGGCAGCCGTTGCAGGCGCCGAGTGCGAACTTTGTGGAATTCGAGAAAAATTCGGCAAATTGCAGCCGCAGGCGCGGGTTGTACAGGATCGACGTGGCCCAGCCGCGGCCGGCGCCGAGCACGTCGCCGTACGAGAATCCGCCGCACGCTGCGAGTCCGGCGAAATCGTCGAGCGTGAGCCGGCCGGTCTGCAGGTCGGTCATGTGCACGTCGAACGCCTCGAAGCCGGCGCGCGTGAATGCTGCCGCCATCTCGACCTGGCCGTTGACGCCCTGGTCGCGCAGGATTGCGACTTTCGGCCGCAGCCCTCTCGCGATGTAGGGTGCGGCGACATCCTTGGACGGATCGAACGACAGCTTCGGCGAAATGCCCGGGTCGTCGTCGCTGCAGCGCCACTCGTGCTCGGCGCGCGCGCTCTCCGGATTGTCGCGGCGCGACTGCATCGCGTTGCTGGTTTCCGACCACGCCGCCATCAGGTCTTCCCACGGCCAGCGTGCCACCGCCTCGCCGCCGAGCCAGAGCTTGACGCGCTTGCGGTTGCGCGGATTGCCGGCAAAGTGCGCGACGTCAGCCAGGCCGTGCTCGGTCAGCAGCGCCGTGAATGCGGCGCGATCTTCGGCGCGAATCTGCACGACCGCGCCAAGTTCCTCGGCGAACAGCGCCGAGAGCGTGTTCTCGCCCCAGCCGTTGAGCTCGACGTCGAGCCCGCAGCGCGACGCAAACGCCATCTCGATCAGTGTCACGATCGCGCCGCCATCGGAGCGATCGTGGTAGGCGAGCAGCAGGCCGCGCGAATTCGCGGCCTGGATCGCGGCGAAGAAGCGCTTGAGCAGGTCGGCGTTGTCGGCGTCGGCGGGAAGGCCGCTGGCGCGGTTGTAGACCTGGGCGAGCACGGAGCCGCCGAGCCGGTTCTGCCCGGCACCCAGGTCGAGCAGCCACAGTTCGGTCTTGCCCACGTCCAGGCGCAACTGCGGCGTCAGCGCCCGGCGCACGTCGGCGACGCGAACGAAGCCCGAGACGATCAGCGACACGGGCGCAACGGTCTTCTGCTTGCGTCCGTCCTGCTGCCACACCGCCTGCATCGACAGCGAATCCTTGCCGACTGGAATGGAAATATTTAATTGTGGACAAAGTTCCATCGCCACGGCGCGCACCGCGTCGTACAGCGCGGCGTCGTCGCCGGGATAGCCGGCCGCGGCCATCCAGTTGGCCGACAGCTTGATCTCGCCGAGGTCGGCGATCGGTGCACTCGCCAGGTTCGTGATGACCTCGCCGACCGCCAGGCGCGCCGAAGCCGGCGCCGACAACAGCGCGACCGGCGTGCGCTCGCCCATCGCCATGGCCTCGCCGGCGTAGCCGTCGAAGTCGCACAGGGTCACCGCGCAATCGGCCACCGGAACCTGCCACGGACCGACCATCGGGTCGCGCGCGCACAAGCCGCCGACGGTGCGGTCGCCGATCGTGATCAGGAACGATTTGCTGCCCACGGCCGGCAGGCGCAGCACGCGCGTGATCGCCTCTTCCAGCCCGATGCCGTCCAGGTCGGGGACGATGTCGAGGCGCTGCGGCTTGCGCTTGACGTCGCGCAGCATCTTCGGCGCCTTGCCGAAGAGGACGTCCATCGGTAGATCTATCGGAGCGAGGGCTGAGGGCTGAGGGCTGAGGGCTGGAGGAGCGCCAGTCGAAGGGACCGCCTCTCCCCGAACGGTTTCTTCGTTCGGGGAGAGGGTTGGGGTGAGGGGCAGAGCGTCACGCGCCGCCGACGCATCGGAAACAACGAGCCGCTGTTCTTCCGTCACTTCGCCGACCACTGCAAACGGACAACGCTCGCGTTCGCAGATGGCGGCGAAAGCCGCGACGTCCGCGGCGCGCAAACCGATCACGTAGCGTTCCTGCGCCTCGTTGCACCAGATCTGCATCGGCGACAGCTGCGGATCGGCCGATGGAATCTTGCGCAGTTCGATGCGGCCGCCGACGTGCGAATCGTGCAGGATCTCCGGAATCGCATTCGACAAGCCGCCGGCACCGACGTCGTGGATGCTGACGATCGGGTTGGCGTCGCCGAGCGACCAGCAGCGGTCGATGACCTCCTGGCAGCGCCGCTCCATCTCGGCGTTGTCGCGCTGGACCGAGGCGAAGTCGAGTTCCTCGCTGCTGTCGCCGCTCGCCAGCGACGACGCCGCGCCGCCGCCGAGCCCGATCAGCATCGCCGGGCCGCCGAGCACGACGACCGCGTCGCCCGGCTGCAAAGTACGTTTTTCCACATGTGGACGACGCAGGTTGGCCAGGCCGCCGGCGATCATGATCGGCTTGTCGTAGCCGCGGCGCACCTGCGGATCGGCGGTTTCGGCCTCGAACGTGCGGAAATAGCCGCCGAGGCAGGGCCGGCCGAATTCGTTGTTGAACGCCGCCGCGCCGATCGGGCCGTCGCGCATGATTTCGAACGCGCTGGCCATGCGCGGAGGCAGCGGCCGCTCCTCTTCCCAGGGCCGCGGCAAATCGGGAATACGCAGATACGACGTCGTGAAACCGGTGAGGCCGGCCTTCGGCTTGCCGCCGCGGCCGGTTGCGCCTTCATCGCGGATCTCGCCGCCGGCGCCGGTCGAAGCGCCCGGAAACGGCGCGATCGCCGTCGGATGGTTGTGCGTCTCGACCTTGATCGCGAAGTCGACCTGCTCCTCGACCTTGCCGAAGCGGCCATCGGGCCGGGCGAAAAAGCGCGCGGCCTGGCTGCCTTCGATCACCGCGGCGTTGTCGGAGTACGCCGACAGCGTCAGCTGCGGCGCGAGCGCGTGGGTATTGCGGATCATCGCGAACAGCGAGCGCTCCTGCGCCTGGCCGTCGATCTTCCAGCTTGCGTTGAACACCTTGTGCCGGCAATGCTCGGAGTTGGCCTGCGCGAACATCATCAGTTCGGCATCGCTCGGATCGCGGCCGAGTTCGGCGTAGCGCTCGGCGAGGTACTCGATCTCGTCGGGCGCGAGCGCCAGACCGAGCTGGGCATTGGCAACGCGCAGCGCGCCGGCCGGTTCCGCGCCGAGCGCGATGCGCGCCAGCGGCCGTGGTTCGCCCGCGGCAAACAGCGCCTGGGCCTCGTCGAGCGAGGAAAGCACCGACTGCGTCATCGGATCGTGCAGCGCGCGGGCAAATTGACGCCCGGCGTCGCTGTCGCGGACCGGCGGATGATCGACCGCGAACGCCATTCCACGCTCGACGCGCTGGACGGCAAAACCGCAGCCGCGCAGGATGTCGGTCGCCTTCGACGACCACGGCGAGATCGTGCCGAGACGCGGGACGACCCACAGGCGTGCGGGTCTGGCCACGCCGGGCGCGGCGCGCAGGACGGCGCGCAACCGTGCCAGATCGAGCGCTTGTTCGGAATCGACGGCAGTGACGAAGTAGACGTGCCATGCCGCGCTTATCCGGCCACCGGAATGAACGCGCTCGAGTTCACTGTTGAGCCGCTCGAGGCGAAACGGGGACAGGGCCGGTAGCCCGTCGAAAACGATCATGGCCGCAGCAGTTCGCGGTCGAGGAGGGGCGCGAATGATACCGGAAGCGGCGCGCAGCCGCGAGGAGGTTCTATGCGTGGGAACGGCCGCGAGCTAAGGCATCCCGCCGGAGCGAGGCTTTATCGGGCAGGCACTCGGAGCGCCTGAACAGCAGCACCTTCCAGGAGTGTCCCGAATTGCCGTCATTCCCGCGAAAGCGGGAATCCATTTTGATCTCGCACCCTCTACTTCTTCGAGTGGATCAAATTGGATCCCCGCTTGACCAGCTCTGCTATTGAGAGCCGCGGGGATGACGACACTTCTTTTAATCCTTGTGCCCGCCGGCGTCGTGTCGCCAAAGTGTTCCAGCTACTTCGCCGTCGCGACGCTCTTCCCGGCAGCCCTGGCCGCGAGGCGGTCGAGTTCCGCGGAAAGCTGATCGGGGTTCATCACGACATTGCCGCTGACGTGCGTGCCATCCTCGGCCAGGACGGTCGGCGTTGCATCGATGCCGATCGAAACCGACAGCGCCTTGGTTTCGGCAA
>DATIEJ010000396.1:0-16154 GCA_035455825.1 Rhodanobacteraceae bacterium | reverse complement strand
GCACGTCGAGTCGCCGCAATACCTGCGCATCTACATGCGCGCGCTGCGCCACAAGATCGAAGCCGATCCCGCCCGTCCGCGGCTGCTGCTGACCGAGGTTGGAGTCGGCTATCGGTTCGCGGATGCGCTTGAGGCGTAGCCCTCGCACGCACGACGTCGCGGGGAACGCCATATTGTTTCGCGCAGCCTTCTTGGCGGAACTCGTCAACGCCGCCTCTAAAGTGGAGGGCTTCAGGAGAACTAGCGATCGAGCCCCTCTCCGATCGAGAGAGGGGTTGGGGTGAGGGTCGGGGCTCGCGCTGACGCTGAACGTAGCGAGGGTTCGAACGTGCGAGACCCGAGATCTCGACACCATCCCCACCCAACCCTCCCCTTGAAGGGGAGGGCTTCAAGGTTCCTCGCAGACGGAAGTGCTCGCAGTTCGTCGGCCGACGGCGCGGCTCAAAACCGCAGACGCGTGCTTTGTCGCGCGGCGGAACTTCCGGGCGCCTGATGGATTATCCTCACACGATGTCCGCCCCTGCGATTCCGGTAAAACCACACGGCCTGGCGCTGCTGCTGAACTGGCGACGCGTGCGTTTCACGCTGATCGCGTCGTTGATCGTCTCCTTGCCGTTCGCGCTGGGCTGGAAGTCCGGCATGATGTCGCTTCTGGTGCGCACGGTGTCGCTCGGGTTTATCGCGATGCTCGTGTTCGGATTGTTCGAGCAGTGGCCGAAGCGGCTGCCTTCGTGGGTCGCGCGCTGGGTATTGCAGGTAGTCGGCGTTGCGATCGCCGTACCGGCCGCGACATTCCTGATCTACGTGCTGTCGACCAAGGCCGGCGCGCCGGCGTTCTGGCACGATTCGGATCGCCTGCAGGGTTTCGCCGGCCTGACCTTCTTCGGCGTGCTGCTGGCCCCGTGGTTCGCGCTCGGCGCGCTCGTGCGCCAGAAGGACGCCCTCGCCCGCCACCAGGCACTTGCATTCGACCTCGAACGCAGTGAGCTCGAACGGCAGGCGTCGGATGCGCGCCTGCATCTGCTGCAGGCTCAGGTCGCCCCACACTTCCTGTTCAATACGCTGGCCAACGTGCAGGCACTCGTCGATGCCGGATCACCGCAGGCGTCCGCCGTGCTGCGCAGCCTGATCGCCTATCTGCGCGCGGCGGTGCCGCGGCTGCACGAGCCGGCGACTACGCTCGGCCAGGAACTGCAGCTGGTCCAGGCATATCTGGAGCTGATGCACATGCGCATGCCCGATCGGCTGCAGTTCGCGCTGAATGTCGACGAGGCGACACGCGCGCTGCGCTGTCCGCCGATGACGCTGCTGACTCTGGTGGAAAACGCCGTCAAGCACGGCATCGATCCCGGAGAGGAGGGCGGCCGCATCGAGATCGACGTGCAGAAGATCGGCGAACGCTGCCGCGTGCGCGTGCGCGACACCGGAGTGGGTCTGCAGCATGCGGGGAATGGTCTCGGTACCGGTCTGACGACCTTGCGCGAGCGCCTCAAGCTTGTCTTCGGAGACGAGGCGCAGCTGCGCCTGACCGAACAGCAGCCTCACGGCGTCTGCGCCGAACTCGAATTCCCTGCTCGCGGAGCATATGGCTGATGGGTACGCGACCGACCGCGCTGATCGCCGACGACGAGCCGCTGCTGCGCGAGGCGTTGATGCGCCAGCTTGCGCAAGCCTGGCCTGAACTCGACGTCGTCGCGCAAGCGCGCAACGGCCGCGAAGCGATTCGCTATTTCGAAACCCGCCATCCCGACATCTGTTTTCTCGACGTGCACATGCCCGGCGTATCGGGCGTCGAAGCCGCGCACATCATCGGCCGCCGCGCGCACCTGGTGTTCGTGACGGCTTACGACCAGTACGCCGTACAGGCATTCGCCGAAGGCGTGCTCGACTACCTGGTCAAGCCGGTCGAGCCGGCGCGCCTGGCCGAAACCGTCGCGCGCCTGAAGGAACGCCTGCAGGCGGCACAGCCGGCGCTGAACACCGAGGCGCTGCTGCAACAGCTGGCCACGCAACTGCAACGCGGCGCGGCGCCGGCGCCGCTGCGCTGGATCCGCGCACAGGTCGGGCAGACGTTGCGCCTTATCCCGGTCGACGAAATCGACTTCCTGCGCTCGGACACAAAGTATACTCTGATCGCCTGGCGCGGCGACGCCGGCCAGCCCGGCGAAGCGCTGGTGCGCATTCCGCTGAAGGAACTCATCGGCCAGCTCGACGCCGAACAGTTCGCCCAGGTGCATCGCTCCGTCGTCGTCAACCTGCGCGCGATCAGCCACGTCACGCGCGGCGACAACGAAACCGCCGACATCCATCTGAAGGGCCGCAAGGAAGTGCTGCCGGTCAGCCGCAGCTATCTGCACCTGTTCAGACAGATGTAAGTTTCGGGACCGGTTCGCGCTGAGCGCAGCTCGCGGCAGCACGCGAAGTCGAAGCGGCCGCAATCCCTTCGACTGCGGGTCTTCGCGCCTGCGTTCATGGAATGATACGCCGGCCGGCAAGGCGCGGAATCGCCGCGTGGAGCTGACGGTCGCGAGCCCCCACAAGTAGAGCGCATCTGAACGCTTTTCGGATCGTCGATGCGCTAGAGGGGCGTTCGGTCGGCGCATCGCTGACGGTCGCTGATGGGGGCGGCTCGAAATCTGCGAAAATCAGCAGATGCCGGCCGCCCTCCCCGCCAATACGATTGACCGCATCGATGCCCTGCTGCCGCAGACGCAGTGCACGCGCTGCGGCTATCCGGCCTGCCGCGCCTATGCCGAGGCGATCGCGATCGGCGAAGCCGACTTCAATCAATGCCCGCCCGGCGGAGCGGTCGGAATCGCTGCGCTTTCCGCGCTGCTCGGACGCGCGCCGAAGCCGCTGAACCCGGCCAACGGAGTCGAGAAGCCGCGCGAGATCGCGGTGATCGACGAAGCGGTTTGCATCGGCTGCACGAAGTGCATACAGGCTTGCCCGGTCGATGCGATCGTCGGCGCGTCGAAGTTCATGCACACGGTGCTCGTGGACGAATGCGCCGGTTGCGACCTGTGCATTCCGCCGTGCCCGGTCGATTGCATCACGATGGTCCCGGCGCCCGACGATGCGCGCGCGCCATCTTCCCGGGCCGAGCACTATCGCGCACGCTATGTTGCGCGCAATGTCCGCCTCGAACGCGAGGCCAGCGAGCGTGCGGCAGAACTGGCGGCAAAGAAGGCGGCGCTCAGCGACACGCGCGCCAACTCCGTGCAGGCGGCGATCCTGCGCGCGCGGGCAAGGAAATCCGGCACAACGGCGGACGGCAGCGCATGAACGCGCAGAAGCGCGCTGAAATCTTCCGTCGCCTGCGCGAAGCGAATCCGAAGCCGACGACCGAACTGGCCTACGCCAATCCGTTCCAGCTGCTGATCGCGGTGATCCTGTCGGCGCAGGCGACCGACGTCGGCGTCAACAAGGTCACGAAACGGTTGTTCCCGGTTGCCGGCACGCCGGAGTCGATTCTCGCGCTCGGCGAAGCGAAGCTGAAAAGCTATATATCCACAATTGGACTATTCAACGCGAAGGCAAAGAACATCCTGGCGACCTGTGCGTTGCTGGTCGAGCGTCATGGCGGCGAAGTGCCGCGCTCGCGATCTGAGCTCGAGGCGCTGCCCGGGGTCGGCCGCAAAACCGCGAACGTCGTGCTGAACACCGCGTTCGGCGAACCGACGATCGCGGTCGATACGCATATCTTCCGCGTCGCCAATCGCACCGGCATCGCGCCGGGCAAGAACGTGCGCGCGGTCGAGGACAGACTCGAAAAGGTCGTACCGGCGGAATTCAAGCGGGACGCGCACCACTGGCTGATCCTGCACGGCCGCTACGTGTGCAAGGCGCGCAAGCCGGATTGCCCGCAGTGCATCATCCGCGATTTGTGCGAGTACAGGCACAAGACGAGGGCTGAGGGCTGAGGGCTGAGGCTGAGGGCTGAGGGCTGAGGGCTGGCCCAGCAGGAGAGGTGCGCGCTTCAGCCCTCCCCTTCAAGGGGAGGGTTGGGTGGGGATGGTGTTGCCCGCTTCCTCCGTGTTTTCCGTGGTTCAATCTCTGGTCACTGACAGCATCGCCAGCAATCAGAAGTTGAACCGGAAGCCGGTCATGACCGTGGTCACCGAGTCGTTCAGGAAGCCCGACGCAAGGCCATCCTCGACCTTCGAGTAGGCGAAGCCTGCGTATACGTCGAAACGCTTCGTAAAGCGGTAGTCCAGACGCATCGACCACACATCTTCATTGCCGCTGCAGTTGCCGGCGCGAGTGTCCGAACATTTTACGGCACCGTAAGCATCCTGGTTGTAGCCATACCACGCGCCGGTGATGTCGAAGTCCTTCGTGAAGTTGTACTTCAGGCCGAGCCAGGACACGTCGAGCTTCCTGTCATGCGGAAACGCGGTGTTGTTCGTGATGGCGATCCAGTAACCGCCGAGGCCGGAGAAGCCCGGAGCAACCGGCAGGCTCGGGTTCGAAAACGTAATGTGCTCGTAGCCACCGGATGCCTTCCACGGACCGCCGGTCCAGCTCGCTGCAATCTGCCAGGCTTCGTTGTCGGAGATCGTCGCCGCGAGCGAATCATGCGGGATGCCCGGGAGCGCAAGCTGGGCGGCGCTGAGCGAGGATGCGGCAATCGCGTCCTTCTTCTCGCCCCACAATGCATCGACCGAGAAGCCGGCGTAATCGAAGCCGGCATCCAGCTGCCAGGCTTCGCCCGGGCTGCCGTCGCTCTTGCCGAACTGATAGAGCGCACCGCCATGAAACCAGTCGTGCTTGACCGTGTACTTGACCGAGTCGTCCAGGCGCACATCCTGCGTATCGCCCATGCCGGCGGTCAGGCCCGAGTAGCCGATGATCGAGAACGCGTACGAACCGTTCATCGGATCGTATTTCGAGGTGCTGTCACCGAACAGCGTGACGTGGCGGCCGATCGACAGCGTGCCCCAGGTCTTCGACGAGAAGCCGCCCCAGGCCTGGCCGTTGAACAACTGGCCGGCGCGGCTGCCGTCGCCGGCGGACTTGCGATCCGCCAGGGCGATGCCGTTGTTGTTGATCAGCGATTTCGGTCCGTCGGCGAATTTGCCGGAGGTCGGATTGAAGCCCGATTCGGCGTTGAACACGAACGACAGGTCGTCGTTCAACGCTTCGACGCCGCGAATGCCGACCTTCGACTGGCTCAGCCCGCTCGAGGCGATCGTCGTAATCGACTTGTTGTTGCTCGACCCGATCATGTACTGCAGGGTCGGATAGAAGTCCTGGCTCAGCGGCGCCCCGTGATTCTGGTAGGCGACGCCAATGTCGACGGTGCCGTACAGCGTGATGCCATTCCAGGTCAGGCTGGTGTCGTCGGCAGCCGGTGCCGCGGCGCCGAAGCCGGCGAGGACAATGCCGGAGAGAATTGCGATGGAGAGTGCCGACTTGCACGGCGCGCGGCCACGCGTCGAAAGTTTGCCAACTGAGTTGCTCATGAAGTTCCCCTCGGGCGGATACAGGTCAGGTCGAACGCGAGCGTGAAAACTTCGTTCGCGTTTGCTCGTGCCGCCGCATGGTATGAACGTCATGTGACAAGTGCGTTACCGGGACGCGGGCCTGTCTCACCGTCGTCGAAATTTGCTTTTGGCTGTCCGGGATCGTTTGTTTTTCGGATGGCACCCGTGCCGGCACCCGCCGGAGATTGCTCCTGCATTTCTGGTGCCCTTCGTTTTTCGGGATGGCACCGGTGCAGGCACTCGCCGGAAATTGCTCCTGCATTTCCGGCGTACACGACGGGCAGGAGCCCGAGTGCCTCGGAGGCCATGGATGGCCGAGAGAGGCCGCCGTCCATGGCGATAAAACAAAGGCCGGAGAGCTTGCGCTCTCCGGCCTGGTTGGACCTTCTGGACCCTGCGATCAGAAGTTGAAGCGGAAACCGGTCATGAATGTCGTTGTCGAGTCGTGCAGGAATCCGGCGGACAGGCCGTCGGACACCTTCGACCAAGACGTGCCGGCGTAGACGTCGAAGCGCTTCGTGAAACGGTAGTCCAGACGCAGCGACCACACATCCTCGTTGCCGCTGCAGTTGCTGGCGTGGTTGTCCGAGCAACTCACGACACCGAACGCATCCTGGCTGTAACCGTACCAGGCGCCGGTGATGTCGAAATCCTTCGTGAAGTTGTACTTCAGGCCGAGCCAGTAGACGTCGAGTTTCTTGTCATGCGGGAACGCGGCGTTGTTCGTGATGCTGATCCAGTAACCGCCAAGGCCGGAAAAGCCAGGCGCGAGCGGCTTGGACGGATTGGAGAAGTTGATGTGTTCGTAGCCACCTGATGCCTTGAAGCCGCCACCGGTCCAGCTTCCGGCGATCATCCATGCATCGTTGTCCGATATCGTCGCTGCCAGGGAGTTCAACGGTATGCCGGGAAGAGCGACCTGCGCGGCGCTGAGCGTGGCCGCCGCGATGGCGTCTTTCTTCTCGCCCCACATCGCATCGACCGAGAAACCGGCGTAGTCGAAGCCCGCATTCAACTGCCAGGACTCGCCCGGCGCCGTGTCGTTATTGCTGAACTGATACATGCCGGCAGCATGGAACGCCTCGTACTTCCAGACGTATTTCAGGGAGTCGTCCAGACGCGCGTCTTCGGTCGCGCCCATGCCGCCAGCCAGTCCGGAATAGCCGATGATCGAGAACGCGTACGAGGCGTTCATCGGATCGTACTTGACGATGTTGTCGAGGAAGATCGTGTTCTGGCGGCCGATCGTCAGCGTGCCGAACTCCTTGCCGCTGAAGCCGGCAAACGCGGAACCGTTGAAGAACTGGCCGGCGCGGCTGCCGTCGCCGGCGGTCTTGCGATCGGCCAGCGCCTTGCCGTTGTTGTTGATCAGCGACTTCGGCGCGTCGGCGAGCTTGCCGGAGGTCGGATTGAAGCCCATCTCGAGATTGAAAACGAACGAGAACGTGTCGTTCAACGGCTCGTTGCCGCGCAGGCCGACCTTCGACTGGCTCAGGCCGTTCGAAGCGATCGACGTGATCGACTTGTTGCTGTTCGGCGCGATGATGTAGTTCAGGGTCGGATAGAAATCCTGGCTCAGCGGCGAGCCGTGGGTCTGGTAGGCAAGGCCCACGTCGACGGTGCCGTAGAGCGTGATTCCATTCCAGGTGAGGCTCGTGTCGTCCGCCGCAAGCGCTGCGGTTCCGAAACCGGCCAGGGCTATACCAGCGAAGATTGCCGCGGAAAGAACCGACTTGCGCGGCGCGGGACAGTTCATCGAGTGCTTGCCAACATAGTTGTTCATGAAGTTCCCCTCGGGGCGGATAGAGGTCAGTTTTGAAACGCCGCCACCTCGCGGTGGTGGCCGCACCTGCAGCGCTGCAGGCCAGAAGGACGGTTTATGACAGTTTCATTACAGGTTCCAGCCGACCGCTTTTTGCCACGTTAACGACTTCTTTGCAATTCGACGAAGGTCATGGTGGTTCCCGGGCAATCCGTGACGTAGTCTCCGCTTTGTCATTGAACCAATTGCATAATTGTCTGTCCATTTCGCGCGGGCGGTGCCGGCCGGGGGGCGCGGCAGCGTCAGCAGGCCGGGTGGTCGTGGGGCGACATCCGGCGTAAGTACCACTGAAACACCCGGAGCTTTCGCCCCATGCTCGCAATCATCCGCCTCGCCTTGCGGCGCCCCTACACCTTCGTCGTCCTGGCGATCCTGATCCTGCTCGTCGGCCCGCTTGCGATCCTGCGCACGCCGACCGACATTTTTCCCGACATCAAGCTGCCGGTGATCAGCGTCGTGTGGACCTACAACGGCCTGCCGCCGGACGAGATGTCCGACCGCATCATCACGTACTTCGAGCGGCAGATGACCACGACGGTCAACGATATCGAGCACATCGAATCGCAGTCGCTTCCGGGCGTGGGCGTCATCAAGGTGTTCTTCCAGCCCGACGTCGACGTCAACGCGGCGCTGGCGCAGGTCACATCGGTTTCGCAGACCGTGCTCAAGCGCCTGCCGCCCGGCATCACGCCGCCGTTGGTGCTGAGCTACAACGCCTCGAGCGTGCCGATCCTGCAACTGGCGCTGTCGAGCAAGACGCTGACCGACCAGCAGCTGTTCGACCTGTCGAACAATTTCATCCGGCCGCAACTGGCCGAGGTCGAAGGCGCGGCGATTCCGTCGCCGTACGGCGGCAAGAATCGGCAAGTCCTGGTCGATCTCGACCCGAAGGCGCTGCGGGCACGCGGTTTGTCGCCGCAGGACGTGACCAATGCGATCCTGGCGCAGAACCTGATCCTGCCGTCGGGCACCGAGAAGATCGGAACGTTCGAGTACAACGTCAAGCTCAACGGCAGCCCGAAGGAACTCGACGACCTCAACAACCTGCCGGTCAAGGCGGTCAACGGCACGACGATCTACCTGCGCGACGTCGCGCATGTGCGCGACGGCTATTCGCCGCAGCAGAACCTCGTGCTCGTCGACGGCCATCGCTCGGTCCTGACCACGGTGCAGAAGAACGGCAAGGCTTCGACCCTCGACATCATCGATCACGTCAAGGCGTTGCTGCCGAAGATCCAGGCCGGCGCGCCTCCGGGGCTGACGCTCGACACGCTGATCGACCAGTCGATCTTCGTCAAGGCTGCAGTGTCCGGCGTGGTGCGTGAAGGCGTGATCGCCGCGTCGCTGACCGCACTGATGATCCTCCTGTTCCTCGGCAGCTGGCGCTCGACTCTGATAATCACGGTCTCGATTCCGCTGGCCGTGCTGTCGTCGATCGCGCTCCTGTCGGCATTCGGCGAGACGATCAACGTGATGACGCTCGGAGGACTGGCGCTCGCCGTCGGCATCCTCGTCGACGACGCGACCGTGACGATCGAGAACATCAACTGGCACCTGGAGCAGGGCAAGGACGTCGTCAACGCCATCCTCGACGGCGGCAGGCAGATCGTGACGCCGGCATTCGTCTCGCTGCTGTCGATCTGCATCGTCTTCGTGCCGATGTTTTTCCTCGGCGGCGTCGCGCGCTATCTGTTCGTGCCGATGGCCGAGGCCGTCGTGTTCGCGCTGATCGCGTCGTTCATCCTGTCGCGCACGCTCGTGCCGACGATGGCCAAATACCTGCTGCGCCCTCACGTCGATCCGCATCCGGCGACATCGAACCCGGCGGTCGATGCCATGCGCGAGGACGCGACCCAGCACATGTCCGCGGGCATCGGCGCGCTCTCGTCGTTCCAGCGCGGATTCGAGCGCCGCTTCGAGGATGCTCGCGATATCTATCGGGCGCTGCTGGTGCTCGCGCTCGAGCATCGGCGCGCGTTCGTGCTGGGCTTCCTCGGCTTCGTCGCCGCCTCGTTCCTGCTGGCGCCATGGCTCGGCGCGAATTTCTTCCCGAGCATCGATGCCGGGCAGATCAAGCTGCACATGCGCGCGCAGACCGGCACACGCATCGAGGAGACCGCGCGCCTGGCCACCGAGGTCGAGAAGACGATCCGCAGGGTGATCCCGGCCGAAGAGCTCAAGAGCGTGGTCAACAATATCGGCCTGCCGGTCAGCGGCATCAACATCACCTACAGCAACTCCGCTCCGATTGGCCCGGCCGACGCCGACGTCCTGATCTCGCTGAATGCCGGCCATCACCCGAGCGAGGAGTACGTCGCCCGGCTGCGCGAGATACTGCCACGCACGTTTCCAGGCGCTTCGTTCGCGTTCCTGCCGGCCGACATCGTCAGCCAGATCCTGAACTTCGGACTGCCGGCGCCGATCGACATCCAGGTCGTCGGTTTCAAGCGCGACGAAAACCGCGAATACGCCTCGCTGCTGCTGAACCGCATCAAGCACGTTCCCGGCATCGCCGACCTGCGCATCCAGCAGGCGTTCAACCAGCCCGAGTTGCGCGTCGATGTCGACCGGACGCGGGCGCAGGAGATGGGGCTGACGCAGCGCGACGTCGCCACCAGCATGCTCGTGTCGCTGTCCGGCAGCGCGCAGACCGCGCCGACGTTCTGGGTCAATCCGAAGAATCACGTGTCGTACCCGATCGTCGTGCAGACGCCGCAGTACCGGCTCGACACGCTGAGCGCGCTCGAGAACGTTCCGGTCACCGGCAGCGGCGCGGCGCAGCCGCAGATCCTCGGCGGCCTGGCCAGCATCCACCGCGACCAGGGCGAAGGCGTCGTGTCGCATTACGACGTGCAGCCGACGATCGATATCTTCGGCGCGGTGCAGGATCGCGACCTCGGCGCCGTCGCGCACGACGTGCAGGCGATCATCGACGAAACGGCGAAGGAGTTGCCGAAAGGCTCGACCGTCGCGATGCGCGGCCAGGTCGAGACGATGAACAGCGCGTATTCGAGCCTGCTGTTCGGTCTGGCCGGCGCGGTCGTGCTGATTTACCTGCTGATCGTCGTGAACTTCCAGTCCTGGCTCGATCCATTCGTCATCATCACGGCGCTGCCCGCCGCGCTCGCCGGCATCGTCTGGATGCTGTTCCTGACCGGCACCACGCTATCGGTGCCGGCGCTGACCGGAGCCATCATGTGCATGGGCGTGGCGACCGCCAACAGCATCCTCGTCGTCAGTTTCGCGCGCGAACGCATGGATGATGGCGCGGATGCATTCCTGGCCGCGCTCGATGCGGGGTTCATCCGCTTCCGCCCGGTGCTGATGACGGCGCTGGCGATGATCATCGGCATGGCGCCGATGGCGTTCGGCATGGGCGAAGGCGGCGAACAAAATGCGCCGCTCGGCCGCGCGGTCATCGGCGGCCTGGTGTTCGCGACTTGCGCCACCCTGTTTTTCGTCCCGGTGATCTTCAGCATCGCGCACAGTCGCCGCAAGTCGACAAACAATGCACCGGATCCTGGTTCGCTTCCCGAACAGGCGCCGGTTACCTAACGGAGAGTCTCATGTCTGATCTGCACGCTTCCGCGCCGTCCCTGCCCGTCCGCATCGCGCCGGGGCGACTGCGCCGGACCGGACTGGTTGCGCTGCTGCTCGTGCTCGGGCTGGCCATCGGCGGCATCGTGATCCGGCTCCACGCCAACACCGCGCTGAAAGCCAGGACCGAAGCCGCCGCCGTAACCACGGTCAGCCTGATCGATCCCGCGCGCGTCGATGCGCACGAGGAACTCACGTTGCCCGGCAATGTGCAGGCGTACTTCGACGCGCCGATCTATGCGCGCGTTCCGGGATACCTGAAGAAGTGGCATGTCGACATCGGCACGTCGGTCAAGGCCGGGCAACTGCTCGCGGAGATCGAGACGCCGGAGATCGACCAGCAATTGCGCCAGGCCGAGGCCGACCTGGCGACGGCGAAGGCAAAGCAAAAGCTCGCCGAGATCACGTCGAAACGCTGGACCGACATGCTCGCGTCCGAATCGGTTTCGAAACAGGAGACCGACGAGAAGAATGGCGACTACGAGGCCAAGATGGCCACGACTGCCGCTGCGCGCGCGAACGTCGAGCGCCTGCAGGCCTTGCAGTCGTTCAAGCGCATCGTCGCACCGTTCGATGGCGTGGTCACGGCGCGCAAGACCGACATCGGCGACCTGATCAACGCCGGCAGCAGCAGCGGTGCGGAACTGTTTCGGGTTGCCGACATGCACAAATTGCGCGTCTACGTGCAGGTGCCGCAGACCTATTCCGATGAAGTCACGAACGGCATGACGGCGCAACTGCATTTTCCGGAAAAGCCCGGCAGCAGCTTTCCGGCCACCGTGGTCGGCACGTCACAGGCGATCAGCGAGTCATCGCGCTCGTTGCTCGTCCAGCTCGAGGTCGACAACGCGCAGGGCAAACTGATTTCGGGTTCCTACGCCGACGTGCATTTCGATCTTCCGGCGACGCCGGGAGTCCTGCAGCTTCCCGTGACCGCGCTGCTGTTCCGCCGGCACGGCATGAAGGTCGCCACTCTCGGCGATGACAACCACATCGTGCTGAAGAACATCCAGATCGGCCGCGACCTGGGCACCCAGGTCGAAGTCGTCGCTGGACTCGGCGCGAACGATCGCGTCATCGACAGCCCGCCGGACTGGCTGGCGCAAGGCGATCAGGTGCAGGTGGCGGGCAGCAAGTCTGCTGGCACGCCGGACGCAAAACCGCCGGCAGTCGCTGCGGTCGCGCCATGAATGTGCGGCCGATTGTCTACGCGCTTGCGGCAGCGAGCGCACTGACTGGCTGCTCGCTGGCGCCGGTCTACAAGGTTCCGGTCGTCGACGTGCCGGACAGCTACAAGGAGTCCGGACCCTGGCAGCCGGCCGCGCCGGCCGATCAGCGCGAGCGTGGCGACTGGTGGCAGGACTACGGCGATTCGACGCTCGATGATCTGGAAGCACGCGTCGATAGCGCCAATCCCGATCTCGCCGCGGCCCTGGATCGCTATGCCGAATCGCGCGCCTACGCGGCCGAAACGCGCGCGGGACTTTTTCCACAAGTGGACGCGGCTGCCGGCGCGACGCACAACCGCCAGTCCGACAAGCGGCCCCTGCGCTCGGCTTCGCAGCCTGACGAGTACAAGGACAATTTGATCGGCGCCCAGCTCGGCTACGAGTTCGACCTTTGGGGCCGCGTTCGCAATCTTGTTGCCGCCGGCGAGGCGACCGCGCAGGCGAGCGCGGCAGACCTGGCATCGGTGCGGCTCAGCCTGCACGCGGAACTGGCCAACGATTACATTGCGTTGCGCGGGCTCGATGCGCAGGCAAAGCTGCTCGACGACACGGTGGCGACTTACGCCAAGGCGCTCGACCTCACCCGGAATCGCTTCCGCGGCGGCGCCGCTTCCGGGCTCGATGTCGCGCGCGCGCAGACGCAGCTCGATACGGCACGCGCGCAGGCAACCGACGTGCAGGCGCGCCGCGCGCTGCTCGAGCACGCCGTCGCGACCCTGGTCGGCACGCCGGCGTCGAAGTTTTCGCTTCCTGTGCAGGTCGTCGAACTGTCCGAACCGGCAATTCCCGCCGGCCTTCCATCGACGCTGCTCGAACGCCGGCCGGATATTGCCGCGGCCGAGCGCCGCACGGCAGCAGCCAACGCCAACGTCGGCATCGCTCGCGCCGCATTTTTCCCGAGCATCACGCTGACCGCCGTTGGCGGCTTCGAAAATACCGGAGGCGCCGACTGGCTCAGCGCGCCGAACGCGTTCTGGTCGATCGGCCCGCGCGCATTCCTGACTCTGTTCGACGCCGGGCGCCGCGAGGCGCGCGTGAATCAGGCGCGGGCCGCGCTCGATGAAGCGGGCGAGCGTTATCGGGCAACGGCGCTCGTGGCATTTCAACAGGTCGAAGACGATCTTGCGCTGATGCACCTGCTAGGCGAGGAGGCGAAAAGCGAGGAAGCGGCGGCCGCATCGGCGCAGCGCACCTTGAGTCTGGCGCTCGATCGTTACCGTAACGGTGCTGTCAGTTACCTCGAGGTCGTCGAATCGCAGACGGCCGCACTGCAGGCGCAGCGCACGTTGCTGAGCCTGCGCGACCGCGAACTTCAGGCCAGCGTGGGATTGATCCGTGCTCTCGGCGGCGGCTGGGCGCCGGCCGAAGCGTCCGGCAACTCGCCAGCCGTGGCGTCGACGGCCGGTCACTGAAGCAGCCGATCCGTCACGTGTGGAGCGGAATCTCCTTCCCGCGGCCAACTCGCAGATGCAAGGCAAGCCGCTTCGTCCATAACGCCGGGTAATTCTCATAGGGCTTTCGGTCAGTTGACGCTGCTGCGACGCAGCAACAGACTGGTTGCGCATGCGCAGTCCAGCCCGCATGCGACTTGAGCCACTACCTGGGGTTTTTTCCGATGCATCGATCGACCGCCCTCGCCGGGCTCCTGCTCGGCGTGCTGGCCCGCGCCGCGTGCGCCTATGACGCCGGGGATTGGCCGACCCACTATCGATTCGACGATGGCACCGACATCGGCCTCAGCGCCAACTACGAAGGCGATCTCAACACGTTCAACGACACGTCCGAGCTGACCGCCGCACAGCGCGCCACGCTCGCGGACGCGCACGGGGCGCGCCGCGAGGAACTGAGTGTCTACATCCGCAAGGCCGGGGTGTACGAGGCGCAATGGGGCTGGGACTATTTCAACAAGACCTACGTCGACGTTTACGGCCGCATCGATTCCAAGGCGTTTGTCGGCAGCGACGTCGGGCGGTTTCGGGTCGGGTATTTCAAGACCTACGTCGGGTTCGAGGGCTATACGCGCACGCGCAATGACACGTTCCTGGAGACGGCACTGCCGATCTCGGCGTTCTACGAAGGACGACGCACGGGGGCGTCGTGGGAGTTCGAACGACCGGCTTTTCGCATCGATCTCGCCGCCTACGCCGGGCAGGACCTGCAGGGCGACAACGATGGCACGACCACGACCGGCCGTTTCGCGTGGACGCCCTTCAAGCGACCGGGCGATGTGCTGCACCTGGGCATCACCGCGTCGGACGAAACGCCGCAAGACTCCACGATCAACGGCCGCGGGCAGACGATAATTCCGAGCACCCGCGTGCGCTCGCGGCCGGATGTGTTCCTGACCAGCGCGCGCTTCGTCGATACCGGGACGCTCACGAACGTCGACCACATCCTGCGGCGCGGCCTGGAAGGCGTGTGGATCCAGGGACCATGGTCGATGCAAGGGGAATACCTGCAGGAGGACGTTCACCGCACCTCCGGGAAACCATCGTTCAGCGGCAGCGGTGGCTATCTGTTCGGCAGCTGGATCGTCACCGGAGAATCGCGCATCTACGAGAACGGCCAGGTTTCCAACCCAAAGCCGTCTCGTCCCTGGGGCGCGCTGGAGTTGCTCGCGCGATACGACGAAGTCGATCTGACCGACGCGTCCGCCAGCGTGCACGGAGGCAGGGAGCACAATTGGACCATTGGTGCGAACTGGTACATCCTGACCTACTTCCGCGTGCAGGCCAACTACATATGGGCGCACGAAGAAGGAAACCCGGTGTATAACGCCGGCCGCGCAATCGACCCGCGCATCTTCGCGCTGCGGTTCCAGATCGTGATTTGACAAACAACGTTCACGCGGCGCCAGACCAGCCACGGGACGCCGGCGCCTCCTCGATCACATCGCCGTTCCTGGCTCTGCTGCAACCTGAGGAAAGGGCTGGCATTCCAGCCCGCCCTGGAATGGCGAGCGCGGACTCGTCCGGACTACCCTGCCGACGGCCGAGCATTCTTCTTCCGCGAGGTAGCTCTCCCAGGAGCGTGTCGATCACTCCGTCGCGCGCAACGCACGCTTCAGCGCATCTTTACTCCCACTTCACCCGCGGCATGAAAGATTCGCACCGCCCCTGCGGTCTTTGTGCGTGCCTGTGGACTGCCGCAATGCAGCAACGATAGGGCTTGTCTGCGTGCTGTCACTGGCATAGGTTACAAAACCACTGCAGGGCACATCCTCGTTCGGTCAGTCAGTTCAAAGAGAAGTCAGGCTCGCCGCCTGAAGGCGGCTTCCTTACCGGCGGGAAAGAATTCCCGTCCAACCACCACGGAGTACACGCAAATGTCGAACAAGATCGTCAAACCATTAACCATGGCCATCGGTGTAGCGTTCGTCGGCTCGGTCGCGATGACGCAGACCGCCAACGCCAGCACGGCGTTCCAGATCACCCCGCTGATCAGCGGCTATGCCGTTGCCGCCGAAGGCAAGTGCGGCGAAGGCAAGTGCGCGGTCGCCAAGATGGCCAAGCCCGGCGAGACCGCCGTGTCGAAGGAAGAAGCGATGGCGCACGGCTTCAGCGCGACGCAGGTTGCCGCGTGGGACAAGAACGGCGACGGCAAACTCGACAACGCCGAGTTGACCGCGATGCACGCCGCGATGGACAAGAAGGGCAAGGAAGGTTCCTGCTCGGCGGACAAGAAGGGCAAGGAAGGTTCTTGCTCGGCCGACAAGAAGGGCAAGGAAGGTTCTTGCGGCGGTCACTAAGCCAACCTGAACCCACTGCGGCACCGGACGCTCTTCCGCTTCCAGCCCCCTTGAGTTAAGGGGGCGACCCCTCGCAGAGCGAGGGGTGGGGGATGTCGAAGCGTCCGCGGTCGTCGAAATTCAGGCGCTCGGGCTCCATGAAAAATACCAACGTCAACGGAGCAGGACTAGGCCTGCGGCGGGCCCTGCTGGGCCCGCTGCGGGATGCGCCCGACGCGCCGATCGATTTCTTCGAGGTCGCGCCGGAGAACTGGATCAATGTCGGCGGCAAG
>DATIEJ010000395.1:0-3705 GCA_035455825.1 Rhodanobacteraceae bacterium | reverse complement strand
CAAGGTCTACCTGATCGACGAAGTGCACATGCTGTCGAAGCCGGCGTTCAACGCGCTGCTCAAGACGCTCGAAGAGCCGCCGCCGCACGTGAAGTTCCTGCTGGCGACGACGGATCCGCAAAAGCTTCCGGTCACCGTGCTGTCGCGTTGCCTCAAGTTCAATCTCAAGCGCCTGCTGCCGGCACAGATCACCGGCCAGATGCGGCATATCCTCGATGCCGAGGGCATCGTTTTCGAAGCCGATGCGTTGGCTGAACTGGCGCGCGCCGCGGACGGTTCCTTGCGTGACGGCCTGTCGCTGCTCGACCAGGCGATCGCCTACGGCGCCGGCAGCGTGCGCGCAGCCGATGTGCGCGCGATGCTCGGCACGATCGAGCGCGGACGCGTGTTCGCGCTGCTCGATGCCGTGCATGTCGGCGATGGCGCGGCGCTGCTGACGGAAATCGACCGTCTGGCGGAATTCTCGCCGGATTTCGCCGGCGTGCTCGATGAAGTCGCGGCCGTGCTGCATCGCGTTCAGCTCAAACAGCTGGTCAGCGGTTACTCGGCGCCCGACGAAACCGATGATGCCGGCATCGATGCGCTCGCGGCGGCGCTTGCGCCCGAGGCTACGCAGCTTTACTACCAGATCGCAATTTCCGGCCGCCGCGATCTGCCATTGGCACCGACGCCGCGTGCCGGTTTCGAGATGGTCCTGCTGCGCATGCTCGCATTCCGTCCGGTGGTCGCCGGCGAGAGTTCGCGTCAGCTGCCGCCTCCGGCGCCGCCGGCCACTGGTGCAAGCAAGACGCCCGCGCGTGCGCCAGCGTCGATGCAGGACAGACCGGCTGCAGCGCCGACGCGCGTGCCCGATCCGCCGGCAGCCGTTGCGCCAGCGCTGATTGCCGCCAAGCCGCCGGCGGATCTTTCAGACTGGCCGGCGCTGATCGAAGCGGCGGGGCTCAAGGGACCGGTCGGCCAGCTGGCACTGCATGCCAGCCTGATCGGAATCGAGGGCGGCGTCGTTCGCCTCGCGCTCAAGCCGGTTCATGAACACTTCAGTGCTCCGCCGCTCGTCGCGATGATGGAACAGAAACTCACTGCGCTGCTGGGCCAGCCACTCAAGGTGCGTTTCGAGAAAGTCTCGAGAGAGATCGAAGCTCCGGCCGAGATCGCCGAGCGCGACCGCTCGACGCGCCAGCGCGCCGCGGAGGAATCTCTTGCCGGTGATCCTGGCGTGCAGAGCCTGCTGCGCGAGTTTGGCGGCCGGCTCGTCAGCGATTCGGTCAAAGCCGACCCGGCTGCGTCGGCGAACAGCAAGTCTGCGGAGAAGTAAAGATGCGTGGAGCGATGGGTCAATTGATGCAGCAGGCGCAGCGCATGCAGGAGGACCTGAAGCGCGCGCAGGAAGAGATCGCGAAGATCGAAGTCACCGGTCAGGCCGGCGGCGGCATGGTCAGCGTGACGATGAACGGACGCCACGAAGTTCGCCGTGTCGCGATCGACCGCAAGATCCTCGCCGACGATCCCGACATGGCCGAGGATCTCGTTGCCGCGGCGTTCAACGATGCGGTCAACCGGATCGCCGCAGCGAGCCAGGAGCGCATGGCCGGCGTGGCCGGTGGAATGAATCTTCCGCCCGGATTCAAGTTGCCGTTTTGAAAGGAGGGCTGAGGACACAGGGCTGAGGGCTGAAAAGCACAAAAGCGCGCCGCTCCTGATTTTCAGCCCTCGGCCCTCAGCCCTCAGCCCTAGCACTTAAGATGTCTTCCTCCCCCCTCCTCAACGAACTCATCGAATCCCTGCGCTGTCTCCCCGGCGTCGGCGTGAAGACCGCGCAGCGCATGGCGTTCCATCTGCTCGAGCGCGACCGTTCCGGTGCGCGCCGCCTTGCCGAGAAACTTGCCGCGGCGATGGATCGCATCGGCAACTGCAACCGCTGCCGCACGTTCAGCGACACGCCGGTCTGTGCGGTCTGCGCCAGTGCGGCGCGCGACGCGCAGACATTGTGTATCGTCGAAACTCCGGCCGATCAGGTCGCGATCGAACAAGCCACGGGATTCCGCGGGCGATATTTCGTATTGCTCGGGCGGCTTTCGCCGCTCGACGGTCTCGGACCGCAGGAACTCGGGCTGGATCTGCTCGCCGCGCGGCTCGCCGAAGGTGAAGTGCGCGAGTTGATCATCGCCACGAACGCGACCGTCGAAGGCGAAGCGACCGCGCATCTGCTCGGGCAGATCGCACGCCAAGCTGGCGTCCGGGCAACGCGGCTTGCACATGGAGTGCCGCTCGGCGGCGAACTCGAGTTCGTCGACCGCGGCACTCTGGCGCATGCGTTCGGCGGGCGACAGAATCTTTAGGAGAGAGGAGCGAGGGACGAGAGGCGAGGGACGAGGGACATAACTACTGGTAGCCGTGGCCGTGCCCTGTCATGCTTTCCTCACTGTTGTTCACTCTTCCTTTTCCAGGGTGCTCCCATGACCGACACGATTTTCGACAAGATCATCCGCCGCGAGATTCCGGCCGATATCGTCTATGAAGACGAGGAGATGCTGGCGTTCCGCGACGTCAACCCGCAGGCGCCGGTACACGTGCTGTTCATTCCGAAGCGCCGGATCGCGACCCTGAACGACCTGCAGGTCGACGACGGTGCGCTGGTCGGCAGGTTGTTCGCGAGCGCCGTGCGCTGGGCCAAGGATCAAGGTTTTGCCGACGATGGCTACCGCTGCGTGATCAACTGCAACCGGCACGGCGGGCAGACGGTGTTTCACCTGCACCTGCATTTGCTCGCGGGACGGCAGATGACGTGGCCCCCAGGGTAGAAACAGGTGGCGAGTGAACGCAGAGCGTCCCGGCTCCAACTCGCCCCTGGCCCCTCGTCCCTGCTTCGTCAGTGATGATGGTGAGGAGAAACAACGACGATCGGTGGCGCGCCCCACCAGCCCCAGCCGCCATAGTAAGGACCCCAGCCCGGGCCCCAGAACGGGTCGTACCAGCCGCCATAGCCGCCGTAGTAGCCGGCGTAATAGGTGCGCTCCGGCCAGAGATAGACCTGATCCGCGGTCACTTGTGGAAATGTATAGTTGAACTCGCCGACCTTGCGCTGTTCGGTGCCATTGAGGCTGCCGGTGACGGTGAGGTCGCGCCCCTTGGTGAACACTTCCGGATCGTAGAAGCCCTTGCTGCAGGCGATGAAGCGGCCGTCGCTGCGATCGTGGTGATTGCTCGGTCGCGCATCGGAATACAGTTCGCGCGACAGGACCTCGAAGCAGGTGACGTCGGCACGCGGCTCGACGCTGATGATCTCGCCACCCCAGCGCACCTGCTGATTGCCGGCATTCTGGCTGGCGGCTTCCTGCGGCGTGATCTTGACGAAGTGGTCGCCCGCGATGGGCGCCGGAACCGTGGCGCAGCCGCCAACAGCGGCGGCGATTGTGAAGGCGAGGACGGTATTGCGCATGGGAAATCTCCGGGATCTTCTTGTTGTCAGGACGATGTCGGGGCCTTGTTCGTTGCAGTCTAGCGCGTCGCAGTCGGTCCAAGAACGTTAACTTTTGCAAACCCCGGCGGCAGTCGCAGGGCGCGCACGGCGGCAACGAATTCACGCACTGCCGCTGAAGGTGCCAACGCATGAGCGTAGCGCAGGCTGACATAGCGTTCGAGCAATTGCTGCACGAGTACGGGACTGCCGGCAATCGCGCCAAGCCGGTGCGCGTAGGTTCGCGG
>DATIEJ010000394.1:0-3304 GCA_035455825.1 Rhodanobacteraceae bacterium | reverse complement strand
GTATTGGCCGAGCTGAAGGCGGCCGCGGCTGGCGCGAAGACGCTCCTGCTGTACATCCATTTCGATGGCCAGCCGGTCATTGCCGAAGAATGGGCGCAGAAGAGCCCGTTCGATCCAGTCGTAAAACAGCGCGACGAAGGCGGCGCGTGGCACGAGGTCGCGCGAGAAAAGCTGCTGGCACAGCCGTTCGATCCGGAACTGCGTGTGTTCGCGCGCGCCGCGTCCGACGACAAGGCGCCGATCGCGATGCTGCTGACGGCGATCGACATGTTCAAGGCGCAAGGCAAGGCGCCGGCTTCGAACATCAAGGTGATCCTCGATTCGGAGGAAGAGATCGGTTCACCGAGCCTGGCCGGCGTCGTCAAGGCCAATGCTGCCGCGTTCAAGGCCGACGCGCTGATAATCCTCGACGGTCCGGTGCACGGGTCGGGCCGGCCGACGCTGGTCTTCGGCAATCGCGGCATCGCGCAAGCCACGCTCGTCGTTTATGGCCCGCGCTCGCCGCTGCACAGCGGGCACTTCGGCAACTACGTGCCGAATCCGGCCCTGCGGCTGGCAGCTCTGCTGGCAAGCATGAAGGACGACAGCGGCCGCGTCCTCGTCGAAGGCTATTACGACGGCATCGCGTTGACGGCCGGCGAGCGCGCTGTCCTTGCCGCAACCGGCGATGACGAGGCAGCGCTGCGCAAGCGCGCCGGCATCGCGCGCGCCGAAAGCGTCGGGGCAACCTACCAGGAAGCACTGCAATATCCTTCGCTGAATGTGCGCGGCATGGTTTCAGCGGCCGTTGGCGCGAAGGCCGCGAACATCGTGCCGAGCGAGGCAACGGCGGAACTGGATTTGCGCACGACGCCGGAGACCGATGGCCGGCGCCTTTTCGACCTGATCCGCAAGCACATCGAAAAGCAGGGCTATCACCTGACCGACGGGCCGCCGAGCGACGCGGATCGCGCCACGTACGACAAACTCGCGAGCTTCCGCCTCGGCTCGGTGCAAAGCGCCGAGCGCACGCCGATGGATTCGCCGCTGGCGCGCTGGGCCGTCGCGGCGCTCAAGTCCGCCACGGCGCCGGATCCAGGCGGCGATCCGGTGCGCATCCGCATGATGGGCGGCACCGTGCCGACCGATGTGCTTGTCGATGCGCTGCACCTGCCGTTCATCGGCGTGCCGACCGTCAACGCCGACAACAACCAGCATGCACATGACGAGAACCTGCGCATCGGCAACTTCATCAGCGGGACGCAGACACTTTACAGTCTGCTGGTCACTCCGTTCCGCTAGTTGCAAAAAGGCGCTGAGTATCCAGAGCCGAAAGATTTAGGACGCGGATGAACGCGGATGAACGCGGATTTGCGCGGATAAAGGCAGATTAGATGGAAGTAGCTGGATGAGAATTCGCCGCTCTCGCGAATCGATGATCGGACGTATCTGCTCTATCCGCACTGATCCGCGTTCATCCGCGTTCATCCGCGTCCAAATTTTTTTGCTTGGCACAATGGAAACGGCATCGTCGCGCGTCGCGCCATCTCTGGCGCAGCTCTAGTCGCGCAGGGCCTGCAGCAATGCGTCGCGCGGCAACTTGCCGGTCGCATTGCGCGGCAAGGCGCCGACCAGGCGCAGCGGGCGCGGCAGGAACACCGGATCGACCGCGGCACGCAGCGCCGCAAGGATTTCGGTTTCGAGCAACGTCGGCGCGACGACCAGCGCTGCGAGCCGGCAGACGCTGCCGCCTTCGGCGTCGAGCGCGAATACCACGCCATCGTCGACGCCGGCGATCGCGAGCAGGCGCCGGTTCAAATCGCCGAGCGAGGCACGCTTGCCGGCTATCTCGAGCAGGTCGCTATTGCGGCCGCGCAGCACGAACTGGCGTGACGGCAGCAACTCGACGATGTCCTGCAGCAGCGTCGGCGCGGCGAAATGCGTGGCCTGCACCAGCGTGCCGTCCGGTTGCGGATGCAGTTCGACTCCGGAATACAAGCGCCACGGCTCGTCTTGAACGGTGCGCCGGTGCGCGATCACGCAGGTTTCGGTCGAGCCGAAAAGCTCGATGACTGGCGCTGCGAACTGGCGTTCGGCTTCCGCCGCAAGCTCCTTTTCGAGTGGCGCCGTTGCCGTCACGATCGCATGCATCGGTGGCAGCGCCGTGCCTTCGCGCAGCAGGGCGCGCAGGTGGATCGGCGTCGTGACCAGCACGCGCGGCGCCGCTGTCGCGGCGAGCGCTTGGCCGATGTCGGCCGGGAAAAACGGCTGCCCCGAATGAATCGCCGCGCGGCTGCGCAACGGCAACAGCACCGACATTTCGAGTCCGTACATGTGCTGCGCCGGCACCGTCGCGACGAGATTGAGCGTGGCGGCGTCGGCGCCGAGCACGGCGGCATTCATCGCACTGCTGGCACAGACGCTGGCCCAGGTTTTCGTGTTGGCTTTCGGCGCGCCGGTCGAACCCGAGGTGAAACCGATTGCCACGACATGGTTGCCGGCAATCGCCGGCATGTCGCGTGCGCTATCGATGCCGAGCCCGGCAAGCGCCGGCAACTCGAAATGACGCGCCTGCGCTGCATGGCCGCGATCGCCCAGCGCGTAGCTGGTCGGATAGGCGTGCAGGACATCGGCGATCGCCTGCGGCGCGCGCGACGCCGGCAGCAGGTTGGTCTGTCCGGCCAGGATGACCGCGCAGAACGCGACCAGGAATTCGTAGCGGTCCTCGCACAGGTTCACGGCGTGACTGCCGGGCGGCAGACGCGCCGCCAGCGCCTGCGCCTGGGCGATGAAGCGCCCGGCATCGATCGTCTGGCCGCGATCGAATATCAGCGCTCGTCGCAGATCGGCGTCGGCAAGCAGCGGCAGCGCCGCGCGTGGTGTCAGGTCAGGCTGAAATACCGCGGACAAGTCCCCTCCCCCTCAGGCCCGGATGATTTCCCCGCCGGTCGCGTCGCGGATCGGCGTCGGCCGCTCGAGTCCCCCGGTCGGTCCATCCAGAATATACGCAAGTTCATCGCCGAATGCTGAACGGACCTCCGCGGCCGATCGCGCCGGCGGCTCGCCGTGGCGGTTGGCGCTGGTCGAGACGATCGCCGCGCCGAACGCCCGGCACAGCTGCGCCGCGAGCGGATGGGCGGTCACGCGCAGCGCGATGCCCGCGTGCGCGCCGGCCAGCCACGCGGGCGTCTGTGGCGATCGCGGCAACACCCAGGTCTGCGGTCCCGGCCACGATGCGCGTGCCCGCGCGATCGCCTCCGCCGTCGCCGCGCCGATGTATTTTTCCACTTGTGAAAAATCCGCGGCGATCAGCAGGACGCCCTGG
>DATIEJ010000393.1:0-3838 GCA_035455825.1 Rhodanobacteraceae bacterium | reverse complement strand
TCGCGATAGGCGCGGCGATGCTCCTCACTGTTCTCGACGCCGACCGCGTCGAAGCGCTTCTTGATCGTCGCATTGGATTCATCAATCGCGATGATGCCCTTGCCGGGCGCAACCATGGCCTGCGCGACCTGCTCGAGCTGTTCGATACTCATGACTTGACTCCAATATTTCAAATGAAAGGCGCCTCGGCGGTGGCGGCCGCGCCACGACCGCTAGGGACCGCTTTGGGGGCGCGGATTATAGCGCCAGACCGCCGGCAATGTCTCTGAATCCCGGTACTGACACAGTCCAGGCCAGGGCGCGTGGACCCGGCGCTGTGCCGGGCAGGGCCTACTTCGGCGCAGGGCTGAAATTCTCGAGTTTGCAGGCCCCCAGCACGCGCGTCCGCGCCGCCTGGTCGGCCGGATTGGTCGATGTCGCGCCGGGCAGGTTGAACGGCATGACAACGTAGGTCGCGACGGGATCCTTGCCGGGGTTCTCCGCGGCGGCGCCATAGCGCAGCACCTTGACGATGTCGACCGCGACCTTGCCGAGCCGCCCATCGGGCACGACGCGTTCGAGCTTGACGTGGCTGGTCGCACCGTTTCTTTCGACGACGTACGAAACCGCGGCGCAGGTCGGCGCATCGAGTCCGTAGCCCGAATTCGGCACATTCGCATTCTGCGCCGAGGCCGGATCGAGCAGCCAGTAGTGGGCGAGGCGATCAGGCTCGACGCGCTTGACGCCGGCCGGGATGCGATCGGCTGGCGCGTCGGCGCAAAGCGCGGCGACGGGAAGCAGCAGCGCCATGGCAACAGCGCTTGCGGACGCGGACGTTCGACGGCTCATAGGTCACCCAATCCTTCCGCGACGCCGCCGGGCCCGACGCGCAGCAGTTTCAGCGTATTCGTGCCGCCGTGCTGCCCGGTGTGGTCGCCGTGCGTGAGGATCACGCGGTCGCCTTCGGCCAGACGCTGCATATTATACAAATGCTGGATCGCGGCCTTGGCCGCATGCGCCGGATCCACGCCGTGCGGATCGAAATCGACCGGCGTGACGTCGCGGTACAGCATCATGCGCCGGCGCGCGCCCTGGCGGCGCGACAGCGCGTAGATCGGCACGCTCGAGCGGTAGCGCGACAGCCACTGCGCGGTGCCGCCGGATTCGGTCAGCGCGACGATCGCGCGCGTGCCGATCTGGCCGGCGAGGAACATCGCCGCTCGCGCGATCGCCTGGTCGGGCCGGTCGACGATCTTGTTCGCGAGCGCGTTCGTGTTCAGGTCGTCCTTCGGCTCGAACTGGCGCTCGGCGCCGAGACAGACGCGGCGCATCGCCGCGACCGCCTTGTCAGGATGCTTGCCGGCCGCAGTTTCCTGCGACAGCATGACCGCGTCGGTGCCGTCGAGCACGGCGTTGGCGACGTCGAGCACTTCGGCGCGCGTCGGGATCGGCGATTCGACCATCGACTGCATCATCTGCGTCGCCGTGATCACGACCTTGTTGCGCGCGAGCGTCTCGCGGATGATCTTTTTCTGGATGCCCGGCAGTTCGGCATCGCCGATTTCCACGCCGAGGTCGCCGCGCGCGACCATGACCGCGTCGCTGGCCTCGATGATCTCGGCCAGCGCGACGATCGCCTCGGCGCGCTCGATCTTGGCGATCAGCGCGGCCTTGCCGCCGGCGGCGCGCAGCAGGCTGCGGCTTTCGTTGATGTCGGCCGCGGACTTGGCGAACGAGATCGCAAGGAAGTCCGCGTCAAGCTTGGCCGCAAGGCGGATGTCGAGCTTGTCCTTCTCGGCCAGCGCGGTCAGCGACAGGCCGCCGCCGAGCCGGTTGATGCCCTTGCGGTCGGACAACGCGCCGCCGATCAGCACGGTCGTGCGGATCGTCGTGCCGGCGATCGAGTCGACCTTGAGCGCGATCAGGCCGTCGTCGAGCATCAGCGTATCGCCGGCTTTTACATCTTTATACAAGTTCAGGTAACTGACGCCGACCCGGTTGACGTCGCCGGGCAGCGCATTGGCGTCGCATTCGAGCGCGAACGGCCGGCCCGGCTCGAGCAGCACCGGCGCCGAGGCGAACTTCGCGATGCGGATCTTCGGCCCCTGCAGGTCGGCGAGAATGGCGACTTCGTTGCCGAGCGATGCGGCCGTCTCGCGCGCCTCGCGCGCGCGCCGTTCGTGGTCCTCGGGAGCACCGTGCGACAGGTTCAGGCGCACGACGTCGACGCCCTCTTCGAGGATGCGCCTCAACATGCCCGGCGCATCGGTTGCCGGTCCCAGCGTAGCGATGATCTTGGTGCGGCGTAGTTGCGACTCCATCTTTGCGCCCGTTTGAAGCCAAGCCCCTAAATTAACACAGCGCCGCGAATGGCGTCGCTATGGCAGGCTCATGCGGCGCGGCGTGCACCAACGCGCTCAGGCGGCAACCGATGTATCGATGCGTTTGGACGGTGCGACCGCCAGCAGCATGCGCGCGACGATGCCGCAGCCGGCCAGCGTCCAGACGATCATCGCGCCGCTCGGCAGGTCGAGCATCGCCGACAGCACGAGGCCGGCGACGTAGCCGCAGGCGCCGATCGCGTAGGCCGTGACCGTGCGCCGCGGTCCACTGAGACCCGCTGTCGCCAGTGCCGGCACGATCAGGCTCGCGAACACCAGATAGACGCCGACCAGTTGCACCGATGCCGTGATCGCCAACGCGAACAAACCGTAGAACAGCAGACCTTCGAGTTGCGCGCGCCGCCACCACATTACAGCGAGCAGGACGGCCGACAGCAAGGCAACCGGAATGAGCTGGTGCACGCTGACCCAGAGGATCTGGCCGACCAGCAGGTCCTTGAGGTGTTCGCTGCCGTGCGGATTGTTCGCGAGCAGCAGCAGGCTTCCGGTCGCCGCGAGCACGAACAGCGTGCCGATCAGCGGTTCCTGCAGGTCGGGCCACTTGCGATCGGTCCAGGTCAGCAACGCGCCGCCGGCCAGCGCCGCGATGGCCGCGGCAATTTCGACGCCGTAACCGGCCTCGTCCATGCCGAAATACTGCGCCAGGATCACACCGAGTGCCGCAACCTGCGCGATTGCCAGATCGATGAAGATGATCCCGCGCGCGAGCACCTGCTGGCCGAGCGGCACATGTGTCGACAAGACGAGGAAACCGGCCAGGCAGGCCGGCCCGAGAATGCTGAGTTCGAGACCTTGCCAGTTCATTTCGCCACCGCGAGTAATTTGTCGATCGTCGAATCGTAGAGGCCGAACAGGTCCTTCGAACGATCGTCGCCGCCGACCGTGAACGGCAGGACCACGGCCGGCACGCCGGTGCGCTCGGACAACCATTGGCCGGGTTTCGGATCCTGATAGGCCGCCGAGATGATCGCCAGGGCGTTCGAGGATTTGGTCAGGTCGACGAGGCTGGCCAGGTGCGAACTGGTCGGCGGCACGCCGGGCTTGGGTTCGAGCGCACCGATCTGTTCCATGTTGAGCCAGGTCAGCAGGTAGATCCAGCTCCAGTGGTGCACGACGACCTTGCGCCCCTTCAGTGGAGCGGCCTTTGCCTCCCAGCCCTTGATCGCGGTCTGCCAGCGCGTCGTGAAATCATCGAGCCGCTGCTTGTAGGTCGCCGCCTTGGCCGGATCGAGCTCGGCCAGGCGCGCGTCGAGCGCCTTGGCGATCGCCAGCATGCGGTACGGATCCATCTGGAAATGCGGATTGCCGCCGGGATGGATGTCCCCTTCCGAGCGATCGAGCTTGGCCGGCTTCTCGAGCGTCGTGATCTGGTCGGAAGCAAGGAAATAGCCCGGCCCCGACGCAACCTTCGAGTTGCCGGACTGGCGGATCAGTTGCGGCAGCCAGCCGACTTCGAG
>DATIEJ010000392.1:0-11250 GCA_035455825.1 Rhodanobacteraceae bacterium | reverse complement strand
GCGGCGATGGTGGCTTCGAGCTGCGCGGTCGCCAGATCGTCCCGATGCAAGGCCATCAGGATGATGGCGCGAACGTCATCGATGATCGCCGACAACGGGTCGAGCTGGTGCGCGCGATCGATCTGGAGCAGCGCCGCCTCGTTCTGCCCTGTCTCGCTCAGGAACTGCGCGTACTGATTCACGGCTTCGGCGTCGCCCGGTGCAAGCGCGAGGGCCTGCTGGAAGGCCTGCTCGGCCTGCGGCCACTGGCGGCGGTATGCATGGATTTCGCCCAGCGCGACATGCGCCGCAGCCGTGCCGGGGGCGATGGCGAGTGCGCGCTCGGCGGCGGATTGCGCCAGAGGGAGCGCGTCAGCCATTGTGGCGCCGGGCACGTACGCAGGTACCACCATCTCGGTTTCCGCCAGCGCGCCCCAGGCCTGCGCATAGTCGGGGTCGAGCTTCACGGCCTGCCCGAACGCCTCGGCCGCTTCGCGCACACCAGCCCCGCGCGCGGCAAGCAGGCTCAACCCGCGCAGGTACTGCTCGTACGCCTGCGGGTTGGTCGTCCGGCCACCAGCGCCGGCAGTCGCCACGCCCAGGCGGCTCTGCAATTTGGACGCGATGGCCTTGGAGATCTCGTCCTCGATGGCGAAGATATTGGTCAGTTTGCGATCGTATTTCTCCGACCACAGGTGATAGCCGTTGCGTGCATCGATCAGCTGCGCGGTGATACGCACGTCGTCGCCGGCGGTCTGCACGCTGCCTTCGAGCACGGTCGCCACGGCAAGGATTTCTCCGACCTTGCGCAAGTCCGGATCCTTGCCTTTGAACGCGAACGCCGACGTCCGCGCGGCGACTTTCAGGTCGGCGATCTGTGCCAGCGCATTGAGGATTTCCTCGGTGATGCCGTCGCTGAAGAATTCGTTCTTCGGATCGCCGCTCATGTTGACGAACGGCAGCACGGCGACGGATTTGCGATCGACATCTGGCTTGGTTTGCGCACCTGCCTCTGCCCTGACCGCCTGCGTCGTGGTCGCGACCAGAGATGCTTCGCGTCGTGGCGCCAATACCAACTTGTCGAACGCGAAATACATCAATGCAAGCGCGAGCAAGACGATAATCGTTCGATCCATGCGTTGGGCAGGAGTCCGAGTGCCTCGGAGGCCATGGATGGCCGAGAGAGGCCGTCGCGCGGTCTGCGGGCCGATCGATTCCTCGGGTTTAACCTCGGCGTCGCGCCTGAGGCCTTCAGGCGTCAGCTCGAACACCCAGGCGAACACCAGCGCCGGCACGAAGCCGACCGCGAGCAATCCGACCAGCGCCTTCATGAACCACGCCGGCGCCTCGAATACCGGCAGCAACGTGCCGGCCACCTGCACGACCAGCCACGCGCCGGCCAGGTACAGCCCCGCCATGCGGATGACATTGCGGCGCTTGAGTTCGGCGAGCAACGACATCAGTGCGCCGCCTTGCATGCCGCGGCGAGGTTTGGCTCCTCGACCTTCAGCCCGCGCAGGATGTCGAGGAATTTTGGCTCGCAGTGCAACACGCCGAAATGCGGATCGAATGCGAACTGGCGCGCGATGTGCGGCAACTCGCGCGTCATGCGCGCAAACCGCTCGATGGCGAGATCATTGCGGCCGATCGCCATGAACCAGAACACGGCATCGAAGCCGTTCAGCGGCGACAGACTGGCTGGATTGCCCTGGCCCTCAGGCAAGTCGAGCAGTTGTCGCGCGGTTGCATCGACGTTGCCCTTGCCGTCCAGCGCATCCATCATGGCGTGGAAGAAAGCCTGCGCCTGCGGGCCGCGAGCGGCCACCGGCTTCTCCATCACCGCGCGAACTCGAGCGTAGTCCTTGCGCGCCATCGCTACGTCAAACTGCAACAGCGGACACCACTCCGACTCTACCGCGACGATCGTATCGCAGAGCGCGAGCGCTTCATCGTCGCGGCCGGCGCTGAGCAGGACTGCGGCGATAACCGAGTTGACGATCGACGACTTCGGATCGAGGGCCGACGCCTTGTGGATCATGACCAAGCCCTGATCGAACTCGCCCTCCCAGGTCAGCGTCTCGCCGGCCCACTGATAAGCGGTCATGTAGGACGGTGCCAGCGCAATCGAACGCTGGAACATCGCGCGAGCGGTCGCAAAACGAAAGTCGGAGGCAGCGATATAACCCAGCGCGGTGTACGGTTCCGGCAGGTCGCGATCGAGCGCGAGCGCATGCTCGGCCGCGTCGCGACCGGCCGGCCGTGTCTCGGCCAGTGGCCTGCTGCTCCACTCCGGCAGGACCGCGTAGGTCAGGGCAAGCCCGGCCCAGGCCTTCGCATAATTCGGATCGCGCTTGAGCGCGGCGAGGAACAGCGCTTCGGCCTGGAGCATGTTCTGCTCGCCGCGCGCAGTCCACAGACCCATCGCTTTGAGATACAGCTGGTATGCAACCAGGTCGCTGGTCTCGGCGACGGCAGCTCCTGAAGCATGCGGCGTGTCGAGCTTGAGCTTCAACTCGTTCGCGATCGCGCCGGCGATCTCGTCCTGGATCGCGAAGATATCCTTGAGGTCGCGGTCGTAGGTCTGCGACCAGACGTGATAGCCGTTGGCGGCATCGATCAGCTGCGCGGTCACGCGCACGCGATCGCCCTGCTTGCGCACGCTGCCTTCGAGCACCATGCGCACGTTGAGCTCGCGCCCGATCAGGGGAACTTCCTTCTCCTGCGCGCGGAACGAGAACGACGACGTGCGCGCGGCCACGCGCAGGTCCGCCATGCGCGCGAGCACGTTGAGAATCTCCTCGCTGATGCCATCGGAGAAATACTCGTTGCTCTTGTCCTCGGACATGTTGACGAACGGCAGCACCGCGATCGAGCGCGCGTCGACGGCCGTGCTGACCGGCACAGGGCGCGTCTTCCAGTACCAGCCGACCGCCAGTGCAGCGAGAATCGCGGCAATCGCAACGATGCGTTTCGTCCCGACCGGCGCCTTGTCGAGCTTGACGCCTTCGGGCGTGACGTCGAGCATCCACGCCAGCACCAGAGCGATCGGAAATCCGATCATGATGATGAACGTGACGAGGCGCGGCGCCCACTCCGGCAGGTTGAGCTGCGGTGCAACGGTCGAGGCAACCTGGATCAGCAACCAGCCGACGACGAGATAGGCCGCTGCGACCTTGAAAACCTTGCGCCGTTTGAGTTCCTCGATCAACGCCATCAATAGCCACTCCCCCTGAGCGCGCCGATAACCCTGATCATCGCAGATTCAAGGGCATAGCGGGGCTACTTCAGCGGAAAATATAGCCGTCGGCGGCCGTCTGTTGCACAAACGGGGCATCCGCACGGCGCAGGGTTCGGGTCCCGCCGGGAAGAAGTGCGGAGGCACGCGGATCGATCCCGCTCCGCAGGGGCGCGCTCGTGCGGCAGCCCGCGGCGCAATAGAGCTCGAGACACTGCCGAGCGTCTTGCCGTCGCGCCGGGACTTGAATTTGTTCAGCCCCTGCGACCAGACTTGGAACGCACGAGCGCCCTTCGCTCATCATTCCGGTGGCGCTCGACAGCGGGCTAATCAAACCGGGATGACGAATGTATTCAGCTTGCGTCGTTGGCGCGCAGCGCATATCGCACTTTGGGGATTGTTGCTTTCATGATCGATCGTTCGCCACCGGCCGCGCATCCTCTTGAACGCACGCTGCCGCGCGACGCCTACGTCTCGGCGGCCATCTTCGCGGCAGAGCGCGAGCGCATCTTCGCGCGCGAGTGGGTGCTCGTCGGGCGCGAGGAGTCGGTACCGGCAACGGGCGACTACCTCGATGTCGACGTGCTTGGCGAATCCATTCTCGTCGTGCGCGGCGGCGACGGCGCGTTGCGCGCGTTCTTCAACGTCTGCCGTCATCGCGGCAGCGCGCTCGTGCCGCGCGCGATAGTCGATCCTGCGAATGAAGGTGTGCCGGTTGGCGGCTGCAAGGGCGCGAGCATCCGCTGCCCGTATCATTCGTGGGTCTACGGGCTCGATGGCGCATTGAAGTCGGCGCCACATCTAGAACCTGTGCTCGCGGGACGGAAGCACGAATTCGGGTTGCACCAGGCCGGACTCGAAACCTGGGGCGGATTCGTCTTCGTCAACCTGGATCCCGAAGGCGCAAAGGCGCGCAGACATACTCTGCAGACGCAGTTCGGCGACGCGATTCGCCGGCTGCGCAACTACCCGCTGGCGGACCTGCGCATCGGCCGGCGCATCGTCTATCAGGTCGCGGCCAACTGGAAAGTCATCCTCGAAAACTACAACGAGTGCTATCACTGCGCCGGCGTGCATCCAGAGTTGTGCAAGATCGTGCCGGCGTTCCGTTCGAACGGTGGTGCTGCACTCGATTGGGATGGAGGCATACCGCATCGCGAGGGCGCCGTGACGTTCACGTTCAGCGGCCAGACCACGCGTGCGCCGCTTCCGGGACTCGACGAAAACGAACTCGTCAGGCACAAGGGCGAACTGATCTATCCGAATTTCATGATCTCGCTGTCGATGGACCACGTGGCCGCATTCACGATCTTTCCGCGCGATGCGGGCAACACGACGGTGGTCTGCGACTTCCTGTTCCATCCATCCGAGATAGCGAAACCCGGTTTTGATCCGATGGATGCGGTCGAATTCTGGGACGTCACGAATCGCCAGGACTGGGCAATCGTCGAAGGCGTGCAGCGCGGCATGCACTCCCGGCGTTTCACGCACGGGTACTATGCGCCGATGGAAAGCGCGAGCCTGGACATCCGAAGGTACATCGCGGAGCGATTGGGGGATATCGTGAACGTACCGCCGTCCGGCGATCGGACCTGACCCATTTCCTCCGCGCCGACAATCGAGACAGTGCCGCACGGAAACATCACCGGCCTGGCGCGCGTGCGCGCCGCGATGGGCATGCGCGACCTCGTGATGTTCTGCATCGTCACCGGCATCAGCGTGCGCTGGATCGGCACGGCGGCAGCCGCCGGTCCATCGGCGATCACGATCTGGCTCGGCGCATTCGTGCTGTTCTATCTTCCGTTGCTCGCGGCGGTGCTCGAACTTTCGTCGCGGTTCGACGAGGGCGACGGCGGCATCTACCACTGGAGCCGGCGCGCGCTCGGCGACTGGTCAGGATTCATGACCGGCTGGACCTACTGGACGTGCAACCTGCCGTACTATCCGTCGATCCTGCTGTTCGCGGCCGGCGCGGCGGCTTACCTGATCAGCAGCGATGCCGTCGCGCTTGCGGCGAATCCCGTATACATCGTCGCGTTCTCGGTCGCAGCGATGTGGATCGCCACGCTCGTGAACGTTGTCGGCTTGCACATCGGCAAATGGCTGCACAATCTCGGCGCGATCGGCAACTGGGTTCCGATCCTGATCTTCTTCGTGCTCGCGCCGATCGCGTGGTCGCGCTACGGTTCGGCGACGACCTGGACGTTGTCTGCGTTCGTTCCGCACGCGAACCTGCGCGAGATGGTGTTCTGGACCAGCCTGGTCTTCGCGCTGACCGGTTCCGAAGCGTCGGCGTTCCTGCGCAGCGACGTGAGGGACTTCAAGCGCATGTTTCCGCGCGCCCTGATCCTCGGCGGCGTGTTTGTCGTCGGCGGCTACATCTTCGGCGCGCTGGCGATCATGGTCATCCTGCCGGCCGACCAGCTCTCGAGTCTCGGCGGCATCATGGAAACCGTCGTCGCCGGAACCCAGCGCATCGGCTGGAACGGACTCGTGCCGATCATGGCGGCCTTGCTCGTGATGGCGAATGTCGGCGCGGTCGGCGCATGGCTGACGGCGTCCGCGCGCCTGCCGTTCCTTGCCGGCATCGACCGCTATCTGCCCGAGCGCTTCGGGCGCATCCATCCGCGCTGGGGCACGCCGCATGTCGCCTTCATCTGGCAGGCCGTGTTCGCGACCGGATTCATCCTGCTCGCGCAGTCCGGCTCGAGCGTGGCGGGCGCGTATCAGATCCTGATCAGCATGAGCATCATTTCGTACTTCATGCCATACCTGTTCACGTTTGCATCGGTGCTGCGCATGCAACGCATTGCGCCGGGGCCCGATGTCATCCGCCCACCGGGCGGACGCGTGACCGCGACGATACTCGCGTCGATCGGGTTCACGGTGACGCTCGTGTCGATGCTGCTGGCCTGCGTTCCCGATGCATCCGAACCGAACAAGCCGCTGGCTGTGCTCAAGGTCGTCGGCAGCATGGTGCTGCTCGTGGCAATCGGCCAGATTGTCTACATGCGCGGCCAACGCCAGCGCCACGGGCAGGCCCACGTGCAATGACCGACGCAATGCGCAAGCGACACTACTCGGCGTGGTCGCTGTTCCGCGAAGGCTTGCGCGGGCAGCGCGGGTGGACGCCGGCATGGCGCGACCGCGATCCGGAGCCGCACTACGATGTCGTCGTCATCGGTGGCGGCGGCCATGGCCTGGCGACGGCGTACTACCTGGCGAAACAACACGGCGTCAAGCGTGTTGCGCTGCTCGAGAGGGGCTGGATCGGCGGCGGCAACACCGGCCGCAATACGACGATCATCCGATCGAACTATTTCCATCCGCAAAGCGCGGCGCTGTACGACCTGTCGGTGAACCTGTACGAAGGGCTGACACGCGAACTGAACTACAACATCATGTTCTCGCAACGCGGCCTGATCGAGATCGCCCATAGCGAAGCGGATCTCGAGGTGATGGCCCGCGCCGCGAACGCGATGCGCATCAATGGCATTCCGATCGAACTGCTGAGCCGCGAGCAGACGCTGGCACTCGCACCGCTGCTCGACCCCTCGCCGAACACGCGCTGGCCGGTTCGCGGCGCGTTGCAGCAGCGGCGCGCTGGCACCGCGCGGCATGACGCTGTGGCCTGGGGCTACGCACGCGCGGCCGACGCGCTCGGCGTGCACATCATCCAGAACTGTGACGTCGCCGGATTCGAAATGTCAGGCGGCAGTGTTGCCGCGGTCAAGACGTCGCGTGGAACCATCCGTGCCGAACGCTTCGGCATGGCGGTCGCGGGCAGTTCTTCGGCGGTCGCGAAGCTGGCCGGATTTGAACTGCCGATCCAGAGTTATACGCTGCAGGCAATGGTCAGCGAGCCGGTGAAGCCGTGCCTCGACACGATCGTTCTGTCATCGCAGAACGGCACCTATGTCAGCCAGTCCGACAAGGGTGAACTCGTAATAGGCGGCAGCCTCGACCGCTGCCCGTCGTACATGCAGCGCGGCAGCTTCCGTGTGACGCAATCGGTCATCGCGCCATTGATCGAAATGTTCCCCGCGTTTGCGACACTGAAGTTGATGCGCCAGTGGGGCGGAGTAGTGGACACGACGCCGGACAACTCCCCGATCATCGGCCCGTCGCCGATACCTGGGTTGTTCCTGAACTGCGGCTGGGGAACCGGTGGCTTCAAGGCGATTCCGGCAGGCGGTACGCTGTTCGCGCACATTCTCGCGACCGGAAAGCACCACCCGCTTTCCGCGCCATTCGACTTGTCGCGCTTCGAAAGTGGAGAACTTATCGACGAAGCGCATGCAGGCGTGGTGCACTAGAAAATTCGCAGCCCATGAAAACCTTGCCAAGAAGTTCTGGAGTGTGTCCGATCGCTGCTCTTCGCCTCCCCCGCTGGCGGGTGAGGCCGGCGCGCTGCGCGCGCCGGGTGCGGGTGGCGCGTGGGCGTGCGATTTCGCAAAGGTCCGCGCCACCCTCATCCGCCTCCGGCACCTTCTCCCGCCAGCGGGAGAAGGGAAAAACGTTCGAGGCGGCGACCTGATGCAACTTTTCCCCTGCCCTTTCTGCGGCCCGCGTGTCGACCGAGAATTTCGCTACGGCGGCGATGCAGGCAACGAGCGTCCGGCGCGCGATTGCAGCGACGCGGATTGGGCCCGCTATCGATTTCAGCGCCGCAACACGAAGGGAATCACGCGCGAACTATGGCTGCACGCCGACGGCTGCGGCCGCTGGATCGAGATCGAGCGCGACACGACGACGCACGCCGTCGTCGCGACGACGGCGATCACGCCATGAGCGGGCCGCAACGAATCGAGCGCGCGAGCGGGATCGGCACCGACATCGACCGCGGCCAAGGCCTCGATTTCACTTTCGACGGCAAGGCGATGTCGGGATTTGCCGGCGACACGATCGCCTCGGCACTGCTGGCCAACGGCGTCCGGGTTGTCGGACGGAGCTTCAAGTATCACCGTCCGCGCGGCATCTACAGCGCCGCTGCCGAGGAACCGAACGCGATCGTCGACCTGCGCCACGCGCAGCGTCACGACCCGAATGCGCGCGCGACGATCGAGCCCCTGCACGCCGGGATGGCGATCCGCTCGACGCATGCGCGCGGGACGGCACAGCGCGATACGTTCTCGTTCCTCGACCGCTGTGCCCGATTCATTCCGGCGGGCTTCTACTACAAGACGTTCATGTGGCCCGGGTTCCGGCTTTACGAAGGCATGATCCGCGCGCTCGCCGGAATTGGCCGCGTCGATCCGGCCGCACGCGCGCCGGCTGCGCGCCAGCAGTTCCTGAATGTCGACTTGTGCGTGATCGGCGCCGGTCCGGCCGGCATGACGGCTGCACTGGTTGCCGCACGCAGCGGCAGGCACGTGCTGCTTGTCGACGAGCACGCGCAACTCGGCGGATCGCTGCGCTGGCGCGCCGCGCGCATCGACGCGCTGGACGCAGGCGACTGGGTCGCCGCGCGCGAACGCGACCTGCGCGCCGCGGGCGTGCAGATCATGACCTGCACGACGGCGGTCGGACTGTACGACCACAACGCGATCGTGCTGGTCGAGAAAGACATCGCGCCCGTACGCAGCGCAAACGGCCAGTGCCTGTGGCAGGTGCGCGCGCGCGAAACGATTCTGGCCAGCGGCGCGATCGAGCGCCCCATGCTGTTCGAAAACAACGACCGTCCCGGCGTCATGCTGGCCGATGCCGCGCTGCGCTACTTGCGCTGTCATGCCGTGCGTTGCGGCGAGCGCGTCGTGGTTGCGACGAGCAACGACTCGGCCTACGAACTGGCACTCGCGCTGAATGCTGCCGGCGCACGCAGCGTCGTTGTCGACAGCCGCATTGAATCGGCGTGTGCCGACGCAGCGCGGGCCGCCGGTGTCGACGTCCACCTCGGCGACACGATCGAGTCCGCGCTCGGCCGCAGCGCTGTAGAAGGTGCGCGCCTGGTTTCCGGCGCAACGATCGAGGCGGACCTGATCGCCGTCTCCGGCGGCTGGACGCCGCTGATTCATTTGTATTGCCACGCACGCGGCAAGCCGCGCTGGGACGAACAGGTCGCGGCGCTTGTTCCCGGTACGCAGGTCGCGGGCTTGCATGTCGTCGGCGCCGCCAACGGAGCGCACACGCTCGATAACGCACTGCGCCAGGCGACGACCGCGGCGCGCGGCGTGCTACCTCCCGCGCCGCGTGCCGACTCGATCGGTGACCTTTGGGGCGCCGCGCCGAACCTGGCTGCCTGCTCGGACAAGCGCCGTGTCTGGATCGATCTGCAGCACGATGTCACGACCAAGGACATCGAACTGGCCGTGCGCGAAAACTTCGCCTCGGTCGAGCACCTCAAGCGCTACACGACGCTCGGCATGGCCACCGACCAGGGCAAGACGTCGAACGTCAACGGCCTGGCGATTCTTGCGGCGCAGACCGGGTGCAGCATGGAGGCGCTCGGCGTGACGACTTTCCGGCCTCCGTTCGTGCCGGTGTCGATGGCGACGATCGCCGCGGGCAATCTCGGCGAACTGCAAGTGCCGGTGCGGCGGCTCGTCGCCGAGAACGTGCACCGCGAAGCCGGAGCGCATCTGCGCGAGTATGGCGACCTGCTGCGCCCGGCATGGTACGGCGACGAAGCTGGCGCGATCGCGCGCGAGTGCCGCTACGCGCGCACCGCGGTTGCCCAGTTCGATGCGTCGTCGCTCGGCAAGATCGAGGTGATCGGTCCGCAGGCCGCCGCGCTGCTCGACTTCGTCTTCTACACGCCGATGTCGACCTTGGCGCCAGGCCGGTTGCGCTACGGGCTCGCGCTCGCCGAGAGCGGCGCGATCTGGGACGACGGCGTCGTGCTGCGCCTCGCACCGGAACATTTCGTCGTTTCCTGCTCGAGCGGCCACGTCGCGGCAATGGTCGCGCATCTCGAGGAATGGCGGCAGGATCGTTTCGACCTGACCAAGGTTTTCATCCACGATGCCAGCGCGCACTGGGCGACGATCGCCGTGTCAGGACCGCACTCGCGGCGCGTGATCGCGTCCCTGGAACTCGGCGCGGCGCTCGACGACGTGCGGTTGCCGCACATGGCTGCCGCGTTCGGCTTGTTTGGCGGGAGGCCCGCGCGCATCGCCAGAGTCAGCTTCACCGGCGAGCGCTGCTACGAGATCTCCGTGCCGTCGCGGCTCGGCGCCGACCTCTGGCGCCGCCTTCATTCGGCAGGCGCCGAACCAATCGGCGTCGAAGCGCTCGGCGTGCTGCGCGCGGAAAAAGGCTACATCTTCGTCGGCCAGGACACCGACAGCGAGACGATGCCGCACGACATCGGCATGGGCGGCCCGCGCACGAAGCGTGTCGACGCCTATGTCGGCGACCGCTCGCTGTTCACGCCGTTCGCCAAGCGCGCGGGCCGCAAGCAACTCGTCGGCATCGCGGCCTCCGGCAGCGATCCGATCCCGGTCGGCGCGCATCCTGTTACCGAGTCGGCTGGCAAGCTGCGCAGCATCGGCTTCGTGACCAGCAGCGCCTGGAGCGTAACGCTCGGCCGTCCTATCGCGCTGGGCCTGGTCGAGGACGGCCGCCGGCGGCTCGGTGAAGAACTTCAGGTCGAACATCTCGGCAGACGCCATGCCGGCACGCTCGTCGGCACGTGTTTCCTCGATCTTCCGGGAGCTCGCCTGCATGCATGACCGCGCGCAGTTCTGGTCGTTGATACCCGACTGGGCGCAGGTCTCGTTGCATGCGCGCGGCATCGATATCGCGGTCGTCGACCCGGGTTCGATCTGGCTGGTCAGCGGCGACATCGACGCATTTGCAGCGCGACACGGCGCCGGCGAAACGCTTGGACCGCGCAAGCCATGCAGTATCGGTGTCTACGCATTGCGGGTTGCTCCGGACCGCATATTGTTCATTGGCGGCAGCGATGACATCGACGCGCCGGCCGCGAACGCACCTGGTTGCGTGGCTACCGACGTCAGCGACGGATTCCTGATCTTCGAAATCCGCGGCGAGGCCGCCGCCGAGGTCATGGCCCAGGGCAGCGAATACCCGCTGTC
>DATIEJ010000391.1:0-19596 GCA_035455825.1 Rhodanobacteraceae bacterium | reverse complement strand
GTGCGTTCCGGCAGTGAAAGCCCCGCACCGGTTGGTTTCCTTTTCTCGACCCGCGCTGTCTCCAGGACATGTCAGCCGATCATTCGACTGCGCGCATGATTCTCCCGAGGAGCCTTCGAGATCTCACGCCTGCGTCGCCACAGCCGCATCGGACGGCGCCGAAACATGCCCGTGCGCCGGCACTAGCAGCCTGACAATCAGGAAAAGCAGCCCGAGCAACAACACGTAGAAGGACAGGCCGCACAAGGCGAGCAGCAACACGTGCAGCGATCGGACGATCGTGCCTGCGCTCTTCATGTTCCCTGGCCTCCCCGTAAACCCGCTTCCGAATGGTTTCGCAAACTCGCGGCGTCAGCGTGTTCTACGCCGTGACGCAATCGTGAGCAATTGACCGAACGAGTTAGGCATCAGGCCATATCCCGCGTTGCGGAGTGAACGATGTCCGGAGTCATCCGTTCGATATAGACACAGCGCGCCATTACCGATTTGGCCTAACCCTTAGGTAGGAGAGCCGCCGAAAGAAGTTGACAACCCGGCACGCGCACCCCCCAATCCGCAAAGGGTCGGCATGCCGATTACTCGGCAAGTCCCGCACTGCAGGTTTCGGCTGGGGTTGGGGGATACATGGTGCGAGCCAGGATCGCTTGTATCGCCTGCGCGCTTTGCGGCGTCGCCGGGTCGAGCATGCCGTCGCTGGCCCAGGAGCTTTCCGAGCGCGAATTCGTCGCCGAGTTTCCCACCGTGTTGTCGGCCTCGGGCCTGCGCCAGGACGCGCGCGAAACGCCGCAGGCGATAACCGTCATCGACCACGCCATGATCAAGGCCTCCGGCGCGCGCGAGTTCGCGGAGTTGTTCCGCCTTGTGCCGGGCTTCACGGTCAGTTACGCGACCTATGTCAAGGGCCTCCAGCCGATCGTCAGCTACCACGGACTGGGACGCGAATTCTTCTCGCGCCTGCAAGTGCTGATCGACGGCCGATCGATCAATAACGGAACGCTGGGCGGAGTCGACTGGAGCGAATTTCCATTCGCCCCGGAGGACGTCGATCACATCGAGGTGATTCGCGGGCCGAGCAACGCGACGCATGGGATCGGCGCGTTTCTCGCCACGATCAACTTCATCACCAAGCATGCCTTGCAGGAACGCGGCGCGGAAGCCAGCGTGAATGTCGGCAATGATGCGATCCGCGACGGGTCGGCCCGTTTCGGCGATGGTTTCGGCCAGTTCGACTATCGTCTCGTGGCCGGCCACCGGGCGGACGGCGGTTTCGACAACGTCGCCGACAGCAGATCGCGAAATTACGCCACCGCGCGAGCCGACTGGCAGATTGGGCCGGTCGACAACCTGATGCTGCAGCTCGGCGGCACCGACGGCAGGAATGATGTCAGCTTTCGCGGCGCCAACGATCCGGAGCGCAGCGTCGGCCTGAATACGGCCTACGCGCAACTGAAGTGGGATCGCAGTTTCGATGCCGACAACGGCTGGTATGTACAACTGTACTACTACCATTTTCGACTGACCGACCTGTTCCTGCCGCTGCCACAGCCGGACGTCGTACCGGCAATCATCGACGGCGGCAGCGCGTCGCGGCGAACGGATCTGGAATTCCAGCAGAACTTCAGCACCGGGCCGAACCTTCGCTGGGTCTGGGGCGCCAGCGTGCGCGAAGACCTGACCGAAGTACCGCTGCTGGCGAAGTCGATCGACCCTCTGTACGTGGAACGACTCTTTGGACACGTGGAGTGGCGCGCCACTGACAGCCTGCTGGCGAACTTGGGCGCAATGGTCGAGAACAACAGTCTGAGCGGCAGCGACGTGGCGCCGCAGGCCGCGTTGAACTACTCCTTCACGCCAAACCAGACGATCCGATTCAACCTGTCGCGCGCCCTGCGCACACCGACGGTAATCGAGAACCAGGGCAAGTTCGCGGTCGGCCCGCCGGGTACGCCGCGCTATGGGCCGGCAGGCGATCTGCTTCCGGAAACGATTCTTTCGCGCGAGATCAGCTACGTCGCCCAGTGGCCCGAGCAGCACGCGACGCTTGATTTGAAGCTGTTCGATGACGACGTGAATGAACTCATCGATCTGATCGGCGCGCGCAACGACTCCGCGGCACAGGCATTTCCGAAAAATGCCGTGAACGGCGATTCGGCGCGCGAACGCGGAATCGAAGGACAGTATGTCTGGCGGCCGTCCGCCGACACCATGCTGCTGGCATCGGTTTCGTACCTGCGCATAATCAGCGCCGACCTGCTCGACAATTATTCGACGTCGGCGCCGCGCACGAGTGCGCATCTGCTGGTTTCGCATCGCTTTGCCGAGACCTGGGACGCGAGCGTCAACGTTCAGCAGCAGAGCGGCTTTCATGCGTCCGGCTACAGTGAACCGCAACGAGCATTCTGCCGCGTCGACACGAGGATCGCGCGTCAGTTTGAGTTTGCTGGTGGCGAGACGGAAATCGCGCTGACCGTCCAGAACCTGTTCGACGATCACTACACCGAATATCGGCATGATGACGTTGCCGGGCGTGTCGTCTGGTTCACTGTCGGCGTCAGGCTGCAGCGATGAGCCGGCCGGACCGATTCGACGATTCCATGTGCCGCTCCATTTCGGTGTGGCGCCGCCGGTTGCTCTTGATCCCTGCAGCGATCGCTTTTCTGGTTGGTTCGGCAAGCGCGGCCGCCCAGGTCCTGGTGGTACTGAGCGACGGAGCGGCAGGCTACGATGCCGTAGCCGACGAGCTGCGCGCGGGACTGAAGCTGGCGCGCGATGGCCGGGTGCGCGTAGACAGCGTCGACGCTGCGCATCTGGCGGGCGTGGCTGATCCGGTTTTCGACGCGTACGAACTGGTCGTGCCGGTTGGCCTGGCGGCCGCGCAGGCAGTGGTTGCGCGCGAGGCGCCCGGCACGATGCCGCCACCGACGCTGTGCCTGCTGATACCGCGGCAAAGTTTCGAACGCCTCGTGCCCGCCGCAGCGAACGATCGCATGCGCCATGTATCGGCGTTGTACATCGATCAGCCGGTGTCGCGGCAACTGGACCTGCTGCGCGTTGCGCTGCCCGAGCGGCATCATGTCGGCGTGATTCTCGGGCCGAGTTCGCAGGAGCTCGAAGGCGGACTTCGCAGCCAGGCGCAGTCCCGTGAGCTGAGTCTGAACTTTGCCAAAGTTAGTGCTTCGTCTGGCGTCTACGCGGCTTTGCAAAGCGTGATGCCTGAGAGCGATCTGCTCCTGCTGGTGCCGGACCCGGTCGCGACGACTGCCGACACCGTTTATGGCCTGCTGCTGACGAGCTACCGAGCGCAGATACCGGTCGTCGGCTACTCGGAAGGGCTGCTCAACGCGGGCGCTCTCCTGTCGCTGTACTCGACCGCAAGGCAGCAGGGACGGCAGGGTGCGGAGATTGCCGGCAGCATTCTTGCTCACGAGGCTTTGCCCGGCCCGCAGCATCCGAAATACTTCACCGTGCGCGTGAACGCAAGCGTCGCCCGGTCGCTTGGCCTGCGTCTGCCCGCCGAAGCCGACTTGTATTCGGCTCTCCAGCGCAAAGCGGACAATGTCGAAACAAGGCTCGACCGTGGCAGCAAGGACGGCGCGACGCCAGGAGGCACGCCATGAGCAACTGGGGTATTCGCGCGCGTGTGCTGTTTCTGGCGCTGGCGCCAAGCGTCATGATCCTGTTGTCGCTGGTGATCTACTTCACCTACGAAAGAATCGTGGAAGTCGACGTGTCGCTGGCCGAACGCGGCAAGCTCGTCGCCCGCCGGCTCGCTCCGGCCACAGAGTTCGCGATTTTCACCGGTGATCACGCCGCGCTGCAGCGTCTGGCCGACGCGGCAGTCCACGAAGCCGACGTCAGCAGCATCGCGATCGCAGATGCGCAGCGCAGCGAGTTGGCCCGAAGTGGCCGAATTGCACCAGTCGATGAGTCCGCGTCGATGCGATTCACCGAGCCGGTCATTCAAACCCGGCTGGCGGTCGGCGACTTCCCGGAACAGATGCAGGCGAGCAGCCCGCCGGCGAAGGTCGGCGAGATCACCGTCGTGATGTCGCGTGCCGCGGCGTCAGCGCAGCAGCGTCAACTCCTGTTGATCGGTTTTGCGCTAGGCCTTGCCGGTCTTGCGATCGCGATCGCACTGGCGCTGGCGATCGGCAATGCCGTGATCCGTCCGATCCGCCGCTTGGCCGGAGCGATGGTGGAACTCGGGCAGGGCCGCGACGTGGCACCGCTCGCACCCGGCGGCGGCGGTGAACTCGGCACTCTGGCAGACGGATTCAACCGCATGGCCGCGCGCCTGCAGGCCGATGCGCGCGAACTCGAGGCGCGGATCGCCGATGCGACGCGCGCACTGATGGTGCAGAAGGATGCGGCGGAACAGGCGACGAAAGCCAAGTCCCGCTTCATCGCGGCCGCAAGTCACGACTTGCGCCAGCCATTGCACGCGATCGGCCTGTTCACGTCGACGTTGCAGCGGCGAACGGAGGGAACCGACCTGCAATCGGTCGTGGCCGATCTGACCAAGGCGGTCGCGGTGATGGACCGGCTGTTCAACTCGCTGCTCGACATTTCCCGGCTCGACGCCGGAACCCTGCAGGCAACGTCGCGCGCGTTTCCGCTGGACCGCCTGTTCGCGCAGCTCGCCGCCGAGTACTCCGACGCGTCGGTACAAAAGGGTCTGCGCCTTCGCGTCCGCTCGCCGTCGGCGATCGTCGTATCGGATGAACTTCTGCTGCATCGGATTCTGACGAACCTCATGGCGAACGCGATCCGCTACACGCCGAGCGGTAGCGTGCTGCTCGCCTGCAGGCGCCGGGGCGAGATGGTCCAGATCGAGGTGCGCGACAGCGGTATCGGCATCGCGCAAGACAAACACCGCGATATATTCCTGGAGTTCTATCAGATCGGCGACGCGGCCGGCGACCGCATGATGGGCCTCGGGCTTGGGCTGGCGATCGTATCGCGCCTCGCGCGGCTGCTCGGCAGCAAGGTCGACGTCCGTTCGGCGCCGGGGCGCGGATCGGTGTTCTCGCTGCTGGTCCCGCGCGCGAAGCCGGAGGAGACGGTGCAGGGTTCCGATGCGGAACAGCCTGCACGCGGCAAGTCGAAGTTGACCTTGCGCGTTCTCGTCGTCGACGACGATCCGCTGGTGATCGCGGGCAACCGCGCACTGCTCGAGGAATTGGGCTGCACAGTGTCGACGGCGAGCAACGGCCGTCTGGGGCAGGCAGCGCTCGCCGCCGCGGGCGACGAGCCAGTCCTCGTGCTTTGCGACATGTGGCTGGCCGACGGGGAGAACGGCATCGATCTGCTGCGACGGTTGACCGCGCAGACGGGCGCGCGCGTATCCGGTATCCTGATTTCCGGCGACACGAGTCCGGAAACTCTGGTGGCGGCGAGCAAGGCCGGATACGCGTTGCTGCACAAGCCGGTTTCTCCGGGCAAATTGCGAGCGGTCGTGACGAACTTCGCCTGGAAGCGCGAGATGAATACCGGGGAACTGCGCGATGAAGATCCTGCTCGCTGACGATCATGCCTTGATCCGCGCCGGCTTGCGCACCGAGCTGGCTACACTCGCACCTGCGATCGATTTCATCGAGGCCTGGGATGCCGCATCGCTGCGGCTGATGTTCGAGCAGAATCGCGACCTCGACCTGGCGCTCGTCGACCTCACAATGCCCGGCATGCAAGGCGCGCGCTCGATTACCGCGCTGCGCGCCGACTATCCAATCGTTCCGCTGGTCGTGGTGTCCGGCGTCGATGCCGCATCCGAGGTCCAGGCCGTGCTGCGCGCCGGTGCTGCCGGCTACATTACCAAGTCAGCGATGCCGCAAGTCATGCTGCAGGCGATCAAGCTAGTCCTTGCAGGCGGGCAGTACTTGCCGCCGCAACTGATGCACATGCTCGGCGACAGTGCGCCCGAGGGCATCGATGCCGGTACCAGGCAGGTTTCATCGGCCGCGCCGGATGGCGCCGATGCGAGCCGGCTGGAACTGTTGAGCCCGCGGCAGAAGGAAGTTTTCGCGCTGCTGGCGAAGGGCTTGTCGAACAAGATGATCGCGCGGGAACTCGACATCACCGAGGGCACCGTCAAGAGTCACGTCGCCACGATATTCGACGTGCTGAACGTGCATAACCGCGTATCGGCAGTTGCCCAAGCCAGGATGCTGGTCGAAAGCGCCAAGGTGCATGGCTGAGGGCTTTGCTTCTCCGCGAATGCGGAGGAAGGTGGCCGATGGGGATGTGGGATTTCTTTTCCCTTCTCTCCCGCACGCGGGGAGAAGGTGCCGGAGGCGGATGAGGGGCGCTCTTCGGAACTTTGCTGATGCGAGGCAAGAGCGGCACCTCACCCCGGCCCTCTCCCCATCGATGGAGCCGATGGGGAGAGGGGGAGTCTTTCAGCCCTCGGCCCTATAATACGACCCTGATACATTTCGACCGGTACGACGATGAACGCCCCCACCCGCATCGACACTACGCGCACGATCCGTGCGCCTCGCGGCACGACGCTGAACTGCAAGAGCTGGCTGACCGAAGCGGCGTTCCGCATGATCCAGAACAACCTGGATCCCGACGTCGCCGAGAATCCGAGTGAACTCGTCGTCTATGGCGGGATCGGCCGCGCCGCGCGCAACTGGGAGTGCTTCGAGGCGATCCTGCGTTCGCTGCGCGAACTCGGAGACGAGGAAACTCTGCTCGTGCAGTCGGGCAAGCCGGTCGGCGTGTTTCCGACGCATGCCGACGCGCCACGCGTGTTGATAGCGAACTCGAACCTCGTTCCGCACTGGGCGACGTGGGAACATTTCAACGAACTCGATCGCAAGGGCCTGATGATGTACGGCCAGATGACTGCCGGCTCGTGGATCTACATCGGCAGCCAGGGCATCGTGCAGGGCACGTACGAAACGTTCGTCGAAATGGGCCGCCAGCACTACGGCGGCAGCTTGAAGGGCAAATGGATTCTGACGGCGGGACTCGGCGGCATGGGCGGTGCGCAGCCGCTGGCGGCGAGCCTCGCCGGTGCGTGCTCGCTGAACATCGAGTGCCAGCAGACCAGCATCGACATGCGCCTGCGCACGAAGTACGTCGACGAGCAGGCCAGCAACGTCGACGACGCGCTCGCGCGAATCCACAAGTACACAAACGATGGCAGGGCGGTTTCGATCGCGCTGCTCGGCAACGCGGCCGAGATCCTGCCGGAAATGGTCCGGCGTGGTGTGAAACCCGACGCAGTGACCGACCAGACCAGCGCGCACGATCCGGTCAACGGTTATCTGCCGATCGGCTGGACCGTCGAACAGTGGTTCGAGCGGCGCAAGGCCGACCCAAACGGCGTGCGCGACGCGGCGAAGAAGTCGATGCGTGTGCACGTAGAGGCGATGCTCGCGTTCCACAAGATGGGCGTGCCGACCTTTGACTACGGCAACAATATCCGGCAGATGGCCAAGGACGAAGGCTGTGTCAACGCGTTCGATTTCCCGGGCTTCGTGCCGGCTTACGTGCGGCCGCTGTTTTGCCGCGGCGTCGGTCCGTTCCGCTGGGTCGCGTTGTCCGGCGACCCCGAGGATATTTATAAAACCGACAAAAAGGTAAAAGAGCTCATTCCGGACGATCCGCACCTGCACAACTGGCTCGACATGGCCGAAAAGCGCATCAGCTTCCAGGGCCTGCCGGCGCGGATCTGCTGGGTTGGACTCGGCCAGCGCCACAAGCTCGGCCTCGCGTTCAACGAGATGGTGCGCAGCGGCGAGCTCAAGGCGCCGATCGTTATCGGACGCGATCATCTGGACAGTGGAAGCGTCGCCTCGCCAAACCGCGAAACCGAGGCGATGAAGGATGGCAGCGACGCCGTTTCCGACTGGCCGCTGCTCAACGCGCTGCTCAACACGGCGGGCGGCGCAACCTGGGTCAGCTTCCATCATGGCGGCGGCGTCGGAATGGGCTACAGCCAGCACAGCGGCGTCGTCATCGTCTGCGATGGCACGAAGGAAGCCGACAAGCGCATCGCGCGCGTGTTGTGGAACGATCCGGGCACCGGCGTGATGCGGCATGCGGATGCCGGCTACGAAATCGCGGTGAAGTGTGCGAAAGAGCAGGGGCTCAAGCTGCCGATGGTTTGACGCCGAACTGGCGATCCCGGATCCAGCGTAGCCCGGATGCAGCCGCGCAGCGGCGGAATCCGGCGCAGCCTTCCCGGATTCCGCTGCGCTGCATCCGGGCTACTCGGGAAAGCTCTTCCCGCGGTTGTCTGAAGCTGAGCGACGATTGATTAGTCTATCGTCGAGTAGCAGGGTAGCCTTTCCCGGATTCCGCTGCGCTGCATCCAGGCTACTCGGGAAGAATCCTCCTGCGGTTGTTCGAAGCTGAACGACGATTGATTAGGCTATCGTCGAGTAGCAGTGGCGCCGGATGAGGCTGCACACTCAACAGCTGGAATCGGACCTGACCGCAGGTGCGGTGCCCTCAGTCGCGGCGGCGTGTGCTGTCGCCTCGCGGTCGCTCCAGCTGATCTCGGTTACCCATGAAAAAACCACCGCAACTCGTCTACGGCAGCGACGAGCGGCCGCCGCTGGCCATCATGATGATCAGCGCGCTGCAGCATGTCGCCGTCGTCGCGATCTTCCTGATCTACCCGCTGATCGTCGCCCGCGCTGCCGACGTTCCGCCGCAGCAGATCGCGGCGATCCTCCGATTGAGCCTGCTCGCGCTGGCGGTTGGCACTTTGCTTCAGGCGCTGCCGCGCGGTCCGGTCGGCAGCCGCTTCCTCGCCCCGACAATCTACACCGGGATCTATCTTGCGCCGTCGCTGCTCGCAGCGAAGCTCGGCGGCATGCCACTGGTGTGGGGCATGACGATTTTCGCCGGTCTGGTGGAGATCGGACTATCGCGAGTGTGGTCGCGCCTGCGCGCCTTCGTCCCACCCGAGACGGCTGGCATGGTCGTGTTTCTCATCGGCGTGATCATCGGCTTGGCTGCGCTGAGAGTGATGCTGGGCGAAGGACACGACGGCGAGGTGCCCGCTGACGACGCGCTGATCGCCGGCGCGAGCCTGGCGGCGATGATCGCGCTGAACATCTGGAACAAGGGCAAGCTGCGATTGTTCTGCATCCTGATCGGCATGGCGCTGGGATATGTCGTATCCGGTTTCACCGGCCACATCACGTCCGCCGCGATCGACGAGGTGTTGAACCAGCCTTTGCTGGCCTGGCCTTCGATCGGCCACCTGTCATGGGCGTTCGATTCATCGATGGTGATCCCGTTCGTCGTGACCGGCCTGGCGGCAGCGATGAGCGCAACAGCCGTCGTCACGACTTACCAGCGCCTGACGGATGCCGAATGGGTGCGTCCGGACACGCGTTCGATCGCAGGCGGCATCCTCGGTGACGGCATCGCGGCGGTCGTCGCGGGATTGCTTGGCACGCACGGCATGACGCTGTCGAGTCCCAGTGTCGGCATCGTCGCCGCCACGGGCGTCGCCAGCCGGCGCATTGCCTTCGCCATGGCCGGAATTCTCGTGCTGACATCGTTCCTGCCGTCGCTGGTCGGCGTCCTGACGATCATGCCGGCGCCGGTCATGGCTGCAGCGATGTTGTTCACCGCATTCTTCGTCATGATCGGCGGGATCCAGATCGTCGCGACGCGCGTGCTCGACTCGCGGCGCACGATCGTCGTCGGAGCCGGGACCATGTCGTTCCTGGCCGTATCGGTTTTTCCGAAGGCGTTTGCCGGGGTGCCGCACTGGGCGCAGCCGCTGACGACCTCGCCTCTGGTGCTGGCGACGATCGTCGCGCTGTTGCTCAACCTGGTGTTCCGCATCGGCATCCGCCGCAGCGTCGGTCTGAGCGTCCAGCCCGACGCCGTGGTTCCGGCGGATGTCGAGCGTTTCATCGAGCGCGCCGGAGGCGCCTGGGGTGCGCGGCGCGACGTCATCACGCGTGTCGAGTGGGCGGTGCAACAGGCGCTCGATGCGCTGGTCCAGCATGGCCGCATCGACGGGCCGATAGAGCTGTTGGTCAGTTACGACGAGTTCGACATCGATGCGAGGATCGCGTACACGGGACTGATGCTGGAGTTGCCCGAGCGCCCGCCGACACACGACGAATTGCTCGACGGCGAGGAAGGATTGCGCCGGATGGCGGGGTTTCTGGTGCGGGGTCAGGCCGATCGCGTGTACGTAACGGCTGAACACGGCCGCAGCGTGCTCCACCTGCATTTCAAGCACTGAAGAAGAGCGGGCAATTCCCGAGCCGGCCGACTCGCCTCGCGGAAGCCGGCTCCGGAACCATCGCGTGCGCAAATGTCGATTCCGCGTGGCGTCGTTCGTCGTCCAGATTGAAGCGGCAATCTGGCCAGACCGGCATTGCCGTCCGTCAAATCCCACACAGGAGACCAACGATGCGATTTCTTTCGATGATCCGGGTACAGGAAAACACCGGCAAGCAGCCAAGCGAGCAGATGATGGCCGAGATGGGCACGCTTCTGACCGAGATGAAGAGCGCCGGAAAGCTGCTCGATACGGCCGGACTTGCGCCGACCGCCAAGGGCAAGCGTGTCCGCTTGCGTGGCGGCAAGATAAGTGTCGTCGACGGTCCGTTCACGGAGACCAAGGAAGTCGTGGGCGGCTACGCGATGTTCAACGCGCAATCGATGGACGAGGCGATCGCCTTGACCCGGCGCTTCGTCGAATTGCACGTTGCCGATGGCTGGGAAATCGATTGCGAAGTGCGGCAGCTGCACGAGCCCGAATTCAACGCATAGGTTGTTGTTGAACCCTCTCCCGTCGGGAGAGGGCAGGGGCGCTTGCTTCGGCCGGCAGTTCCATTAGTCGCTGACGGCGCGCTGGATCGGCGTGAAGTACGTTGTCGCGCTCGCGCGGACCTGAAGGAACTCAGGGCAGCGTGACGAACTGCCCGAGAAACGCGCGCGCGTTCGGCGTGTCCATGCGGTAGTCCTTGTCCTGCGACTTGCACTGCGCGTCGCCGGTGATCGTCGTCGCGGCGACGATATCGGTCTCGACGCCATTCAAATGGATGAAATGCGGTCCGCCGGAATCGCCGTAGCAGGTGCCGCCGCTGTCGTTCGAACCGGTCGGCAGCATGTCGAAGACGACCCACGCGTTCAACAGTGTCCTGAAATTCTGATCGACGTTTTCGCGTGCGATGTTGTCGAGGATGCCTTGCCAGCCTTTCTGCATCGATTCACGCGTCGTGCCGTAGCCGACCGCGGTGAATCGCGTCGATGACAGCGAGTGATCGGCTTTCATGGCGTCGAGCAGCCCGGCGGTCGGCAAATGGGCCGGAGTGATCGGCGGCGCCTGATCGAGCACGATTACGCCGACGTCATACGGGTCGTCGTTGCCGCCGCTCGCAAATAGCGGGTTCGTGTGCGGCGTGCCGGTATAGAACGTTCCGGTCTGCCCGGTCGAATCGATAACCGGATCGAACGTGACGTAGAAGACCGAACCGGGGTTGTTAGCCAGGAACGATGCCACGGGTTGCGTGCAGTGGCTCGCGGTCAGGAACACTTGCGGCGCGATCAACGTGCCCGAACACCACTGGAACACGCCTTCGCCAGGAATGCTGACGACCATCGAGCCGACGAACGGATGGGCATTGCCGTCGGGTTGTCCGAAGGTAATCGCAGTTGCCGGCGCGCAGATGCCCAGCAATGCCGCGACCGCCGTTCGACGGACCCACGGGCTGACTTTGGAATGAAGCGAAAGGGTCATGCTGTCCTCCTTGGAGTGGGGAATTGCACCGGTAGTGGGGCGGGATTGTAGTCTGTCGCCGGGTGGGGATGCGTTGCCCAAGGGTTATCGGATACTGCCGGTTATGCAGTCGTGAACACGACCGAAAGAAAAGCTGTTGATTGCCGCGCGGTTGCCCGCATATTGTTGAGCTCGCAACGCAGCCGCTGCCGGCCGCTGCGGGAAAACCTTCGATGGAGACTCAAGGCTGTGGCGTTACAACCCGCTGGAACAAAACCCGTACCTCTGAAGATCGATTTCGTATCCGATGTGTCATGTCCGTGGTGCGTGATCGGACTGAAGTCGCTGGAGCAGGCGCTGCAGCGACTGGACGGCAGGATTGCGACGCAAATCCATTTCCAGCCGTTCGAGCTGAACCCGGATATGCCGGCAGGAGGCCAGGACATCCTTGAATACATAAAGCAGAAGTACGGGTCCTCGCAGGAACAGATCGCGAAAAATCGCGACGCGATGCGCGCCCGCGGCGAGGAACTCGGCTTCGAGTTTCGCGTGCGCGATCGCGTCTATAACAGCTTCGATGCGCATCGCCTGCTGCATTGGGCCGGACTCGAGGGACGCCAGCAGGCGCTCAAGCATGCGTTGTTTCGCGCGTACTTCACCGACGGCGACGACATCGGCGCGCGCGACGTTCTGCTGCGCGCCGTGGGCGATGTTGGCTTGCCGCCGGAACGGGCGCGCGAGATTCTTTCCTCGGATATTTATGCCGCCGAAGTTCGCGCGCAGGAGCGCTTCTACATGGAACATGGCATCCGCGCCGTCCCGGCCGTCATCATCAACGACCGTCACCTGATCTCCGGCGGGCAACCGGTCGAAGTGTTCGAGAGCGCGCTCAAGCAGATCGCCGGCGTGGAATAAGTATACTCCGGCTGCGCCAGCTGGCCGCGCTGCGTGCTCGACGTGTTTACGCCGCCGCGGCTGCCGGTACGCCGTGCATCCGCAGCTGGAATTGCCGCCGCAGCAGCCACAGGCTGAAAACGGCCTGCAACGCGACGCTGGCCATCGACACGAGCCAGACGTGGTGCAGCTGGAAGCCCGGCTGGCGCGACAACCAGACTGCCGGCAGCGCGAATGTGAACAATCGCGAGGCGCTGCTCATCAGCGCCGGCACGGTGTTGCCGAGCGCCTGGAACATACCGGAGCAGGTGAACACGATGCACTGGGCGACGAAATTCCACGAGATGTAACGCAGGAATTCCGCAGCGACGGCGACGACGGCTTCGTCCTGGGTGAATCCGCGCGCGAACCATTCCGGCTTGATCTGGCAGACGAGTGTGAGTGCGATCATCAGCACGCTGCCGATGATCGTCGCGGAACGGAACGTGGCGCGCACGCGATCGAACCGGCCGGCGCCGACATTCTGGCCGGCGACCGGCGACGCGGCGAACGCGATCGCGATCGCCGGCAGGAAGATTGCCTGCATGACGCGGCTGCCGATGCCGAAGCCGGCCTGGGCCGTCGCGCCGAAGTCGCGGATCAGGGTATAGATGACCGCCATGTATACAAACATCAGCGCGAACTCGCCGCCGGCCGGCAAGCCGATGCCGAGAATCCGGCGCCAGGTTTCAATTCGCGGTGCCCACAGCCTGGCATCGAAGCCGACGAATTTCTCGAGCTTGGCGAAGTACAGCGCCAGCAGCACCACGCCGAACGCGATGGAAATCGTCGTGGCCAGCCCGGCGCCGGCGACTCCCATCGGCTTGCCGGTGCCCCAGCCGGCGATCAGTACCGGCGCGAGGATCGCGTTGATCACGACCGTGAGCATCTGCACGAGCATCGTAGGCTTGGCGATGCCGGTTCCGCGCAGCGCCGATCCCATCGAGATGACCGCGAACTGCAGCGCGAGGCCCGGCAGATACCAGTTCAGGTAGTCGATGCCGGCGGCCGTCGTCGCCGCATCGGCGCCGAGCGTCCGCATGTACGGCCCGATGCTCAGGAATCCACCGACGATCGTAACGGCCGCGCACAAGGTTGCGATCAGCAGACTTTGGTTGAAGACGAGATTCGCGTCGTCGTGATCCTTGCGCCCGGTGGCCTGCGCGATCAGCGTGACGGTGCCGACGCCGAGCACCTGGGTCAGCGCCATCACGACGAACGTCAGGTTGCCCGCCGCGCTGACGCCGGCGATTGCCGCGCCGCCGATGTGCGCGACGAAGTACAGGTCGACGAGGAAATACAGCGTCTGGAACAGCATGCCGACCGCGATCGGCACGGCCATCCGGATCAAATGACCGGTAATTGAACCTTGGGTCATGTCGTGCATCGAGCGCTCCAAAGGCGGATCTATCCTTACAAGTTAACACGCGCGCGTCGCCGTCGTTATTGCCGAATGCCAGATGGCGCGGGTGACAATTGTCAGCCGCGGGGGGCGTGACGGCCGATGGCGCGTTGTGAGAATATCGAGTCATGATTGACGCCTGCGAAATCCGACTGGCGATGCTTTGCGACGCGGAGCGTATCGCGGTCATGTCGCGCGATTTCATCGAACATGGTCTGGGCTGGAGTTGGGACGCGGCGCGCGTGGCGCGGCGGATCCGGCAGCGCGAAACGAATGTCGTCGTCGCCGAATCCGGCGCCGAACTCGTTGGCTTCGGGCTGATGCAATATCTCGACGATCAGGCGCACTTGCTGCTGTTTGGAGTCGAGCCAATCTATCGGCGCCAGGGTATAGGTTCGGGCCTGTTGAACTGGCTAGAAACCTGTGCAATAACAGCCGGTATCGAATTGATTTTCTTGGAATCCAGGGTTTCAAATGCGGCGGCGCGCGGTTTCTATAGTGCGCACGGATACCGCGAACTTGCCCTCATGCCCCGCTACTATTCCGGACGCGAAGACGCCGTTCGGATGGGCAAGGACATGGCTCTTGCGGCTACTGGCGACGCGGGCCGCTGATGCGTCGAGCCGCACTTGCTTCGTTGACCTTGATCGCGGCGGCCGCCAGCAGCAGCCACGCGCACGACGCCGTGCAGGATGAGCGCGAGATCCGCCGTGTCGAAGCCGAGTTGTGCCGGGCATTCGAAAACGGCGATGCCGAAACGCTGCGCAAGGATCTCGACCGGAGCTTCACGCTGACGAGTTCGACCGGCGTGGTTACCGACTTCGACCAGAATGTTGCCGAAGTTGCGAGCCGCGACCCGGCCTACGAAATATTTCGCAACCACGATCAGAAAGTGCGGCTGTATGGCAACGCCGCGATCGTCACGGGCATCACGTCGATCAAGGGCCAGTCCGGTGGAAAGCCGTTTGAAGGCGATTTCCAGTTCACCGATACCTGGGTCCGTGACGGCGGTCGCTGGAAGCTTGCGGCGAGCCACGCGAGCCGGCTGCCGAAATAGTTCGACGCCCATTGTTGCTTCGGCGACGTAGGGTGGGCCTCGGCCCACCGTTTTGAAGTGCCTCTTGGCGCACACCAATCGTCGAAAGCATGGTGGGCCGAGGCCCGCCCTACAGTGAATCATTCTGTTGAATCCGACCCAGAGCATGCGCTCGCCGTCGAACGGGTGGATCTGGGCGACAGGCGTGGCCGGGATCGGCGCGCTGGCGCGATCACGCCCGCAGGCGCTCGATCAGGCTTGTCGCAGCGGCCGGGTTGCGTTCCTTGGCCGAGCCGATGAAGTAGATATAGACGTCGCGCGGCGTCCGCCGGGCGCGCTTCTCGCTGGCGCCCACACGTGGCAAGTCATCGGGCTCGCCGCCGCCCGCCCACGTGGCTGCGCGCGAAGCCCAGGCATCGAGCGCCGCGGCGGAGTAGCCCTCCGCGATCGATGCCTCGCTGCGCATCAGCCTGGCATAGATGAAGTCGCCGGTTACGTCGGCGAAGGATGGGTACTCGGTTGAATCGGTGAACACGGTTGCGACCCGGTGCTTGCGCGCGAGAGCAAGGTAGTCGGCGCACATGAAGCTGCTGTTGCGCACCTCGAGAACGTGCCGCAGCGGATTGCCGTCGAGTTCGCGTGGCAACAGGTCGAGGAACGCACCGAGGTCGTCGGCGTCGAACCGCCGCGTCGGCATGAACTGCCAGGAGATCGGGCCGAGCCTGTCGCCGAGTTCGGCCAACCCGCCGAACACGAATGCGTTGATCGACTTGCCGGAGTTCGCGAGTGCCTTGGGGGCGGTCGCGTAGCGTGGCGCCTTCAGCGAGAAACGAAAGCCGTCCGGCGTCTGCCTGCGCCAGTTCGCATAGGTCGCCGGCTTCTGCGCGGAGTAATAAGTGCTGTTGATCTCGATCGCCGTCAGCTGCCGGCTTGCGAACTCGAGTTCGCGCTGCTGCGTCAAGCCGGCCGGATAGAAATTGTTGCGCCACGGCGCGTAATTCCATCCGCCGACGCCGACGCGTACACGCGCGGCAGCGCTGGATGCTTGCGACTTGGAATTCTTGCTGGTCACGTCGGCATGATTCCGATCGCGGCGACGCGAACATCTTGCCACGAGTAGCGATCCGGCGTCGCCACTGGCGATTCGCGCCAGGCAGGCAATCTACTCCGGACGTTTCCACGGATCGTAAGTGCCGAACCACCAGAGGTGCCCCTCGGGATCGCGGCAACTGTAGCCTTTGCCGCCATAGTCCTTGGTTTCGAGTTCGTCGACGATCACCGCGCCTGCGGCTTTCGCGCGAGCGTAGTGCGCGTCCGCGTCGGCGACGATCAGGCACGAACACTGCGTTTCGCGGCCGCCGATCTCATCGGGCTGGGCGATGCGCTTGCCCCAGGCATCGTCGTTGCTGACCGAGCCGAGCATGACCATGCCGTTGCCGAACGTGAGTTGCGCGTGATGCACGGTCTCGCCGTCGGCGTAGACGGCCTGTTTCTCAAAGCCGAATGCGTTGCACAGCCAGTCGATCGCGGCGAGCGCGTTGCGGTAACGCAGGCTCGGAATGATGGTCGCGATGGTGTCGGCGGCGATGGCGGGCACGTTGCTCTCCCTGTGCGATTGACGAAGGCAAACGTACTGCGCGAGGTACGGGCATGTCACGTGAGGATTGTCATCTCACGCGTGCGTAGCAGCGCCGGGTCGGGCTGGCACAAAAAAAGCCCGCCTGGCGGCGGGCTTAGCTATTCGAAGCGTCGTGGCCGCCCGGAGGCGACCACGACGTTGCGTGTGCTTAGAGCCTGCAGTCTTCGTACCCGTTGGCAAAAAGGATATCCGAGTTCGCCACGACATTGACGTTGCTGGTTGCAAGGGCAATGTCGCTGCCGGCTTGCGGAGCCGCGGAAATGTCCAGCCCTGCGGAAACCGTATAGAACTTCTGCCCGATCCCGCTGAAAGTCGCTACGCCGTTTACGACCGTCACGGTGCCAATCGTATTCGGGTCGCCACACGAATCCTGGACCGTTATCGTAACCTGCGTCGTGTTGTCCGAAGCGATCAGAAGGTCAGCGCCGTTGTGCACTTCGACGGTGCCGGCAAATTCGGTACCCTGCAGCACATCGGCCGGCGGCGTCGGATTGAACACGAGGTGATTGCCGGTCACGTTCTGCTGGCGGCCATCCTGGGACGGGCTGAACGTGAGGTCGCCCGGATACGTTGCCGTCAGTGTGACGAAGCCGAAACCGTTCGACGTGATGTCGCAACTGCCGTTGCCGGTTCCGTCGAGCGCGGCATCGCAGCTGCCGCCGGCGCTGTCGTCGATGTGGACCGAACCGGTCGGCGTGCCGCTGCCACCGATGTCGTGATCGACCTTGACGTTGACCGTGTACGGCACGCCGGTCGTGGCCGCGAGCGGGTCGACCGATGTGGACACGATTTTCGTGACGCTCGGTACCAGGAACTTGAACACGTACGCCGAGCCGGCGGCGCCGTCCGTCGGTGCGCCTACCAGTGCGCGGCCCGAATTGACCGAGGCGCTGAATCCAAACGTCGCGCCGGCTGCCTGGCTCGGGGCGGGGATCAGTTGGTTGAGCAAGGGGTAGTTCGTGCCGCCGAACTCGTAGGCCGCTCCGGTATTGGAATTCGCGCCGGGAGCACCTGCAATGAGGAACTGGCCGAGCTGGGCAACGCTGCTGCCGAAGCCTTCGCCGGCGGTATTGCTCGGGTTGGCGACAGTCGTGGTCTGCGACCACGTCGTGCCGGTGCGGTTATACACGTATACGGCGCCCTTGCCGCCGTTCGCGCCGGGAGTACCAAACGCCGCGGTGTTGTTGAACAGGGAAACCGCCGCGCCGGCGAAATTGTTTGCGATGTTGGCCGGGCGGATGTTGGTCTGCTGCGTGTAGGCGCCGCCATTGTTGACGAAGATGAACACGCTGCCGGAATTGGCCTTGGGGCCGGTGTGATAGCCCGGTGCGCCGACCAGCACGGTGTTGCCCGACAGCGAGACCGATGTGCCGAAGAGGCTGTCGGTGCGCGCCTGGCCGCCGTTGGCGCGGAACGTCGAGCGCGTGTACGTCACGCCGAGGTCGTTCGAGTCGAAGACGATCGCGACGCCGGTGTTCGCCTTGTTGTTGACAGTCGAGTGCGGCGCGCCGGATGCGATGCGGAAGCCTTGAATCGAGACCGAAGTGCCCAGTTGGCCGGCGCTGGTCAGTGCCGAAACCAAGGGGCTGTTCGTATTCTGCGTCCAGATCAGGCCGGACCCGGTGAACAGGTAAACGCCACCGGCGTTGGAAGCGCGACCCGGGGCGCCGACCGCGATGTTCGCGACGGTGCCATCGCCGCTGATGCTGACCGATGCGCCGAAGTGGTCGCCGACGACGTTGTCGCTGGCTGTCAGCGTCGCTACTTTGGTCCAAACGGTGAGGACGCGCGTAAAGACGTAGGCTGCCTCGTCACCCGGAGCGCCGACCACGGCGACCGAACCGTCGTCGGAAATCGCGACGCTATTGCCGGCAAGCGCGCCGGCATTCGCCGTCGGTGCCAGTTGCTGCTCGTCGCTCAAATCCGCGAAGGCAAGGCCAGGCATCGCTGCGGCGAGCATGAGCAACGCTGCTGAACGGCCGAGAAATCGGCTAAGTACATAATTCATAAAGAACCCCTGGGTCGATGAAAGGTTGGCAGAGCCCGTTCAAACGTCACGTGCGCGACAACCGGGTACTAAGTCACAAGGCTACCCGTAGCACTTCTCATGCCACAAAAAGTGTGACGGGGGTATCGTTAGTCTAGCTCAAAATTTAGTGACGTCCATCACATTTACAGCCACCCATCGGTCCTTTGGCCCGCTTCCGAGGGTTGGCTTCGGGCTGTCGATAGTCCCGGGCAGGTTGGAAGTCGTCTTGCGTTCCGGCTCGGAGACGTCGCGGGAGCGCTCTGGCTGTCGAAACGTGTCACTTTTCGTCACTTGGGGATGGACGGCCGCTTGATGGGCATCGGGACGTCGACTGCAGCGCGTTGGAAAGGGACGGTGCGGTCGGAGCCGGCCTGCGCTTGCGCAACGGCAACGAAACCGGGTTCAATAATTGCCGACGGAATCGCGGCAGGCGATTTCGCGCACGCTGCAATTTTGATCGCTCGACCAAGAGGAAAGATCATGAGCAAAGGTCTGGACCAGAAGAAAGACGCAAAAAAGAAACCCGCCAAGACGCTGAAGGAAAAGCGCGCGGAAAAGCAGGCCAAGAAGAAGGGCTGAGTCTTCGCGGCAACTCCGCCGCAGTTCCACGGTGCATGGACGCACCGCGTCCGCGGAGCATGGCCCGCCGTGTTCCGCAGCCACGCACTAGTCTGTCACGTTCTTCGCCTCGGCGATCGCGAGCACTTCGGCATGCTCGACGCGCTTGCCGGTGCGGGCGAGGACCGGATGCGCGAATACCGACATCAGGATGATCGCGACGCCGAGATAAAACATCAGGCCGAGTTCGTGCTGCTCGCCGAGAAGCACGATCGCGAGGGCGATCGCGTAGACC
>DATIEJ010000390.1:0-3673 GCA_035455825.1 Rhodanobacteraceae bacterium | reverse complement strand
CAGAATAGAACGGCAGGGTCAGAGCAGATCAGACAGATCTTCGCTACCTGCCGCCACCCACTCCAAGCGAATCTCCCGCGCCGGCGCGAACGCGATCTTCGGCGTCGCGGAAATCGACTTCGACTCCGCGACTGATCGTTTCGAGTTCCGCGCGCAGCAGGACCGCGCGCTGGGGCGGCACGGTTTCGATCAGGTTCTGCAGCAGCGCGCGCATGCGCCGAACGATCTGGATGCTTTCCCGGCCGAACTGGCGAATCTCGGTAATCGCCAGCAGGACGAAGTCCTCCCAGTCCGGCGTGCGATATTTCAGACGCAGCTTGCCGGCACTGTCGTAGACACGCCCCGTGTCGAGGTTCCTGCCCGCAACGGCGCGCAGCAAGCGGTGGATCTGGTCGAGCGCGAGCACGCCCGTGGTCGGGTCGTTGATCGCCGGTGAAAGCGCCTTGGCGGCAATGTCGACGACGATGCGAAACGCGAATGCCGGATCCTGTTCGTACGTGCGCTCGGCGCCGATCGCCACGGCATGCTGCAATTCGCGATCGGAGATTTCACGCGCGCCAGCGTAGACCTTGAACAGAGGGTCACCGTTCGTGACGAATTCTCCAACCAGCGGCACGAATTCGATCTGGCAGTCCGCGCGCCGCGCCATTTCCGCGACTCCGTCGACATCGAGCGCGAGCACAACGCCGGTACGCTTGCTCGTGACGATGCTCGAGGGTTTGCCAGCGATGCTCTCGGCGGCGTTCGCCGGCTTGTCATGTGCCGAGGCCGACAGCTGCGGGTAAACGTCTTCGACGACCTTCTGCCCCGAACTGCCCACGCTGCTCAGGACAATGACCGGGCGCAGCGCCTTGCCGACATGATCGATCATGTAGAGAAACACCGCGATGCTCAGCACGCTGCTGTAGACGGCCAGCCACATGGAAACCTGGGGCACGCTGTCTTCGATCCTTGCCAGCGCCGCGAGTGTATAAGTAAACGTGAATACGAACAGCGCCAGCGAGGACCTGACGACGCGGCTGCGATAGATCGGAGCGATGATGCGCGGGGAAAGTTGCGCGCTCGCTATCTGCACGATCAGCAGCAGGATCGAAAACACGAATACGATGAATGTGAGCAATGCCGACACGAGGATGCCGAGCACGGCGCGCGCCGCATCCGGGCCCACCGGGGATTTCCAGCCGAGCATCGCGTCGATGTCCTGCACGACCGGGCGAACGACCAGCGCGATGATCATGCCGATCACCGGCGGCAGCCACACCGAGTTTCTGAAAAAGCTTGCGAGCTGATGTCTTTGCAGCCAGGTCATGGGATCGCTACTCGTGTAAGGATCACAACAGGCAGGATACAAGAGTTGAAAGGAATGTGCGCCAGCCTGCATGGAGCTCTCACGCGCCAGGCGACAACGATAAATCGCCGCGTGCCATTCGCGAACGGCTGGTGACCGGCCGCGGCTACGACCCTTCAGCGGAGCAGGACCAGCGAACATCCGGGCGTTGCAGGCAAGACGCTGGAAAGGATCATCTTCGACGCTGCGAACCGTCTGACCTGGATCAAGACATGGTGCGGCAATCCGGCGCATCGTCATTCGTGCAGGTCATGCGATTCGCGGAGGGCTGCATGAATATCGCCAACACCACGGCAACTCTGTACGACCGAATCGGCGGTGCCGAAGCCATAAGGAACCTGGTAGCCACGTTCTATTCGAAGGTAGTCGCCGATCCGGCACTGCGCCCCTTTTTCAGTAATGTGGCGCTCAGCAAACTGCGGCGCATGCAGATCGAATTCTTCACGGCGGCGCTTGATGGACCAACCAGCTACACCGGTCGGCCGGTGATCCATGCCCACCACGGGTTGAATATCACGCGCCAGCATTTCCAGGCTTTCGTCGGGCACCTGTTCGAGACGTTGGCCCGCTATCCGTTGAGCGAAGACGATCGGTACGCGATCATTTCGCGCATCAATACATATGCAGACGACGTTATCGGCAGCGGCACCGGACCGATAGCCTGATACCTGGCGGACGCGCAAAAGCGACGGCAGCGCCGGAGTGGCAAGCAGGCAGTAACCATGACCGCAACTGTTTGCGTTGCTTGGCGAGTCAAACCCTGCCGACGACCGGAATCAGCGCGCCGGTGATCGCCTGCGCGCGATCGGAAAGCAGGAACACGATCGCGTCGCCGATCTGCTCGGGCCGGACCCAGCGCGTGAAGTCGGCGTCGGGCATGTCGGCCCGGTTCGGCGGCGTGTCGATGACGCTCGGCAGCAGGGCGTTGACCGTGATGCCGCGATCCTTGAGTTCTTCGGCCAATGCTTCGGTAAACCGTGCGACGCCCGACTTCGACGCCGCGTAGGCGCCCTTGCCGAGTTCACCTTTCATCGCGCCCGCAGCGCCGATGTTGACGATGCGTCCGGACGCGCTCTTGAGAACCCACGGCAGTGCCGCCTGGCTTGCGGCCACGGACGTGAGAAGGTTCATTCGAAACATCCGCTCCCACGTCTCGAGGCCACTGCCCTCGATTTTTTCCCATGCGAAGCCGCCGGCAATATTGACAATGGCATCGAGTCCGCCAAGCGCCTCGGCCGCCTGCGCAAGCGCCGATTTCGCGCCTTGCGCGTCGGCCAGGTCGACGCCACCGATCAGTACGGCGTCGCCGAATGCGGCGGCCGACCGGGGTGCCGCGGCATGATCGATCGCTGCCACGAGCCCTCCTTCGGCAAGCACCCGGCCCACCACCGCAGTGCCGAGCGTGCCGAATGCTCCGGTGACCGCTACACGCCTGTTTTTCAGGACCATGATCGTTACCCTCCAGTGGAGTCCTTCGACCCGCAAGTCTAAACCACGCTGCGAACGCTACCTAGGCACCGGCGAACTCGAGCCGTTGAGTCGACCAAGAGTTCGACGCCGCAGCCAGGGCCGGTTTTACCCTGAGTCCGCCACACCGGCACGCGAAAGCCCGCCCCACTGTGCCGAGTTCTCGCACGCTGTCGTGCTTGCGCGTAATATTCCGGGACCGCCAGCATCCGGAGTGAAGCCCATGCGCCTGCCCATTCACGCCATCCTGATCGCGCTGATCGCGCCCTTCACCGTCTCGGTCGCCGCGACGAAGGAAACGAAGACCTCCGCACCGGCGTACATTGCCGCAGCAATGAAAGACCCGGCACGCAAGGACGATGCGGCCAACGATGAGCGCAGAAAGGCGGCGGCAGTGCTGGCCTTCACCAAGGTCAAGCCGGGCGAAAAAGTCCTCGAACTGGTTCCGGGCTCGGGTTACTGGACGCGCCTGTTCAGTGGCGTTGTCGGCCCCAAGGGTCACGTCTACACCGTCTGGCCCAACGAGATGGAAAAGTACGCTGCCAAGAGCCTGGCGAATTGGGAGACGCTGGTCAAGGCGGCGCCGTATACAAATGTAAGCCTGCTGCAACAGCCGGCGGCATCGTTGAGCTCACCAGAGCCCGTGGACCTGGTATTCACGTCGCAGAATTATCATGACTACCACGACAAGTTCATGGGCCCGGCGGACCTGGGCACGTTCGGCAAGCAGGTGCTCTCTGCCCTGAAGCCGGGCGGCGTGTTCGTTGTCATCGATCACACGGCGCGCGCCGGATCCGGCATCGAGGACGCCGAAACGCTGCACCGCATCGACCCGGAAGTCGTCAAGAAGGAAATGAC
>DATIEJ010000389.1:0-8695 GCA_035455825.1 Rhodanobacteraceae bacterium | reverse complement strand
TTCTCGGTCGAATCGGTGCGGACTAAAGCGACTGCAGGGCGCCGAACGGATTTCGAAGTCGCACTCGCTCAAAAGACACGTAGGGTGGGCTTCAGCCCACCGCTCCCACCGACAACGGTGACCCTGCTCGCTCAACACCATGAAAGAAAAACGGTGGGCTGAAGCCCACCCAACGAGTCTTCTTTTCTCGGTCGAATCGGTGCGGACGAAAGCGACTGCAGAAGGCCGAACGGATTTCGAAGGCGCAGTCGCTCGAAAGACACGTAGGGTGGGCTTCAGCCCACCGCTTCCACCGACAACGGTGACCCTGCTCCGCCCAACAGCAAGAGAGAGGAACGGTGGGCTGAAGCCCACCCTGCCAGTCTCGGCGCGGTTGAGAAAACGGTGGCAGGCTCACCCTACGTGCCATGACGCAGCTGACGTCAGCGCCAGCCGCCCTCGCCGATGAACGCCGCCCAGTAATACGGGTGGGTCGATTCGTGCGCCGACCTGCGCGCCGCAATCGTCGTGCGCATCGCCTGGGCCATTGCGTCGGGCACGTTGCGCCGTTCGGCAAAGCGCGCGCGATACAGCGCCTGCATGAGATCCGCCGTCGTTGCGTCGTCGGCCTCCCACAAGCTCATGACGACCGTGCGCGCGCCGGCGAGGCGCAACGCCCGGCGCATGCCGAACACGCCTTCGTTGTGTCCGATCGGGCCGAGACCGGAATCGCAGGCCGAAAGCACGACCCATTCGGCGTGCGACAGGTCCGCCGCGCTGATCTCGCCGGCGCTGAGAACGCCGATCGGCGCGTGTCCACCGCTGACGTCGGCGCCGGCAAATGCCAGGCCCGACAACGGCTGCGCGACCGGGCGCGGCCCGACTCGTGAGCGATCGACCGTCATGCCGCGCGCAGTGGCGCTTCCACAACTCTCGTCGAAGCTGAAGCCATGCGTGGCGATGTGCACGATGTCGACGCCGCCTAGCGCGGCCAGCACATTCTCCTTGGTGGCCTGGCTGCCATCGATGACCCGGATGTTGCCCTTGGCGCCGAGCGTGCCGTGCAGCAGGTCGCGCAGTCCGTCGAGCTCACGCGCCGCGCCGGGAATCGCCGGGAACCCGTGTTCGGCCACGCTCGTGCAAAGCTGCCGCGCCGCGACCGCGGTAGCTTTTTCCACTTTTTGCCCGGGCGGCGCCGATGGGCGGGATGGCGGGCCGAACTCCGGCGCGCCGGCAAGCAGCGCCTTGATGGCATGCGGTGGCGACGCCGGCATCAGCAGTTCGCTTTCGTGCGCAAGCGTCTGCACGCGCAGGCCGGACTCGATCCAGTAGCGATCGCTTCCCGAATCCGGCAGCGCCGCGAAGCTGATGCGGAACAGATCGCCGAACGGGATCACGAACAGCGTCGACTTTTCCAGCCCGTCGATCCGCCCGAACAGGTCGCGGCGCAGACCCTCGCCGCGAGCGCGCAGCTGGGCCAGATCGGATTGCGGATCGCGCAGGCCACCGTACCAGGCGCGCGTCTGCGCCGTCAGCGCGTCGATGCGGCCGATGCGCAACAGCTTCGGCGACGAATGCGGGCGCAGCACGAAAGCATAAAGGTCTTCGGCCGCCTGCGGCGTGCCGGCATTGACGATGCGCGCGGCATCCGTGCCGACGCCTTCGCTGAAAGCGACCAGCACGCCATCGGGCGGAAGCGCCTTTGCAAGGTCGCTCGTCGGCGCTGCGCCGGCGACGAGATCGGCCTGCTGGTAGCCGAGTTTCGCCCACAGCGTGCGTTCGGCCGCTTCGGCGCTGGACTGAAGTTCGGCCATGCGCGCCGCGTTGGTCTTGCTGCTGAGCCAGGCGTCGCCAAGCGCCGAGTTTGCCGCGCGCCAGTCGCGATAAAGCTGCGCGAGTCCGGGATCGGCGCTGGCCCGCGCGATGGCCAGGCGGCGTGCTTCGGCGCGGCCGATCAATCCGCGTTCGACCATGACCAGGCGCCAGGCAATCGCGATCTCTTGCGGCTTGCCGTGAGCGGCGGCGATCGTCACGGCCAGCGCGGTGGCCGGAACCAGCAGGTTGTCGAACCCGACACTCTGCTGCTCGGAAAAGCCGGTCGCCAGGGAGCCGAGCAGGCTCTGCTGGCGTTCGGCCGTCTGTACGGCCAATCGAAACGCCTCGGCGTCGTCGCCCAGGCCCCAGTCGGCCAGCGCCAGTCCGAAATTGAGCACGTTCAGGTGCGAGTGATTCGGCGCGGATGCCTTGCCGCGCAGCTCGACCGCGCGCGCGAAGTACTGCTGCGCATCGGCAAAGCGCTTCAGGGCCAGTGCCGACGACCCCAGGCCCTCGAGCGCGAAACTCAAACTGGGGCTGTCCTTGCCTTCGGCCTGCTCGCGCAGCGGCAGCGCCTGGTTGAAATCGGCGATCGCCTTGTCGTAATGCTGCAGGCGAAACTCGGTGTTGCCGATATTGGTCAGGATCATCGCGCGCGTGCGATTGTCGGTCGCCAGCTCGAGGGCGACGTGGTAATGCTCGAACGCGGCGTCCTCGTCGCCCATTTCCTGCAGCAGGTTCGCGTAGTTGTTGTTGAAAATGATGCGGTCGCGCACGCCGACATCGGGCAGCGCGCGCATGATGGAATCGGCGGCGGCGTAGTGTTCGCGCGCCTGTGCGTAGCTTCCGGTCCTCTGCAGGTGCGCGCCGAGCGCGGACTCGGCCTGCGCCGCGCGCAGATGGTGCGCGCCGTAGAGAGCGACCGAGGCCTTCAGCGTCCCTTCGCGCAGCTCGCGCGCCTCGGCGTAGCGGTCGAGCGCTTCGAGCACGGCCGCATGCTGGTCGTCCGCGCGGATGCGCGCCAGGCTGTTCGCGCCGAATACTTCGACCGCGATGCGCGTCGCCGCTTCCGCGGCGAGCAGCGCGTCTTCGTTCTTGCCCGCCATCTGGCGAATCTGCACGAAGGCCAGGTACAGGCTGATCTCGTTGCGGCGCGCGCGTACGCCGGCTTGGCGGCGCCAGGCATCCAGCGCGAGTTGCCCTTCGCTGGCGGCGGCATCGGCCCGGCCGAGCAGGATCGAAGCCCGCGCCGCCACGCCATGCATTTCGGCATTGAACGTCGGCGGCGCGGAAAGATTCTTTTCCAGGCTCTTCTGCGCAACCTCGAGCATGGCGTTTGCGTTGGCGGCAATGGCGGCCTCCGCGGCCGCAAACGAGGCGAGCATCGCTTCACGCAATGACGCGTCCGGCAAGGTTTCGATGGCGGCGCGCAGTGGCGCGCTCTGCGCGGACCACTCGCTGCTGTCGACGATAGCGTCGAGTCGCGCCTGCAACGCCGCGACGCGGGCCGGATCTGCGGCCGGCGTCTGCTGGAGCAGATCCGCGCTGAGCCGCAGCGCCGCGGCAAAATCGCCCGCGCCGCTGGCCAGTTCAATCTTGTCGACGGCCGGTGGCACGGGCGCGCCGGCCGCGTGCGCCAGTGCGAGCGCGCCGGACAGCAACGCCGCACTCAGCCTGCGGAGGACGGAACAAAGAACCACGGCGGACAACGTCACCCCTGATCGAATCGGCTTTGCGGACCGTTTGGAACCTTGCAGGAAACGACGCGCGCTCGCGCAGGCCGGACCTGCAACGAGCCGCGAGATGTTGCGCCGATGATAATGGCAAACCGCGGCTGCGGCGCGCGCCGCCGCCGATCAGCGTAGCCGGCCGCACGACGGGCGGCGGGAAACCCTAGCGGTCGGCGTGCGGAAACACGAAGCGCCATTGGCGCATCTGGTTGTCCTGTCCGTCGCGCTTGAGGCGCTGCAGGATCTGGCGCAGCGGAGCGCTGGCGATGTCGGTTTCTTCCGGCGCCGAGGTCAGGCCGAGCGCGCCACGCGCCGTGCCGGCCTTGTTCGCCCCGGCGCGCTGCCAGTCGGCGATCGCGCGTTCGAGTTCCGGTTGCGCGCTCGTGGCCGCGACGATGACGAACTCTTCGCGTTCGGCGTGGCTGCTTACGGTCCACGCGACCGCTTCGCCGGATTGTTTGCCGGGAAGCCGGTACGGCGTGTTCGCTGCCAGCGGGTTGGCCGGTTCGACGTCGGTCAGCGGAAACAGCACGCCGGTCGCGCCCGAGCCGTCGTCATCGAAAATGTATACAAATGCCGGTTGGCTGCTGCGGAACTGCAGCACCAGCCGGTCGCCCATCGCAATGCTGGCGCCATCGGCCAACGCCGCGCCGCCATGCGCGCCGACGCGCTGGAACTCCACCTGCGCCTGCCAGCCACCAACGCCGCTGCGCCATGCGACGATACCGGCCAGCAGCGCCACCACGGCGGCAACGGCCGCAAGCAGCCCCCAGGACTTCGATGCATTGCGCGCCGCGCGCGGCGCAAGCGCCGTGGCGAACGCCAGGGCGCTGGCGTGGCGCCGCGCCGGGTTCGGGTCGATGGCCTGTTCGATCGCGCGTACCAGATCGGCCGGAACGTTTTTCTTCAGGCTGGTCAGGCGCGCGCGCTGGTTGCGTTCCTGTGCGGCAAGCAGACCGTCGAGGTCCGAAGCGGCGTACGGATAGGCGTCGCTGAGCAGATGGAACAGCAGGACGCCGAGTGCGTACAGATCGCTGGCTGGCGACGGCGCGGCGCCGCGCAGCACTTCCGGCGCCAGGTAGCGCAACGTTCCCGACACGACGCTGGCGTCGGCGTGCTCGAACTCGCGCGCCGCGCCGAAGTCCATCAGCACGATGCGGCCGGAAACTTCGCGCATGACGTTTTCGGCCTTGACGTCGCCGTGCACGAGGCCATGGCGATGCACGGCGGCCAGCGCATGGCACAGGTCCAGGCCGATGCCGCGCACTTCATCCGCAGGGAACGGGCCATGCGCGGCGAGCAGGTCGGCCAGCGGCGAGCCGCGCACGAGTTCGGTCCACAGTCCGGCGCGACCGTCGTGCACGGCGGCGCCGTAGACGCTGACGATATTGGCCTGGCGCACGCGCGCGAGCCGGCGCGCCTCTTCGAGGAACTGGTGCGACAGCGTGTCCGAATCGACCTTGCGCAGTTTCAACGCGACCTGCAGGTCGAGCAGCGGATCGTACGCGCGCCAGACGTCGCCTTGCGTGCCGGTGCCGAGCGGCTCGAGGACCTGCAGGTTGCCGAAGCGGAACTTGTTCGAGGCCGGCGTCTTCGGCGCGATCGCGCTGACCTGCAGATGGCGAAACCCCTGCGCGAGCTGCTCGATTTCGCGCAGGCCGCTGAGCGACGCGGCATCGGTCTCGTCGACGACGTCGCGCCAGTTGACCGGCTGCTCGTCGGCTATGCGCGCGGCGACCTGCTCGAGACCGTCGCGCTCGCGTCCGTCGCCATGCTGGCCCTGCGGGCGATTGTTGTCGGCTGGCATCCGCTGGCTCCTGCGCGCGTCCACGTTCATCGATATGGACCTTAACGTCGAGGGAAGGGCCGAGCGAACATCGGGCGATGCTCAGCCACTTTCGCCGCCGAGCTCTTTGGACAGCAGCACGATCGCCCGCGCCACCATGACGCGCACGGCGTCCGGCGTGCTGTCGACTTCAGCCGCGATCTCAGGGTAGCTCATGCCGAATTCCATGCGCATGACGATCAATTCCTGCTGGCGCTTGGGCAATGCGGCCAACGCGCGTTCGTAGGCGCGCACGCGCTCGTGGCCGAGCATCTGCTCGACCAGCGGCGGGGTTTCCAGGTCGGGCAACTCAGTGTCGATTTCCGATCCCGGTGGGCGGCGCTGCTGGCGGCGCAGTTCGTCGCGCACCTGGTTCAGCAGGATCTGACGCAGGTACGCCAGGAAGCTGCCGGTATGGCGTGCGTCGAACTCGTCGATGTTGTTCAGCGCGCGCATCAGCGTGACCTGGACCAGGTCATCGGTATCAGACAGGTCGCGTGCCGAGGCCGGCAGCCGGCCATGGGCCCAGCGCCGCAACGCCGGCAGGTAGCGCTTGAGCAGCGTATCGCGGGCCACGGAATCGCCGTCCCGGATGCGCCGGATAAGCGCAACCGTCGGTTCCGGAATCGTCTTGCCGTAGTCCAGGGAGTCGTTCACGCCACTGTAATTGAGCCCCGAGGGTGCGGAGCATAGCGCCCGGCCGGCGGCGCGGATAGCGGCCCGCGAGCTGCCGGTATGCCTTCCAGTAGGCTCGATGAACCGCTCCGCGCTACTATCCGTCCAGGGAGATTCGGTCGCACCAGCGAGCGGCCGAAAGCGTAAGGGGCGCGCGACGATGGCTACCGTACCGGACTTCACGCAGCTGCTTGCCGCATCGCGCGGCGGGGACCAGGCCGCATGGTCGAAACTCGTGCTGATGATCTACTCCGACCTGCGCCGCCTCGCGCGCCGGCGCGGCAGCGGCGGGGCGATCCCGACGACGCTCGGCACGACCGGTCTGGTCCATGAATGCTACTTGCGCCTGGCCGGCTCGCCGCGCGAGCAGATCGAGGATCGCGGGCACTTCTTCAACCTGGCCAGCCGCATCATGCGCCAGATCCTGTGCGACTACGCGCGCCGCCGCTTGCGCGTCAAGCGCGGCGCCGGTCAGGATCATGACGATGTCGACGAGGTCGACGCAGCCGATCAGGCGGAGGTCGAGAACCTCGTCGTGCTCGACGATCTGCTCACGCAGCTCGATGCGCAGAACGCCGCATGGGCGAAGGTTTTCGAGTGCCGATTCTTCGCCGGCTTGAGCGAAGAGGAAACGGCCCAGGCCATGAACATTCCGCTGCGCACGGCGCAACGCAACTGGGCCGAAGCGCGCGACTGGCTGGCGCAGCGCATGCGTTAGATAACTTTCGCACGGTCAAGAATGTCGTCATTCCCGCGTCTTTCAACAGCGGAGCTGGTCAAGCGGGAATCCAAATTGATTCTACCTTGTTGCTCCAGGAGCAAAATGGATTCCCGCTTGCGCGGGAATGACGACCGAGGGGTTCGGTTTCGCGAGACGACGACCACAAATGCCCGCAGGCGACAAACGCGACTTCCTCGTTCCCGGCGGCGGCCTCGGCAGCCGCCTGTTGTCGCGTGCCGTCGGCGAGGTCGAGAGCACCGAACCGATAGCGGATTCGCACGCGCGCAACGGCGAAGACGGTTTGCTCATAGGCGCGCGCATCGGTCCGTACCAGATCCTCAGCCTGCTCGGCTCGGGCGGCATGGGTTCGGTGTACCTGGCCGACCACACCGACGCTTCGATAAGCCGCAGGGTCGCGCTGAAAGTCGTGCGCGACACCGCGTTCGGACGCAGCGCGCGAGAACGATTCGCGCGCGAGCGGCGCATCCTGGCGAGCCTGGCGCATCCGCACATCGCCGCGCTCTACGACAGCGGCGAAACCGATGCCGGCGGCCTCTACTACACGATGGAGTACGTCGAAGGCGAGCGCATCACCGCGTATTGCCGCGACAGCGTGCCGACCGTCGCCGGGCGCATCGCGATCCTGCGCGATGTCGCCGGCGCATTGGCCTGCGCGCATCGCAGCCTGATCATCCATCGCGACATCAAGCCTTCGAACGTGCTCGTCAGTTCCGACGGACACGTCAAGCTGCTCGACTTCGGCATCGCCAAGTCTCTGGTCGAGTCGACCGATCCGGGATTGACGCAGAACAGCACCGGGCCGATGACGCCGCAATACGCTGCGCCGGAGCAGTTCCACGGCAGCACGCTGACGGTTGCAACCGACATCTACCAGTTCGGCGTGCTGATGTTCCATGTGCTGACCGGCCGTTTGCCGCTGCGTGCCGATCCGCGCGACCCGGTTGCGTGGGCGCATGCCGTCGCCGAGGAAGAACCGCTGAGCCTGACGCGCGCATTGCACCTGACGACGACCGAGGAAGCGGCCGACGGCGAACGGCGCGCGTGGGCCAGTGGCACCCGGCTCGCCGGAATCCGCCACGCGCTTGGCGGCGACCTCGAAGCGATCGTCGCCAAAGCGCTGGCCAAGGATCCGGCGCAGCGCTACGTGTCGATGGAAGCTCTCAGCGCGGATCTTGGCGCATACCTCGAAGGTCGACCGGTGCAGGCACGGCGCGCCGGGATGTTGTATCGCGCGCGCCGCTTCGTCACGCGCAATCGCGCCGCTTCGATCGTGGCGGCAATTGCGTTTGTCATGATCGCAACCGGCAGTTGGCTCGCCATCGATCGCCTGCGCGTCGAGCGCGACCGCGCGACCGCGGCATCGACAACATCGCGCGCGACGACCGACTTCCTCGTCGGGCTGTTTGCCGTCGCCGATCCCGGCGAGAACCGCGGCGAGCGCCTGACTGCAAACCAGATTCTCGAACGCGGCGCCCAGCGCCTGCAGGCACATCCGAGCGAGGACGCGTCGGTCGACGCGGCCGTCGCGGTCGAGATCGGCCGTGTATACATGTCGCTCGGCGAAGGCAAGCGCGCGGGCAGCGTGCTGACGACGGCGATCGAACGGCTCGGCCAGGTCGCGGTGGCGCCGGCGTCGGCGGCGCGGCTGTTCGCGATGCGTGGATGGGTAAATTACCTGGGTGCCGACTACGCAGCGGCGGCGAAGGACTACGCGCGTGCGCGCGAACTGACCGCTTCGATCCCCGACCCGGCCGAACGGAACCTCCAGGACGGCAGCCTGGACCAGCGCGAGTCGTCGCTGGCGCGCCGCACCGGCGACCTGGAGAAGGCGTCGACGCTCATCCATCAGGCGATCGACAAGCTTACGAAGATTCGTGGCCCGGACGATCCGGCGATGGGCCCGTCTTGGAACGAACTGGGAATCCTCGA
>DATIEJ010000388.1:0-2482 GCA_035455825.1 Rhodanobacteraceae bacterium | reverse complement strand
GCGATCAACATGGAAGTGCCGTTCATGCGCTCGTATGCGCTGGCGCTGGTCAAGGCCTGCCACAAGCGCGGCGCGCCGGCGATCGGCGGCATGGCTGCGCTGATTCCGATCAAGAACGATCCGGTCGCGAATGAAAAAGCGCTGGCCGGTGTGCGCCACGACAAGAAGCGCGACGCGAACGACGGCTTCGACGGCGGCTGGATCGCGCATCCGGGCCTGGTGCAGATCGCGATGGAGGAGTTCACGCGCGTGCTCGGCGACAAGCCGAACCAGTGGGGCAAGCAGCGCGACGAGGATTTCAAGGCAAGCGATTTTCTGAATTTCGTGCCCGAACAGCCGATCACCGAAGCCGGCCTGCGCTACAACATCAACGTCGGCATCCACTATCTCGGCAGCTGGCTCGCCGGCAACGGCTGCGTGCCGATCCACAACCTCATGGAAGACGCCGCGACCGCGGAGATTTCACGCTCGCAAGTCTGGCAGTGGGTCGTCAGTCCGAAAGGCGTGCTCGACGATGGACGCAAGGTCGATGCCGCGCTGGTGCGCGCGATGATTCCGGAAGAACTCGTCAAGGTCAACGCAAATGCGAGCGCCGCCGGCGAGCCGCTCGGCACCTATGAGCAGGCGGCAAAGATTTTCGAGGAGATGTCGCTGTCGAAGGCGTTCCCGGAATTCCTGACGCTGCCGTTGTATGAAGCGATGGCGTGATCGACGGCTCATCCCTGCGGCGCCCGCATTCTCAGGGTCGACGGCTTTCGACCCGAAGAGGGCGCAGGTGACTGGCTATTCGTTCGTGCGTGGCAGTCTCGACCACGCGGCAGGACCGTGGGGGCGCTCTAGGCGATGAACACACTTTGCGGTGGAGTCTTCTGCGCCATTCTTCTGTTGCGATCCGCCACGGCAGCCGAAAGCGGTTTGAAGGTCATTGACGACCCGGAATACACCCATGCGCAGCGCCTCGTCGAGGTCGAACCCGGGCGCAGGCTGAACCTGTATTGCCTTGGCGAAGGAACGCCAACAGTGATCTTCGAAGCCGGGAGCGGAGACAACAACTCGGAATGGGCGCGCGTGCAGCCGGCGATTGCCGCGCATACCCGCGCCTGTTCCTACGACCGTGCGGGGATCGGCTTCAGCGATCCGGCGCGTCGGCTGTCGGACAGTGCGAACGCCGTCGACGACCTGCACCGCCTGTTGAACGCCGCTACAATCAAACCGCCCTATGTCCTGGTCGGACATTCGTTGGGCGGAATGCACGTCAGGCTGTATGCCGACCTTCATTTCGACGAAATCGCCGGAATGGTACTCATCGATTCGGTGGACGAAGCCTGGGACGAAAAGGCCTGGCAACTCGATCCGCAACAGCGCACGCACGAACAATATTTCGCATGGGGCCCGAAGGCTCGGGAGCGCCACCGCGCCTGCATCGACGCGGCGCAGACAGGCTTCGTCAAGGGATCGCCGATCTACGACACCTGTGTTTACCCCGACGATCCGCTCTACAGCGAAGCGATCAACGCCGCCAACGCCAAGAACCAGATGTCGGTGGCGTATCAGCAGGAAGACGCGAGCGATAGTAATTCCCGCGATGCAAGCGCCGCGCAAGTGATCGCTGCACGTCGCTGGTACGGGGAGCTGCCGTTGATCGTCCTCACAAGATCGCCGGACAAACCCCGCGCCAACGAGACCCAGGCGCATCGTGATGCGCTCAATCGCTTGCATGCCGTCTTTGCCGATCAACTCGCCGCCCTGTCGAAGCGCGGCGTTGTCCGGCCTGTTCCAGATTCGACCCATGAAATCCAGAAGTCCCAGCCGCAGGAAGTGATTGACGCTATCCTGAAAGTCCTGGAGGACGCCCGCGAGCGTAAGGAAGCCGTCGGGCCAGTGCCAAGCCGGTAACCGGGCATTCGACGGAGTCGGCCCTGGCCGGAAATCTCATTTCAAGCTTCTGTCTCGCCGCCTTTGCACGTGAGGTCGAATGATGCTGGACACGCGACGAGTGTGGATCTGAATTTCGGACCGTGCGCCTTTGTCCGACGATCATCTCTCGAGCCTCCCCGCCTTCAGCCCTGCGATCGATGCTGCGTCAGGCTGTCCGCCAATCGACCAGCGTGGCATGGAGCGACCGGAAGGTCTCGCGTGCGATATCGGCGCCGTCGAAATGGTTCTCGATCGCGTCTTCGCAGACAACCTTGACGGCAGTCCAACGCCGTAAGCGGTCGCGCAAGGCGAACTTGCGGCCAGAGGCGGACCAGGATCGATACCCGTCGCACGATGCTCGCGGCAGTGCGCCCAGTGGAGATTTGGCCGCTAATCGCTGCGCCCGCGTTCAGCTCCCGAGCATGTACAACTGCCACAAATCCCTGCGGCTCATCGGCATCAACGGCTGCAACGTGCGCAGCGCGGTCGGGCCGATGCTGCGTTCGAGATAACGCATCTCCTCGAGTTTTTCCCGGACGTCGTCGCTGATGACCGTTTCGATTCC
>DATIEJ010000387.1:0-4091 GCA_035455825.1 Rhodanobacteraceae bacterium | reverse complement strand
CGCTGCAACGCGCGCAGCACGCGCTGGCGCAGGCGCAGCAGGAAAGGTTCGATCGCGCCGAGTTCGATCATGGCGGCGTAGCCGCGAGCTGCGGATCGTCGAAGAGCAGCCAGGTATCGAGGATCTTGCGCGCGATCGGCGCCGCGTCGTGCGCGCCGCTGCGGCCGGCCTCGAGCGCGACGACGACCGCGATGCGTGCGTCGTCGGCCGGAGCGAAGCATTCGAACAGCACCTGGTGGCGCTGGATCGGCGAAGAACCGATGCTGGTCCATTCCTCGTCGGTGCGCGAGAAGCGCTCGGCGGTGCCGGTCTTGCCGGCGATCGTGTACGGAAAGCCGTCGCCGAGTCCGTGCGCGGTGCCGCTCGGGCTGTTGACCACGCGGACCATGCCTTCCTCGACCGCGGTCCAGTTGGCCGGATTGCGGATGAAGCTCGGCGCCGCCGGCGGCATCGGCGCCGGCCGCGGCTCGGTGTTGATGCCGTCCTGCGATGCATGCAGCAGATGCGGCGCGTGGCGCACGCCGCGCGCGGCGATGATGCTGACGGCCTGGCCGAGCTGGATCGGCGTCACGACCCAGGCGCCCTGGCCGATGCCGGCAATGACCGTTTCGCCGGGATACCAGGCCTGGTTGAAACGGCCGCGCTTCCATTCGCGCGACGGCAGCACGCCGGATCCCTCGCCGTTCAGGTCGATGCCGGTCGGCGCGCCGAAACCGAATTTCGCCAGCGTGCTCGAGAAGCGGTCGATGCCCATCTCCAGCGCCATGCCGTAGAAATACGTGTTGACCGACTGCGCGATCGCCTCGCGCAGGTCGACCCGGCCATGGCCCCAGCGCACGTCGTCGCGATAGGCGCGTTTGCTGTCTCCGGGAATATGGAACTCGCCGGTCGAAACGATCGTGTCTTCCGGCTTGCGCACGCCGAGCTCGAGTCCGGCCAGCGCTACGTAAGGCTTCACGGTCGAGCCGGGCAGGAAGTTGCCGGACAGCGCGCGATTGAGCAGCGGGCGGTCCTCGGCATTGAGCAGCGTGTGGTAGTCGATCTGGCCGATGCCGTTGACGAACAGGTTCGGGTCGTAGTTCGGCACGCTGACCATGGCCAGCACTTCGCCGTTGCGCGGGTCGATCGCGACCGCGGCGCCGGCGCGTCCGGCAAACGCCTCCTCGGCGACTTTCTGCAGGCGCGCGTCGATCGTCAGGTACAGGTTGCTGCCGGGCGTCGGCGCCTCGCGCTTGATCGAGCGCAGCACGCGCTTGTCGGCATTGACCTCGACCTGCTCGTATCCGGGTTTGCCGTGCAGCTGCGCCTCGTAGCTGCGTTCGATGCCGGTCTTGCCGATGTGCGTCGAGCCGGAATAAAGATCGGCGTCGAGCCGGCTGGCTTCGTTGATGTCGATGCGTCCGACATAGCCGACGACGTGCGCGAACTCGGCGCCGAACGGATACGAGCGCGTGAGGTACGGCACGACGTCGACGCCGGGGAAGCGCCAGCGTTCGACCGAAAAGCGCGCGATCTCGTCCTCGCTGAGTTTCAGGCGCAGCGGCACGCTGTCGAACGGGCGCTTGGTCCGGCGCAGCGCGTTGAAGCGCTGGATGTCGTCGTCGCCGAGCGGCACGACGGCGCCGAGCTGCTCGAGCATCGCGTCCATGTGCGCGACCTGCTCGGGCACGACTTCGAGACGGAACGCCGCGACGTTGTCGGCGAGCAGCACGCCGTTGCGATCGTAGATCAGGCCGCGGCTCGGCACGATCGTGCGGATCGAGATGCGGTTGGAGTCGGAGCGCGCAGTGAATTCGTCGTGGCGGTTGACCTGCAGGTAGAAGAAGCGTCCGGCCAGCACCGACAGGCAGGCGACGATCAGGAGGAAACCGGCAATCGCGCGCGAGCGGAACAGCACCGATTCATGGCGTGCATCCTTGAGCGCAGTGCGGGGCGACGGCGTGTTCATCGTGCGCGCGACTCGCCCATGTCAGCCCTCGTGCACGCGCAGGCGCGCGCGCAGGTCGTCGAGCAGCAGGAACAGCCACGGCCAGGCCAGCGCGCCGGCCGCGGGCGCCAGCCAGAACGACGCCGGCGGAATCGGGTCGCCGGCGAACGCATGGATCATCAGCAGGAAAACGCGGTCGTTCAAAAGCAGCGCGAGCACGGCCAGCGATTGCTGCCACATCGGAAAGAAGCGCAGGCGCGGCCGGAAACGCAGCACGATGAAACCGAGCACGCACAGGCGCGCCGCCTGCTCGCCGAGCAACTCGCCGGCGAGGACGTCGCCGAGCAGCCCGAGGCAGAACATCAGTCCGAGGCCGACGCGCTCCGGCGTTTCGAGCGTCCAGTAGATCAGCACCAGGGCCAGCCAGTACGGCTTGAACGGCAGCAGCACCGGTGGCAGCGGCATGAGCTGCAGGATGTAGCAGATCGCCAGGCTGCCCCAGAACATCAGGTTGGAAGCGCGTGAGCGGTTCACGGCTTCAATGAAATAACGTTGTCGCGCGCAGCGCGACGATCACTCCCCCTCCCCCGCGTGCGGGGGAGGGCAAGGGGTGGGGGCTGCCTAAGAATGCCGTCACGCGCGCTCACGGTTTGTCCGCCTTCGATGGCGGCGCGTCGCCGGCCAACGACTCCGGGGGGCCGTTCTGCGGCGCCAGGTCCGGAGGTCCGATCGCATCCGGCACCTGGTGCAGGACGAGCACCTCGCCGCTGCGGTCGAGCGCCGCGCTCGGCGTGGCCAGCGCCGCGGCGAACATGCCGCTGACGTCATTGGCGATCGCGCGAATTTCTCCGACCGGGAATCCAGCCGGATAGATGCCGCCGAGCCCCGACGTGATCAGGCGGTCGCCGATCTTGACGTCGGCGCTGATCGGAATGTTCGGCAATTCGAGCGTGTCGGCGTTGTTTCCGCCTTTGGCGATCGTGCGCAGGCCGGTCCGTTCGATCGCGACCGGAATCGCATGCGCCGGATTCGTGATCAGCATGACCGTGCTCGTGTGCGGCAGCGTCTCGACGATCTGGCCCATGACGCCGGTGCCGTCGATGACCGCCTGGTTGACCGCGACACCGTCGGCGCTGCCGAGGTTCAGCACGATGCGCCGGTGGAACGGGCCCGGATCGACGTCGATCAGCCGCGCGAGCTGCGCCCCGAGGCCCAGGCTGCGCTGCACGTCGAGCAGGCGTTGCAGGCGCTGATTCTGTTCCTGTACCGCGGCATAGCGGTTCAGCGCCGCCTCGGCCAGCATCAGCTTCTGGCCGAGTTCGGCGTTGCGCGCGGCCAATTCCTTGCGGTCGGCAAGCGCGAGCTTGATGTCATGGCCGACCTCGGCCGGCAGCGTCGCGACGCGGTACACCGGTTCGATCGCAATGCTCATCGTGGCGCGCACATGCGCCAGGTAATCACCACGATGATCGGCCACCATCAGCATGACCGCGGCAGCCAGATAGACAACCAGCTTCAGCGTGCCCAGCGCGCTGTCGGCAAACAGTGGCGAGGAATCATTGCGGGCGATGGACACGGGCTAGGGCTGAGGGCTGAGGGCTGAGGGCTGCGCGCTCTGGCCCCAAACCGGTGCGCGGACCTGGCGCCGCGTCCGCGAGCAAGGATTTTTTTCCGGCAGAACACCCGGGTTTCCCGTTCCCCTGCGCAGCGGGGGAAAGGGCCGAAGGCGGATGGGGGCGCTCTTGTTCGCCATTTTCAAAAATTACTCGATACAAAGTCGCGCGGCGAATTTATTGGCCTGCAAACGAAGACACTAACGCCGAGCTTTGTCAGCCCTCAGCACTCAGCGCTAGCTCTCAGCAGTAAAGAAATCCCCGCCGTGCTGATCGACCAGTTCGAGCGCGCGGCCGCCACCGCGGGCCACGCAGGTCAGCGGATCGTCGGCCACGTGCACGTGCAGTCCGGTTTCCGAAGCAATCAGGCGCTCGATATCGCGCAACAGGGCGCCGCCGCCGGTCAGCACGATGCCGCGCTCGGCGACGTCGGAACACAGCTCCGGCGGCGTCTGTTCGAGCGCCGAGCGCACGGCCGCGACGATGCCGGCGAGCGGCTCGTGCAGCGCTTCGAGGATCTCGTTCGAGTTGATCGTGAACATGCGCGGCAC
>DATIEJ010000386.1:0-2392 GCA_035455825.1 Rhodanobacteraceae bacterium | reverse complement strand
CCCGACATCAGCAGCAGGCTACCGGGCGCCAGCTCGAGTTCGAGCCTCAGCCCGGGATCGCGCCGATGGCGCAGGCGAAAGCGCCGAGCCGCACCGAGACTGAGCGAGGCGATGCACGGTTGCGCCCCGAGCTCGGGCTCGTCGTCGCTGTGCCAGCCCATCGAATCGCGCCCGTCGCGATACAGGTTACACAATACGGAATTGTATTTTTCGCCACAAAGTACAGAAATCCCGTCGCGCAATTCGCCGCAGGCCGATGTCCATGGATGCGGCGTGAAGCGCGTGCCCGAGTAGGTGTAGACCGCATCGGCGTCGCCGATCCAGCACGACAGGCGCGGAGAATCGACTTCGCGGCCGAACAGGCGCAGGCGATGGCGTTCCCAGGCCACCTCGTGGTGCACGCGTTTGAACCATTCCTGCGCAACGTCGGCGTCGCAGAACTGCGTCAATCGAATATCGGCACCAGGGAGATCGAAAGTCGCCCAGGTTTTCAGTGTCGGCGCCACTTCGGGCGCCACCCTCACCCTGCCCTCTCCCGCCAGCGGGAGAGGGGAAAGCAGTGGCGCCGACGCGTTCTTCGTTTCAGATCCTTGCCGGCTCTGACCGACGGAGGCCGCGTCGACCCGAGACATCCCGGTCACCCGACTGGATAGGCAGGCGTCGCGTCGAGCGCCGCGGCGCATACCTGGGCGAGTTCGAGCAGGCGCAGGTCCGACCCCGGTGGTCCCATGAACTGGAGACCGGCTGGCAGTCCGTCGGCAGTCAGTCCCATCGGTATCGTCACGGCCGGGCAGCCGGAGAAATTCGCAAAGCAGGTGAAGTCGCCCTGGTTGTCCGGCAGCTTTGCATCGAGCTCGAATGCCGCCTGCGGCGTCGTCGGCGTCACCAGCACGTCGATCCGGCTGAACAATCGCCGCGAAGCAACCACGGCCGCGTCGAGCATGCGATCGGCCTTGGCGTAGTCGGCCGCCGAGCTTCCGCGCGCATAGGCGAGCAGTTGATCGAGTTGCGGCGAGACCGGATGCTGGTGATCGGCCAGCGCTGCGGCATGCGTCACGAGCATCTCCGCTTCGATCAGGAAGAACGCAGCGCGGCGCGCCCTTTGCAGCGGGAAGCCGCCAAAATCCACAATGCGGCATTCGCCCAGTTCGGGTTTCAGGGTGTCCATCGCCCGGGAAAAGACCGCCGCGACGGCTGGATCCGTGCCGAATGCGGCCAGGTCGCCGAACACGCCTGCGCGCAACTTGCCCGGCTCCCAGTCGGGCAGCGCGAGATCGACGTGGCGCCGGCGCGAGCGCGGATCGTCGGCGTCATAGCCGGCGAGCAGGTGCAGCAGCACGCCAAGGTCGTCGACTCCGCGCCCAACCAGTCCGATGCAATCCAGGCGCCGTGCGGCCGGGACCATGCCATGCGTCGAAATTTCGCCGTGGGTCGGCTTGAGCGCGTAGACACCGCAATAGCTCGCCGGGATGCGAATCGAGCCGAGACTGTCGGTGCCGATCGCGACCGTGCACAGACCGGCAGCAACCGCAGCGGCCGCGCCGCCCGAAGATCCTCCGGCCTGCAATCCGTAGCGCCATGGATTGTGCGCGGCGCCGGTGTGCGGATTCGTGCTCGATGCGTTCAGGCTGCCTTCCGGCACATGGGTCTTGCCGAGGATCACCGCGCCGGCATGGCGCAGGCGTTCGACGACGTGCGCATCGCGCGCTGCAGGCGCCGGCATCGCGGGCATGCCGCTGCGCGTCGGCAACCCGGCGACGTCGAGATTGTCCTTGATCGAGACCGGCACGCCGTCGAGGCGTCCGCACGGACCGCTGGTGCGGCGCGTCTGCGTCGTCCGCGCTTCGTCGGCGGCGCGCGGATTGATGCCGACGTAGGCATTGAGGCGCGGATTTTCGCGTGCGATCGCGGCGAGATAGGCATCGCACAAGTCGCCGGCCGAGACTCGCCCCCCAGCGAGCCAATGCAGTGTCTGGCACAGAGTCGCGCCGCGAAGTTCCCGCTCCGACAGCGGCTTTGTTATCGTGTCCATCGTTCCGGATCCTCGCCCGCGAGTTGCCATTATGACCGAACATCCGCGCGCTGCCGACGAGGGCCATGCCGAGGAACAGGGCCACCGCCCCGGCATGCGCTCTTCGCGCAGGCCGCGCTACCTGAAGATTGCCGAAACGCTGCGCGAGGAAATTCGGGTCGGCGTGCATGTCGTCGGCCGCCGCCTGCCGGGCGAAGTCGACCTGTGCAAGCGCTTCAAGGCGAGTCGCTACACGCTGCGCGAGGCGTTGCGGCACCTCGAGGAGGCCGGCCTGATCCTGCGCCGGCGCGGTTCCGGAACGCTGGTGCGCAGCGCCGAGGTGCAGGTCAGCTACGAGCAGCACATCCGCACGATCGACGA
>DATIEJ010000385.1:0-5419 GCA_035455825.1 Rhodanobacteraceae bacterium | reverse complement strand
TGCGCCTGGCTGCGTTCGCGATTTCCGGTCGCCAGCATCTGGATCGCGCATCAGCCACAGACGACGCTTGGATTGCCCGATTCGCTCGACTGCAGCGAACTTGCGCTGGTCGTGCGCCCGCGCTGGCGGGTCGAGGTGCTGTCATCCAGTGCCGGAGAAATCGCGGCGCTCTCCCGGCTGGGCGAGGGCGCCGACCTCGAAGAGGCAATCACGGCCGGATTGCAGGCCGAACCCGAATTCGCGTTCCCGAAGGCGCTTGTGCGCTGGCTCGATTATTCCGTGCTGGTCGAACCGTCGGCGGTGGTTGCATCCTGAAATCGTGCGGTGGGCTGAAGCCCACCCTACGTCCGCATTGCCATCCCTGGGCCATCGTCGCGTCGCAAGTCATGCCGTGACGCCTTCACCAACCCATGTAGGGTGGGCCTCGGCCCACCGCCGGATCACCGCATTGCCGCGAGTCATGTCGCGGCGCCTTCATCAAACCATGTAGTGGGCCTCGGCCCACCGCCGGATCACCGCGAGTCGTGCTGCCGCGCCTTCACCAACCCATGTAGCATGGACCTCGACCCAGCGCCGCATCGCCGCGAGTCATGCCGCGACGCCTTCACCAACCCATGTAGGGTGGGCCTCGGCCCACCGCCGCATCGCCGCGAGTCATGCCGCTGCGCTTTCATCGAGCAGATCCGCGAGCGCAGCCGCAACCGTCTTGGTCGCGCGGCGCAGGTCTTCGAGATGCAACTTCTCATCGGCCGCGTGGCCGTTTGCCTCGGCCAGGGTGCGTGGACCGGCGCCGTATAGCACCGTCGGGATGCCGGCGGACGTGTAGTGGCGCGCGTCGGTGTAGATCGGCACACCGTGCTCGGCGATCGGCGCGCCGAAGAATTCCTCGCCGCGCGACTGCAGCACACGCGTCAGGCGTTCGGCGCCCGGCAGCTTGACCAGCGGCAGCGACAGCAGGAGCCGGCGGATTTCGGTCGTGATCCCGGCGCAACCTGCGGCGGCGGACTCGATCAGTGCGCGCAACTCCGCTTCGGCCGCTGCCGGCGACTCTTCCGGAATGATGCGCCGGTCGATCCGAAACGTGACGCGGTCCGGCACGACATTCGTGTTGATGCCACCCTCGATCAAGCCGACATTCAAGGTCGGGTGCGTGATGCCCTGCGTCTTCGACGTGCGCGCCTTCAGCGCTTCGCGCGAAGCGTACAGCGCCGTGAGGATCCGATTCGTCGCGGCCAGCGCATCGACGCCGCGCTCCGGCATCGCCGCATGACCCTGGCGTCCGCGCACGACGACTTCCAGGTGAAGGCAGCCGTTGTGCGCGGTTGTCACGGCATAGGAAAATCCGGCGCTGATCGCCAGGTCCGGTTTGCTCAATCCCTTTTCGAGCAGCCGGCGCGGGCCGATTTCGCCGCCGACTTCTTCGTCGTAGGTCAGGTGAAGCTCGACCGTGCCATTGAGCGGGGCGCCGGCCGCGGCAAGTTCGCGCAGTGCCAACAGGCCGAATGCGTAAGTTGCGAAATCAGACTTGCTGACCGCGATGCCGCGGCCGAACATCGTCGCGCCCTTGCCGGGTTCGTCGACGACTTCCGCGCCATACGGATCGTGTGTCCAACCCTCGCCGGGCGGCACGACGTCGCCGTGCGCATTCAAGGCAATCGTGTGCCCGCCGCTGCCAAAGCGCTGGCGCACGATCAGGTTCGTTGCCGAGATCATGCCGTTCGCGCGGACGTCGGCATCGGGCACGCTATCGGCCATGACTTCCAGCCCGAGTCGTTCGAGCAGTTCCTTCGCGCGGCGCGCGTGGGCGGCGCAATCTCCGGGCGGATTGTCGCTCGGCACCTTGACCAGTTCGGCAAGAAAGCTGCACTCGTCGGCGAAGTGCTCCTCGACGAATCGGCTGATCGCGTGGTGGCGCGCATCGGTAGTCATGGTTTCACGGGCTCGAAATGCAGGAGGAAGTCGGTGAACGCGCGCGCCGCGACAGCGGCGTCGTCCGCGGCGAGGGATTCGTCCGGATGATGGCTGATGCCGCCGTTGCCGCAACGCACGAACAGCATGCCAACCGGAGTGATCGTCGCCATCTTCATCGCGTCGTGACCGGCGCCACTCGGCAGATGCAACGGCGCCGCCTCGCGGGTCGTGCGCGAAATCGCGGCGGCGATTTGCCGCTGCATCGCCGCATCGCACGGGGCGCAGGCAGCGTCGAGCACGCGGCGAACATCGATCGCGACGTTGCGCCGTGCCGTGATTCGCTCGATTTCGGCGAGGACATCGGCGACCGCGCCGTCGCGCAGCGCGTCGCTGCCGGCACGAATGTCGATCGACAACTCGCAGCGTCCCGGGATCACGTTGATCGCGCCACCCGGCACCTCGAGCCGGCCGACCGTTCCGACGAGGCCTGGCGACGTCGAACAGCGCTTCTCGACCAACAGAACGATCTCGGCGGCTGCTGCGGCCGCGTCGCGACGCAAGGTCATCGGCACGGTGCCCGAGTGGCCTGCGAGACCGGTGATCGTCATGAGCATGCGCACGCTGCCGGCGATCGATGTCACGACACCGAGTGGCCGGCCGGCCTCGAGCAGCACCGGCCCCTGCTCGATGTGCACCTCGACATATCCGGCCAGTGTGCGCGGATCGCGCGCAATCGTGGGAATCGCGGCCGGATCGTGGCCGGCCTCGCGCATAGCCGCGCGCATGCTGATGCCGTCGGCATCGGCATGGTCGAGCACCTGCATGTCGAAATTCCCGGCCAGCGCGCTGCTGCCGAGGAACGTCGACTTGAAACGCACGCCTTCCTCTTCGGCGAACGCGACGATCTCCAGATCGAACGGCAGCGTGGCATCCTGCCGGCGCAAATGCGCCGCGCAGGCGATCGGCAGCACGATGCCGAGGCGGCCATCGTACTTGCCGCCGTTGATGACGGTGTCGTAATGCGATCCGGTGATCAGCGTCTTCGCGCCGGCCTTGCCGCAGCGCCAGCGGCCGACGACGTTGCCGACCGCGTCGATTTCGGTTTCGAGGTTTGCCGACAGCATCAGGTCGCGGATCGCGGCGGCGGTCGCGCGATGGGCAGGACGCAGATACGTGCAAGTCAGCCCCGAGTCATCGTCGCTGAATCTCGCAAGATGCTCGTGCATTGCCATGATGCGCGGTCCGGCCGATTCAGTCACGGCATCGGCGAGGCGAAAAAAGGCGATGCGGCCGATCTGCCCGAGGGCCTCTTGCCGTTCGGCAGCAAGCGGGTTCTGCATGCGTTTGGCAAACGCATCGATGATCGAAGCACGATCGTGTCCGCGGACGGCAATGATGAACGGAAACCCGAACTTGTCGGCGTACGCCCTGTTGAGTTCGTGAAGGCGTGAAAATTCTTCGGGCGTGCACGAGTCGAGGCCTGCGCCGCTCTGCTCGCGCGCCGATTCGGCAGTCAGGGCGTCACGAACGCGGGCGCGGCCGGCCAGTTCGGGATGCGCGCGAATCAGCGCCAGTTGCTCGTCGCTGCTTGCCGCGGCGACGGCGCTCGTCATCGCCGCGTGCAGATCCAGTACCGAGGCGAATGGGCGTCGATCGACCACACGCTCGGCGACCCATGGAGAATGCTCGAACATGCCGTGCAGCGCCTCCGCGAACTGCGCCGGAGGCATCGTGTTGAGCCGGGAAAGAGCGATCACTGCGCGGCGTTCCGTACAAACGGATGCTGCGCGATCCAATGGCGCGCGATATCGATGCGGCGGCAGATCCAGACCTGCTCGAAGCCGAGCGCGTAGTCGAGGAAGCGTTCCAGAGCGGCGATTCGCGCCGGGCGGCCGATGATGCGCGCGTGCAGTCCGACCGACAGCATCTTCGGCGCATTCATCCCGCCCGGATCGCCTTCGCGGTAGAGCACGTCGAACGCATCCTTGAGGTAATCGAAGAACTGCGTGCCACTGTTGAAGCCCTGCACCGTGGCAAAGCGCATGTCGTTGCTGTCGAGCGTGTAGGGCACGACGAGGTGCGGCACGCGTTGCACGACGCCGTCGCGCTCGATCTCTACTTCGCGCCAGTAGGGCAGGTCGTCCGCGTACGAATCGGCGTCGTAGACGAAACCGCCATGTTCGACGACGAGACGGCGCGTGTTCGGACTGTCGCGGCCGGTGTACCAGCCGAGCGGCGCGCCGGCGAACAGGCGGGTCAGGATCGATGTCGCTTCGGCGATGTGGGCGCGCTCGGTGGCCTCGTCGACGCTCTGGTAGCTGATCCAGCGCAAGCCGTGGCAGGCGATTTCATGGCCGAGTTCGCGGTACGCGGCAACGGCATCGGGATGCTGCTGCAGCGCCTGCGCGACGGCAAACACCGTCAGCGGCAGCTTGCGCGCTTCGAATGCACGCAGCACGCGCCACAGCCCGGCGCGCGAGCCGTATTCGTACAGCGATTCCATGCTCAGGTGACGGGCCGGAAACGCCTGTGCGCCGATGATTTCCGACAGGAACGTTTCCGAGGTTGCATCGCCATTGAGCACGCAGTTTTCGCCGCCCTCCTCGTGATTGAGCACGAACTGCAGCGCGATGCGTGCATTCCCGGGCCAGCGCGGATGCGGCGGCACGCGGCCGTAGCCCGTCAGGTCACGCGCAGGAGCAGTGCTGGTCATGTCAGTGCGGAGCCCCGTCGGATAGCCAGGCGATCACTTCGGCGCGTTCATCCTCGGTCATTTGCGTCAGATTGCCCAGCGGCATGACCCGCGTACTGAGCTGGGCGAGGGTCGGCCGTGCCTGCGCGAGTATGCTTTCCGACGAGTCGAGCACGACGCCTTTGGGCGGCGCCGTGAGTCCGGCGAAGGTCGGTGCAGCCGCGTGGCAGGGGACGCAGCGCTGGCGCATGATTGTTTCGACGCGCGCGAAGCGTTCGTGCGGCGAGAGTCCGGCCACTGCTGTCGACGGCACCGAATCGCGCGGAGCAAGCGCGATGGCGACGGCTGCCAGCGCAATGAGACCGAGCGCAAGGGTCAGCGGGGAAGTCCGGCCGCCGCGTTCGTGAGCCTTGTGTCTGGCGACGAACCAGGCGCGGATGCCGACCCCGGCGAGGCTCATCGCGACCAGCACGATTGCGTTGTGCTTCGCGCCGTAGGTCAGCGCGTAGTGGTTGCTGATCATCGCGAACAGCACCGGCAGGGTGAAGTATGTGTTGTGCACCGAGCGCTGTTTGCCGCGCAGGCCGTAAACCGGGTCGGGCGCGCGGCCTTCGCGCTTGGCCTTCACCATCTCGCGCTGGCCGGGGATGATCACGAAGAACACATTCGCGACCATGATCGTGCCGAGCAGGGCGCCAAACACGATGTACGCGCCGCGGCCGCTGAAGAGCGCCCACAGGCCCCAAGCGGCCGCGCAGGACAGCAGCGCGACGACGCAGCCGATCAGCCGGTCGTCGCGCCCTAGTGACGACCGGC
>DATIEJ010000384.1:0-18498 GCA_035455825.1 Rhodanobacteraceae bacterium | reverse complement strand
GCCCTTGATGTAGCCGGGATCGGGCTGCGACTTGTCGAAAGGCGGAACCAGCAGCCTGACCAGCGCATGCTCGCGGTCGACCAGGTGCTGGTCGAGCGAATTCATCGCCGTTCGCGCGCGCGCCGGCTCGGCGGCTTGCGACAGCACCGACCAGCTCTGCGCGATCGAGTCGATCCGGCACTCCGAAGCGGTCGATGTGCCGAGCGGCGTGCCGTCGTCGAAATAGGCGCGCCGATACCAGTCGCCGTCCCAGGCATTGCGTTCGATCTGCTCGCGCAGCGTGGCTGCCTCGCCGCGGCAATACTCGGCAAACGCCGGATCGTCGCGCAGCGTCGCCAGTCCGGCGAAGCGTGTCAGCACGTGATACAGGAAAAATCCCAGCCAGACGCTCTCGCCCGCGCCGTGGATGCCGACGTTGTTCATGCCGTCGTTCCAGTCGCCCGATCCCATCAATGGAAGCCCGTGCTTGCCGAAGCGCAGGCCATGGCGAATCGCGCGCACGCAATGGCCGTAAAGATCGGCGCTCTCGGTCGATTGCACGGGCAAATCGTAGTACGAATCCTCGCCATCGCCGACCAGGCGGCCTTCGAGGAAGACGCTGCGCTCGCCGAGCACGTCCACGTCGCCGGTGCACGCGACGTAACGGCATGCGGCCAGCGGCAGCCACAGGTAGTCGTCGGAACAGTGCGTGCGCACGCCGCGGCCGGAAGGCGGATGCCACCAGTGCTGGACGTCGCCCTCCTTGAACTGGCGCGATGCGCAGCGCAACAACTGTGCGCGCAGCAGCGCCGGCGCGGCATGCACGGCCGCCATGGCGTCCTGCAGCTGGTCGCGGAAACCATACGCGCCGCCGGATTGATAGAAGCCGCTGCGGCCCCACAGGCGGCAGGCGATCGTCTGGTACAGCAGCCAGCCGTTGGTCAGCACATCGAGCGCCGGCTGGCCGGTGCGCACCTGTACGACACCGAGCGTGCGTTTCCAGTAATCGCGCACGGCCTCGAGTGCAGCGCGCGCCGTGCCGGCCTGGCGAAAGCGTTGCACGAGGCTGCTGGTGCTGTCGATGCCGCGTCCCGCGCCGAGGCGGAAGATGACATCGCGCGACTGGCCTTCGCCGAGATCGAACGGAACCTGGATTGCGGCGCACGGATCCATCGCGGCGCCGACCTTGCCGGACAGCCGCGCCCGCAGCATCGCCGCGGGCTTCTGCAGGGTTCCGTTGCGGCCGATGAATTCGCTGCGGTCGCCGCTCAGAGTGCGCGTCGCCTCGTCGACATCGAAGAAGGCGACGCGATCGGCGAATTCGGGGTTGAACGCATTGCGCGCGAGCAGCGCGCCGCCATTGGCGTCGATCTCGGTGACGACGTGCATCGCCGCCTTCGGTCGCAGGTCGCCGAGCACCCATTCGACATAGCCGGTAATCGACAGCCGGCGCGGCCGGCCCGACAGATTGCGCACCTTCACCACGGAGAACTTGATCGCCGCGTCGAGCGCCACATAAGTCCACAATTCCGTTCTTATGCCGTCCTCGACGTGCTCGAATACGCTGTAGCCGAAGCCGTGGCGGGTCGTATATGGCGTTTCGCCGCAGCACGGCAGCGGTGACGGCGACCAGAAGCGCCCGGTTTCCTCGTCGCGCACGTAGAACGCCTCGCCGGACGGATCGGCGATCGGATCGTTGTGCCACGGCGACAGCCGGTATTCGTGCGCGTTCTCGGCCCAGGTGTAGGCGCTGCCGCTTTCGGAGACGACGCTGCCGAACTCGGCGTTGGCCAGCACGTTGACCCAGGGCGCCGGCGTCATCGCCCCGCGCCGCGTGGTAATCACGTATTCACGCCCGTCGGCAGTGAATCCACCGACGCCATTGCCGAGAACCAGGTCGCGTGGCGCCGGCTGCAGCGTCGTGGCGGCGTCGGCGCTGTCGCTGCGCGTCGGCGTGAAACGCGGGATCGGCGGTTCGAGCAGATCGCTGCGCTTGAGCTGCTCGGCCAGGCCGCCGCGCACATCCGAGATGATCGCGCGCGCGATCGCCAGCAGCAGGACGCGATCCTCCGAAGCGATCTGTTCGGCGGCGCGCACGAAGATGCCGCCCGGCCGGTCGATCAGATTGGCCTCGACGCCGGCGGCGATCAGGCCGAGGATTTCGTCCTGGAGGGCTTGACGGTAGCCGCCGCGATCGTCGTTCCAGACAACCAGGTCGACGGCGAAGCCGCGCGCGCGCCAGTAAGCATGCGCGCGTACGAGTTGACGCACGAGTTCGATCCCGGCCGCATCCTTGATTTGCAGCAGCACGATCGGCAGATCGCCGGAAATCGCGTAGCCCCACAGGCCGGACTGGCCGCGGCGATTGCCGGCAATCAGGGCCGCATCCGCGCGCAGCAGGTTGTTCGCATACAGCACGCGTCCGGCCAGGCGTCCGTAGAGTTGCGCGTCGGTTTCGGTGACGTTGATCTGCCGCAGAGCCACCTGGCTGTGGGTCCAGGCCAGGTCGAAAACGCGGTCGGCAAGATGCAGGTCCTGGTACTTCTCGACGAGCGCAAGGCAGGCCGCCCGGTTCTCGCCGATACCCGTGACCAGGTTCAGAGTGACCGATTCTTCCGGTTCGAGCACGAACCGGTGGCGGATCGCGACGATCGGATCGAGCACCGGACCCTGGGTTCCGGACAGCGGCGCCGAGTCGGCGAACGCCGCGGGCGACGCAACGCTGTTGCCGCGGCCGAGGAAGCGCGCGCGGTCGGTCTCGAACGACGTTTCGATGCTGTCGGCGCCGTGCAACGCCATCGTGTGCAGCATCCACGGCCATTGCTCGGTATTCGCCCTTGGCCGGCGCGCGCACAGGATCGCCGGCCGCGTCGGCACGATTTCGGTTTCGACGAACAGATTGTTGAACACGCGGTGCATGCTGTCGGCGACCGCCGGCCCGAGCACGACTTCGGCGTAGCTGGTCACCTCGATCGTGCGCCGAGTGCGCGAACGGTTGGAGATGCGCACGCGGCGCAGTTCGACATCGTCTTCCGGCGAGACGGCGATATCGGTGTGCGTGTCGATCTCGTCGTCGCGCCGGCGGAATTCGACGCGCGGCTCGGTGAACGTCGCCTCGTAGCCGCCGCCGCGCGCGAGCGTGGGTTGCAGCGTGTTCGACCAGACCTTGCCGCTGTCGACGTCGCGGATGTAGCAGAACGTGCCCCAGTTGTCGCAGGTGCTGTCTTCGCGCCAGCGCGTGACCGCGAGGTCGCGCCAGCGGCTGTAGCCGCCGCCGGCATTCGTGATCATGACGTGGTAGCGGCCATTGGAAAGCATCTGCACGCTCGGCCACGGCGTGTTGCCGGTCGTGAACACGCGCACCGGCATCTCGGCGGTGTCGACCGCCGCGCGCCGGTCGACCAGTTCGTTGCTGTGCGAGAACGTCGCGCTGGCGCGTGGAATGCGTTCGTGCAGCAGCTGCATCGTCGCCTGGAAAAGCGGTTCGGCGGCGAAGCGCCTGCGCATCGGTCCGTCGAGCAGGACATCGCCGATCGCCAGCAGGCTCATGCCCTGATGGTGCGCCATGAACGATTGCACGATCGCGAACGCTTCGCCGCGCCGCAGGCGCGCCGGCGTGTAATCGACAGCCTCGAAGAATCCGAACCTTCCGACCTGGCCCTGCGCGGCCAGCACGCGCAGATTGCGGATCGCTTCGCCCGGCGCGACCATCAGCGCGAGCGCCGAAGCGTGCGGCGTGATCACGAGATCCTCGGCCAGCCCGCGTTTGAGACCCAGGCCGGGCACGCCGAATGCGCGGTACTGATAGTTGTGGGCCGCATCGACCGTGTTGTAGCCCGATTCGGAAATGCCCCACGGCACGCCGCGCTGGCGGCCGTACTCGATCTGCCGGCGCACGACGGCCTTGCAGGTCTGGTCCAGCAGCGTGCCGGCGAAGCTCGGCATGACCAGCAATGGCATCAGGTATTCGAACATCGACCCGCCCCACGAGAGCAGCGCCGGGTCGCCACCGGTCGCCGTCAGCAGCCGGCCGAGAGTGAACCAGCTTTCCTGCGGCACCTGTCCCAGAGCGATCGCGGCGAACGTCCCGAGCCGCGCTTCGGACGCGAGCAGATCGTAGTAGCTGACATCGCGCCGGCGATCGGTGACATTGAAGCCGATCGTGAACAGATGGCGTTCCGAGTCGTAGAGGAAATCGAAGTCCATCTGCGCGAATTTGCGCGCGCGCGACGCTGCGTTTTCGATCACGGCCCTGCGCGCGGCGGCGTTACGGCAGCTTTCTTCGACGTGCTGGCCGAAAGAGTCGAGCCAGCGCCGGTCCTGCGGCGCGATGGTCCCGATCGCGCGACGCTCCAGCGCCTGCATCAGTTCGTCGGCATGACGCGGCAGTTCGCGCAGGGTCGGCACGGCGGCGGCGTCGAGAGCGGCAGCAAACGCGGACGGAGCCGGTGGCATGTCGAGCCACGGCGCGAGAAACAGCAGATCGTCGCGCGCGTCGGTGCATTGTCCGAGCAAGGCGCCGACCCAGGTCGCCGTGCCTTCGCCGGACGGTCCACCGAGCCTCTCGGCCAGCGCCGCGGCAGCTGCGCCGATTTCGGTCAGCGCGCGGAAACAGGACGGAAGCGTCGCGGGGTGCGACTGGCGGGCTGCCTGCAGACGCGTGCGGAACTGGTCGATCGCCTCGCGCTGTCCGCTCGGCGCGGTCTCGACGAGGACGCCGAGCGTATCGCCAAGGCCATCCAGCGTCTGCGCGCGCGTGATCGGCTGGTCGAGCAGCGCGACGAGTCCGTTCTCCAGCGTCAGCAGGTGCGCGCACAGATTGCCGCTGTCGACCGTGGACACGTAGTGCGGTATGAGCGGCTGCAGCGTCTGCGTGTCATACCAGTTGTAGAAGTGGCCGCGCTCGCGCTGCAGCTTGCCGAGCGTATCGAGCGTGCGTTCGCAACGCGCGACGGCGGTTCCGGTGGAAACGTAGCCGAAGTCCCACGCCGCCAGATTCGCGAGCAAGGCCAGGCCGACATTGGTCGGCGAGGTACGATGGGCGATGACCGTCGCCGGGTGCTCCTGCACATTGTCCGGCGGCAGCCAGTTGTCTTCCGCGGTGACGAGATTTTCGAAGTACGCCCAGGTGCGGCGCGCGGTCTTGCGCAGGAAATCGACATCCTCGCCGGTCAGCGTTTCGACGGCCGGAACCACCGGCCGGCTCAACCACCATTCGAACAGCGGCGCCGCCAGCCACAACAGCAGCACTGGTGCCGCAGTCGCCAGTGCCAGCGGACGCAGTTGCAGCAGGCAGATCGCGGTCGCGATCGCCAGTGCCGGCGCAATCCACATCGACTGGAAAGAGGCCAGCACCGACGAGCGCACGCGGCGATCGACTTCGCTCGACGCGGTCCACTGCAACAGGTTTCGGCGCGTGAGCAGCATGCGCACGCCGGTGCGCACGATTGCATCGAGGCAGTAGTACGCTTCGAACGGCAGGCAGGCCAGCGCAAACAGCGCACTGCCAAAGCGCCTGCCGGCAATCTGCATCGTGGTCGCCAGATGATGCCGCAGCAGGGACTCCCGGGGCTTGCGCATCAGGTCGAACGCAGTCGCGCCAAGCGCCGGAACGAACGTCACTCCGAGCACGGCCAGGGTCCACAGCCAGGGTTCCGGCAGCACGATCCAGCCGAGCAGCATGAGCAAGGTCAGTGCAACGGGGACCAGGCTGCGGCGCAGGTTGTCCAGCACCTTCCAGCGCGACAGAGAGGAAAGCGGGTTCTTCACATAGACGCCGTCGGCTCCCGGCACGCGCGGCAGCAGCCAGTGCGCAATCTGCCAGTCGCCGCGTATCCAGCGATGGCGCCGCTGCACGTCCGAGATGTAGCTCGACGGATAGCCTTCGTACAATTCGACATCGCTGAGCAGGCCGGAGCGCGCGTAACAGCCTTCCAGCAGGTCGTGACTGAGGATGCGGTTTTCCGGCAGGCGTTCCTTCAGCGCGAATTCGAACGCGTCGACGTCATAGATGCCCTTGCCGATGAACGAGCCCTCGCCGAACGCGTCCTGATAGACGTCCGACACGGCGCGCGTATACGGGTCGATACCGGCGTCGCCGGCATGCAGGCGCGCAAACAGTGAGCTCTGCGTGCTCGGCAGGCTGGCCGCGACCCGGGGCTGCAGGATGCCGTAGCCGGCATCGATGCAGCGGCGTTGCGCGTCGTAGTGCGGGCGGTTGAGCGGATGGGCGATGCTTGCGATCAGCATCATCGCCGCGTCGCGGGGCAGTTGCGTGTCGGTGTCGAGCGTGATGACGTAACGCACCGATTGCAGCGTCGAAACGTTGCCGACGATCAGCGAGAACTCGGCATTGGCAGCGCCGCGCAGCAGCGCATTGAGGTCGCCGAGCTTTCCGCGCTTGCGCTCGTAACCCATCCATACGCGCTCCTGCGGATTCCACCGGCGCGGGCGGTGAAACAGGAAGAAGCCGCCCTCGGCAGCATCGCTGCGGTATTTCTCGTTCAACTGCGCGATCCCACGCGCCGCCTGTTGCAGGATCGGCTCGTCCCCGGGCAGCGTCTCGGCATCGGCGTCGGCGAAATCGGTCAGCAGGCCGAACAGCACCTGGGCATCGCGGTTGGCGAGGAAGCGCACTTCCAGTGCCTCGATCAGCGCCGCTACCGCTTCCGGGCTGCCGATCATCGTCGGCACGACGACCAGAGTGCGCGCCTGCGGCGGAATGCCTTTCGAGAAGTCCATGCGCGGCAGCGCATGCGGCTCGACCAGCATGCTGGCCACGCGATTGACCAGCGCGATCGCGAACTGGCTGGCGCCGAACACGGCGCACACGGTCAGCATCGCCAGCAGCCAGCCATGCACGCCCTCGGAACGGGCCTGGTACGCCGCCAGTGCCGCAACCGCGGCAGTGAGCAGCGCAATCGAGCCCAGATACAGCGTCACGCGCAAGTCGCGCGCGCGCACCCAGGTGCGCAGCGAGAAACGCACCTGGGCCGTGCGCTCGAGCTCCGCCAATCCGCCGCCGACGAGATAGTAGCCGACATGTCTCGTACGCGCCTCGCTGCCGGCCTCCGTCGCATCGCTGGCCAGGCGCAATGCGGCCAGCGCAATTTCCGATTCCGGCAGCCGGCTGTGCTTGGCCGTCGATTCGATCGCGTGGCGATAGCGGTCGCGCGTGGCAAAGTCCATTTGTGGATAAATCCCGGCCGGGTCGCGGCGCAGCGTCTGGTCGACGATGCTCAGGGACTCGACGAACTCGCGCCAGTCCATCACGGCGAGCAGGCGCATGCTGCCGATGCTGTTGCTGATCGACACCTGGTTGGCGGCCTGTTGCTGATTCTCCGCCTGCACCAGCTGGGCTATCGTCAGGCCCGACTCGGCCAGCGAGTGTTCGATCCATGTGAGCGGCAGGGCCAGCGCCGGGCCATGGCCCTGCAGGCGGCGCGTGAGCTCGGCGACGAAGGCGCTGACCATCGGCGGATTCGAACGCGCCATGTCGGCGACGACCAGGATCAGGTTCTTGGTGTCCTTCTCCGCGAACTCGACGATCTGGTCGCCCCAGCTGTCGGCCAGGTTCCGATCCAGGCGATCGGCCGCGATGCGTGCGCCGACGCGCCGGAGATTTTCGATCAGCGCGAGCCGCAGCATGATCGGTATCGCCCAGAGTTCGCCCAGGGACAGCGTCGTCACGCGCTGGTAGGCCGACACGAAGCGGATCAGGCTGTCGGTGTCGACGCGGCCGTCACCGTGGGAAATCGCCTCGAGGGCGATGTCGTACACGCGCGGGAATCCGGCCGAAGGTCCGGTCGTCAGACGCGGCAATTCCCAGCTGTAGCGCCTCGGCAGGTGGCGCCGGGCCGTGCGGATCTGTTCTTCGATCAGGTAGAAATTGTCCAGCAGCCATTCGCCGGCTGGCGTGATGCGGCGATCGTCCTCGATGGCCTGCGTCAGCAGTTTGCAGGCCTGGATCAGCACCGTTTCGTTTTCGGCCAGCCGCGGCAGCAGCCGGTCGGCGCCATGCTCGCGCGCACCCTTGTGCGACTCGGCCAGCCGCTCGCCGTGCTGCTCCATCTGGTCGGCGCTGTACAACTCCGACCGCAGCGGCTGCTCGCTGCGGTCAGGCAGGTTCCGCGCGGATGATGCGCGCCCCGCGGTCCACAGTCGCATCAGATTTTCGAACATTGCGCGCCCATCGTCTTCGGCCCTGAATCTGACAACGGGGCGGCATGCCCGGCGACGCCACGGCCCACTCCATGATCGGCCCCCGGGGCCGCTTTATATGTGCGGCATCGAACATAACCGGCACGATTCGCCGGCATGACCACGGGGAATGCTTGCCGCGCGACTCGCATCGAGCCGTTGCGCAACGGGTCCGGACGTCCAACCATGTCAAGCCTCCCAATCCGACGAAAACGAACGCGCGCACACGACTGCATCGCCAGAGGCGCGCGTCCCGCGCAATCGCCACGTATGTGTGATGGCGTACAGAGATGGAGCAGGCATGCGCCTATCCTCCGGCTCTGCATCATGCGCGATGCGCAGCGATTCAGCCATTTTCGCCAAAGGAATTTTTCATGTTGCACTACGCACTGGTATTCCTCGTCATCGCGCTGATCGCCGGTGTCCTGGGTTTTGGCGGCATCGCTGGCGCGTCGGTAGGGATCGCCAAAGTGTTGTTCCTGGTCTTTATTGTTCTGTTTATCGTCTCGTTGCTGCTGGGCAAACGCCGCGGTTTCTAGGCGACAGCCGCGGCGCCTGACCGGAGCCGTCGCCAGGCTGTGCCCGTCCGGCACACCCGGCACGATCGCGCGCTCACGTCGCCTTCGCCGTGCAAGCCGGCGCCCCGTCGCAGCATTGCGTCACGCGCACACGCGTTGCGCAACCGGCATCCGCAGCCTTATTGCATCTTGATCAGGAACCTTCGATGAATCGGGTCATTCGCGCACTGATCGCAGGCTTTGTCGTCGCACTCGCGCTCACCGGGGTCGGCGCCAGCATGGCCGCCGATCTGACGCCTGAGGCGAAGGATGTGCAAGTCCTGAATGCGCGGAGCGAGAACCGCATCCTGACGACGTTCAACCTGGACCCACGCCTGCACGCCTACGATCTGACGGTGATCGTCGACGGCAGCAGCGCCGCGCTCGGCGGCATCGTCGAAAGCGACGGCGCCAGGGACCTGGCGGCGCGGCTTGCCGGCGGCAGCAACGGCATCGAGCACGTCGACAACCGCATTCGCGTCGATTCCGCCGCCGCGCCGCGCAAGCGCGATTCACATGAACCCAAGGGCGGTTGACGCCATGTCATCCGCACGAACCGACAATCGGGCAAGGATAACGAAATGATCCAGGACATGATTCGAAGCAAATGGTCCTCGCTGGCGGACCGGCTCCAGGGCAAGTGGAACAAACTCACGGACGACGACGTCAGGCGCAGCGATGGAGATCGGCACTATCTTGCCGGCAGGCTGCAGGCACGCTATGGCATCGCCATGGAAAAGGCGCGCGTGGAGATCAAGGAATTCGAGCGCGCCTTGCGCTAGTGCCGATGCATGACACCCCGGCTGGCAGATTGGATGTGAGCGCCGCGCTCGAACCGGAGGAGGTTGTCGCTGTCCCGGAGCACCCGACGCGCAATCGGCTGCTTGCCGGAATCCTCGTGCTTCTGGTCCTGTACACCTGCGCGGCCGCGGCCGTGCTGATCGTGCCGCTGCTGCTGGCGCTGCTGCTCAGCCTGATGCTCGCACCGGCTGTTCGCCTGCTCTGCCGCTGGCATTTGCCGCGTTCGCTGGCGACGCTGTTCGTGCTGTTGTCCACGATCATGCTCGTGGCCGTGCTGCTGTTGAGCCTGGCCGGTCCGGCGCGGGCCTGGATGGTGCAAGTGCCCAAATCGCTCGCGCGCATCGAGCTGGCTCTGAGCGCCCTGCGTCAACCGCTGCTGGCCGCCACGCACGCCGGCGAGCAGATCGCCGAACTGACCAATATCGGTGGCGACAGCAAACTTCAGCGTGTTGTCGAAGCAGGTCCCAGCCGCGTCGGCCAGATGCTGAGCGCGACGCCGGCCGCACTGGCCAGCATGGTCGGAACGTTGCTGCTGACTTTCATCTTCCTGCTGCACGGCGACGCGTTGTTGCGCAAGTTCGTCGAACTGGCGCCGGCGCTGCACCTGAAAAAGGACATCGTCATGGCGACGCGCAGCGCGCAACACGAACTGTCGACCTACATCCTCACGATCGCCACGATCAACACCGTATTCGGCCTGCTTACCGCGGCAGCGCTGTGGTGGCTGGGCGTCGACAACCCGCTGCTCTGGGGCGGCGTCGCTGCGATCCTGAACTTCGCGCCATTCGTCGGGCCGATGGTTACCGTGGCGCTGCTCGTCGTCGTCGGCTTTGCGCGCTTCGACACGCCGCTGGCGGCGCTGAGCGTTCCGGGTGCCTTCCTGTTGCTGCATCTGCTCGAGGGCCAGCTCGTGACGCCCTTGATCGTCGGACGGCGCCTCGCGCTGGACCCGGTGATGGTGTTCATAGCGCTGATGCTGTTCGGCTGGCTGTGGGGCGTCGCCGGGTTGCTGCTGGCGATGCCGCTGCTCAGTTGCATGCGGATCGTCGCCGAACGCATTCCCGCGTGGAACGTGCTGGGCAAGATGCTCGCGGCGTGAACCCGATCCAGTCTGTGTGCGCCAGCGTACCGAACCGAGGAAACGCTTCGGCGTACGCTCAGGCAATAGGGCACTTCGTGCGCATCCATTCACGACAACACCAGGTGTCATTCATCCCAACTGCCTTCCTCAAGCAAGCCGCTGCGACGAACGCTTGCCTCGCGGGGCGACGGCACGCCTAATAAGTATACAAAGTGCAAACCAACCGGAGCAGATGAGATGAACCCTTTGAAGATGCTGGCAATCGTACTGATCATAGCCGGCGCCCTTGGCCTGGCCTACGGCAGTTTCAGCTACACGAAGCAAACACACGAAACCAAGATCGGCCCGCTCGATATCTCGGTCAAGGACAAGGAAACCGTCAACGTCCCGGTCTGGGCCGGCGTCGGTGCGATCGTCATTGGCGGTTTGCTGCTGACGATCGGCAGAAAGAGCTGAGGCGGGCTGCTTCGCCCGTTTCTTCAACAGCGCTGAACAGACAACCCGTCGAGAACAAAAGGAGACGTCAATGAACCTGCATTTGAGCATCGGCCCCCTGGTTTCGCTGATCGCCGGCATCCTGATCCTGATGGTGCCGCGACTTCTGAATTACATCGTTGCGATCTATCTGATCGTGATCGGACTGCTTGGGCTGTTCGGCACCGGCACGCTGCACGTCTAGAAACCACACTGCACGCATAGAAACATGGTCGGTTACACACTCTAGGAGAAGAAAATGTCTTTGGGCGCAATCCTTCTGATCGTACTGGTTCTGATGTTGATCGGCGCAATTCCTGCTTGGGGACACAGCCGTAGTTGGGGCTACGGCCCGAGCGGCGGCCTCGGCATCCTCCTGATCATCGTTGTCGTACTGCTGGTGATGGGACGCATCTGATTTCCTTCGCGTCGAGCCGGCGCGGTTGGCCGGCTCGAGCGCGCAAGAATCGATTATCTGACCGAGTGGATCGCGCCGACGACTTCATCAGCCTTGCTCCATCGGCTAGTAGGTGAGCGGCGAGAAGTACCGGATCCGCTCTCCGATAGCTGGGTCGTCGGCAATGCACTATTTGTGCGGCACAAGCGCGGGGTTCCACGGATGCCGTAGCCCGGGGCGTTGCTGTGTCCGTGCTCCTCAGCCCATGCTGGCAGTCGGCGCGAAGCGGTGATCGGCAACACCCGCGGTATCCTGGCGGTACCGCACGTCGGACAGCAGCCGGCGCAGTTCCTTCTTGACCGTGGCGTAGCATTCGCACACGCGTGTCTCGAGTCCGCGTCGTTCGAGCACGGCGATATGTCCACGGCGGTAGCGGATGACGCCGGCGCGCTGCAGATTTCCGGCGGCCTCGGTTATGCCCTCGCGGCGCACGCCGAGCATGCTCGCGACGAGTTCCTGGGTCATGATCAGTTCCTGCGTGGACACGCGGTCGAGCGTCAACAGCAGCCAGCGGCAAAGCTGCTGTTCGATCGAATGGTGGCGATTGCACGCCGCGGTCTGCGTCATCTGCGTGATCAACGCCTGGGTGTAGCGCAGCAGCAGGCGCTGCATGAGGCCGGCGCGAACGAACTCCTGCTTCAGCACGTCGCTCGCAAGGCGATAGCCATGGCCGGCGGTCTGCACGACGGCCGAACTCGGCGTGGTGTCGCCGCCCATGAACAGCGAGACGCCGACGATGCCTTCGTTGCCGACGCCGGCGGTTTCGGCCGATGCGCCCGACTCCATGACGTAGTGCAGCGACACGATCGCCGTGGTCGGGAAATAGGCGTGGCGCATCAACCCGCCAGGCTCGTAGAGGATTTCACCGAGCGCCATCGGCGCGAGTTCCAGATGCGGAGCCAGGCGCTCGAACTCGGCCGTCGGCAGTGCGGCAAGCAGGTGATTCTGGTTTGGGTTATGCGCAGACATCCGTTGACCGTCGATCTATTGGCTTACTGCCCCGAGGTGATTTCCACGCCTATTCCACGATAACCGATAAAGCGGCACGACTCGTTGAACATCGGCTCGCCGCTGACGCGGAATTGCTGCTTCGAACCATTCTCGTTGACGCGGCTGAAGACGAAATCGAGGAATGGCTGGCGCGCGTTGACGCGCGCCTGGAGTTCCCGCTGTTCTTCCTGGTTCCAGCCGCTGACCGGAGTGTCGGACGTTGCTCCAGCCAGGCTGCCGACGCGGATCCCGAGCATCTCAAGGACCGGGCCCGAAACCCGGGTGAAATGGCCGTTTTCGTCCTGTTCCCAATACCAGTCGGACGCCAGTTCCGTCAGGCTGCGATAACGCGCTTCGCTCTCGCGCAGTTCGGCGGTGCGTTCCTGGACGGCCTGCTCGAGGATCAGGTTCGATGTCTCCATTTCCTTGTAGAGCAGACGCACTTCGAGCATGTTGCGGATGCGCGTCCTGACCTCGACCAGGTCGAACGGCTTGCTGATGAAGTCCCGCGCGCCGGCCTGCAGCGCGCGCAGCTTGTGGCCGGGCTGCGCGGTGATCACGAGCACGGGCAGATAGTCATCGCTGACATTGGTCTTGAGGCCCTCGATGACCTGGAAGCCATCCATCCCGGGCATCTGCAGGTCGAGCAGGATCAGGTCGTAGCGGTGTTTTCGGTGCAGCGCGCAGACTTCCTGCGGATTCATCGTCGAGGCAACGCGCGTGTAACCGTTCTCGCGCAGCAGTTGTTCGAGCAGGACGACATTGGCCTCCTGGTCGTCGACGATCAGGATGTTCGCATCGAGAATGGCCGATTCGGCGAGTTTCATGCCGGCTCCGCCTTCGCTGCGCGGTCCGTGCCGGTGCCCGCGACTTTCAGCGCGGCGTCGAGCGCCTCCATGAACTTGTCGACCTTGATCGGTTTGGTCAGGTAGTTGAAGAACCCGGCTTCCAGCGCCCGGTCGATGTCGCGCGGCACTGCATTGGCGCTCAGCGCGATGATCGGGATGTGCGCGGTCGACGGATCGCGGCGCAGGATATTCATCGCCTCGATGCCGCTCATGCCTGGCAAGTTGATGTCCATGAGGATCACCTCGGGCTGGTAGGCCCGCGCAAACTCGACGCCGAGGTTGGCGTCCGCCGCGCTCAACAGGCGCAGATCGGGGCGGCGCGCGATCAGTTGCTCGACGAGTTCGAGATTGGCCGGGTTGTCTTCGACATAGAGCAGGTTGCGCAGCGGTGCGCCAAGTTGCATCTGGGGTTGCACGAGCGCCGGACTTTCGGCTTCGCGCCCCGCGAGCTGCGGAGCAGACGTGAGGGCCAGCTCGATCCAGAACACACTGCCGACATCGACGGTACTGTCCACGCCGATCGTTCCGCCCATGAGCTCCACGAGGCGTTTCGTCACGACCAGCCCGATGCCTGTTCCTTCCTCGGCGCTTGCTTCCTTGCCGAGACGGTTGAACGGCTGGAAAAGCTGCGCGACCTGCCCGGCGGCAAGGCCCGCGCCGGTATCGCGGACGCTGATGCGGATGCAGTCCGGGACGCTGAGCGCGAATTCGACCGTGACGGTGCCGCCCGGCCGGTTGTACTTGATTGCGTTGAACAGCAGATTGATCAGCACCTGCTTGACGCGGGTCCGATCGGCCTGGACGAAGTAGGGCGTTTCGAAGCGCGGGAACTTCATGCCGATGCCGCGTTTGTGCGCCTGCGCCTCGACCATGGCGCGGCACTCGAGCATGACTTCGGACAGCGAGACCGGCTCGCGCGACAACGTCGCCTTGCCCGACTCGATCAGGGACAGATCGAGGATCTCGTTGATCAGTTCGAGCAGGTACCAGCCGGCCTTGAGGATCTGGTCGAGATTGCGCTTCTGCGACGGAGTCGGAGCCGGCGTTCCGGTTTCCATCAGCTGGGCGAAACCGAGCACCGCATTGAGCGGCGTGCGCAATTCGTGACTCATCGCGGAGAGAAAATCGGTCTTCGCGCGATTGGCTTTCTCGACGACGTCCATCGCCTCGTTGAGTTCCGACTCGGCGCGCTTTCGGGCCGAATTGTCGGTGCCGATCAGAAGATAGCCGATGACGTCGCCATAGTCGCCGCGCAGCGCGGTAATCGATACCGATGCCGGAAACCGCGTTCCATCCTTGCGGATGTAGGTCAGGTCGTAGATGTCTTCGATCCCGCGCGAAGCCTTGAATGTCAGCGCCTCGAAGCCGGGCGCAATCGACGTGGCGAGCTCGAGGCTCAGTTCCTGCGCGCGCGCCGCCACTTCCTGCGGGTCGTGGATGTCGCTGGGATTGATCTTGTTGACGACTTCGGCAGCGGTATAGCCCAGCATGCGCTCGGCGCCGACGTTGAACAGCTGGATGATGCCTTTCTCGTCCGTTGCGATGATCGAAAAATTGGCGCTGGTCAGGATCGCATTCTGCAGTGCGCCGGCTTTGAGCAGGGCCAGCTGCCGGCGCCCTTCGGCGCCATGGTCCGCACGCTCGGGATCACCGCCACCCTCGGCGAGGATGGGATTGCTTCCGGTTTCTTGCATCAGCTGGGTTTTCCGTGAGAAACGCACATCGATGCGCTGGGACTGCGCCTGTCGGCCGCAGCAAAACGTGCGATTTTCGCGTCGCATCTAGACACGCCTCTCCCCGGGCGCTCGCAGATGGTCGCAAGACTTGCATGGCGCAGTCTGTGTGCTGGCGAACATAGCGCTGGCGTCAGGCAGCAGTGCGCACTGGCCGATAGCGTGCGGGGCTTACGGACACTGTGTCTGCCAGCGAACGGAAATGCCCGGACGTCAGGCCTATCGTTCGCCTGAAGCCGCGACGCGAGGGTTCCTTGAACAATTTCTTCACGCCAATCTTTCGACTGCCCAAACATCATCCTCTGCCGTGGGTGCCGCTGCGCGCCATCAACATGCCGAATGAGCCACGACAGGCGCTTGTATCCCCGCACCGGAGCAGCTCGCTGCCGGCGGCCCGCCCGGTTTTTCGTTCGCTGCGCTTTTGAACCGCGTGACGAGGCTTCGGGACTAACTCCCGGCAGTTGCATTCGCCGACGTTCGGTCGCGCGCAGCGTGAAGACGATGTGAAGCGCGACGCGAAGCATGCACATTGCAATGTTCTCAGGGCATGTTCAGGCATTTTTCAACAACGGTGCGAAGGAGTTACGGGTGTAAACGCCAGCAATTCAAGGGCCTGTCCCGCCCAGCACGCATGCGTGCGCATGGAATATTGATTGCACTGTTAGGTCACGCAGCAATACGAGGCTATGATCATGATGCTCAATCTCAAGTTGCTTTCCGTTTCGGCTGTCGGCGCCGCGGGTGCGCTGAAGCTATGGACCGAACCGGGCGGATGGGGAATCATCCTCAATGTCATAGGCGCCTTGCTGTTGTCGTGGATCATCTTCGTCACGGTGCTGTACCTGACGGCGTCGCGGCTGCGCCGTGATCCCCACGAAGCGCAAAAACTCAAACGCGCGCGGATGCCTTCCCGCGCACCGGTCCAGTACGATCGCAACGGATTCACGCGCATTTCCCGGTAGCGCATACCGGGCCGCCCGCCTCAGTCCCGTCGAATCAGGCTGACGCAGCACCCCGGCGTCGAGCAGGCGCCAACCGGTTTTCTGCTTCCTGCCGCTTCAACAACTTCTGGATGGCGCGTTCCTGCGCCGACAGCCGCGTCTTGCCGAGCGCATGCGCGCTGGCCGGCAATTTCAGCGTGTTCGCAAGATATGCGTCGAGGATCGCCGGATGCACGTATGATTTCCGGCAGATCGCCGGTGTGTTGCCCAGGCGGGCGGCCACCTGTTCGATCGCGCTCGCAATGCGCGCCTTGGCCACGGCCTCGTCGGGAGCATTGCCGAGTCCGGCGAGCACGCGAGCGGTCAGCAGCGTGCCGGCCCAGGTGCGAAAATCCTTGGCGCTGAATTCGGTGCCGTCGCGGCCGCGGATGTAGGCGTTGACGTCGCTCGAATCGATGTTCTCGACCTCGCCGGCATCGTTGATGAACTGGAACAGCGCTTGCCCTGGCAAGTCCTGGCAGTGGCGCACGATGCGCGCCAGACGCGCGTCGTTGACGCGCACGTCGTGCACTTTCCTGCTCTTGCCGCGGAAACGGAACTGCAGATGCGCCCCGCGCACGCGCACGTGGTCGTTCTTCAGCGTGGTGAGCCCGAAGGATCCATTCGTGCGCGCGTATTCGTCGTTGCCGACGCGAATCAACGACGTTTCGAGCAGGCGCACGACGGTGGCGAGCACCTTCGCGCGCGGCACGCCCGGCAGGCGCAGGTCGGCGGCGACGCGCCGGCGCAGCCCGGGCAGATGTTCGGAGAACGCCAGCATGCGGTCGTATTTCGCGCGATCGCGCAGCTGGCGCCACTTCAGGTGATAGCGGTACTGCTTGCGGCCGCGTGCGTCGCGTCCGGTCGCCTGCAGATGGCCGTTGGCGCGCCGGCAGATCCAGACGTCGGTATACGCCGGGGGAATCGCCAGTCGGCGAATGCGCGCCAGGATCCGGTCATCGCGAATCGGCGCGCCGCGCGCAGTGAAGTACTCGAATTTCGCGCCGCGCCGCTCGCGCCGGAATCCCGGCTCGTCATTGCCGACGTACACCAGTCGACTGGTCTTGTGCAACGAGGCCATCGCGATCGCGCCGGTCGGTTTGGTTCGTTCGCCGAACGATTATTCTGACGATGTCCAAGCCATCACGACGCGCATCGCTCAGCCGTTCTGGCCGCTGGCCTGCGCCATCATCGCTGCGCGTCGCCGTGCCGCGTCATTGCGCGCCTTCGCACTCGCCACGGCCGAAGCCAGCGTCTTTTGCGCGCCGTCGCGGCAGACCGACTGCATGCTCTGGCTCGACTGTCCCTCGCAGCGCGCCAGAGTCACGCCATACGTGGCCTCGGCCTTGGCCTTTTCCAGGCCGTATTGCGCGTCGGCGACTTTCTGCATCGCCGCGACGCGTGCCTTGGCGACGTTCTCGTCGGCGGGTGGCGTCGCCGGCTCGACGGCCTCCGGCGTCTTGGCAGCGGGCTTCCCGGCTTCGGTCTTCTTCGCCGAGTCGCCGGCCTTCGCAGCTGCGTCGCTGGCCGCGTCGATGCGCGCGTCCGCCTGTGCAACGACTACGTCCTTCTTGTTCTCGGCAGTGACCTGCTCGAGTTTGGCTTGCGCCTCGACGATCTTCTTCTCGCCCTCAGCTTGGGCCTTTTGCACTTCGGCTGCCACCTTCGCCGGGTCCGCAGCAGTGTTGTTGCAGGCCTGCAAACCGAGTCCGGCAATGCAGACGGCGATGAACAAAGTTTGTTTGACCATGAGAATATCTCCTCGATTTCGTCGCCCCAGAGCGGTTGCTGCCACAGCACATTCGAAGGATGCGACCAGCTTCCATCATTGCCTGCGCAAGGATCGTCCCGTTCGATCGTCATGACGGCGCCGCCCGTCTTGCGCTCGGTCTGCCAGGCCGGCGCGCTGCCGCTGCCGCGCCGGGAGTTGCCACATGCATTTTCGCGTTCATCGTCGAGTTCCACTACGCAGGAAGTGCGTTGACTACGCAGCACGGCAGCAAGCGATGTGCCGCGGCATGCCGCGGCGCTAAATGTCCGGTAAATGCCGCGGTCCGGCGATCGTACGCAGGCGCGCGATGCCGGACGCACGCGAGGCTGGTCAGTGTGTGGTGGGCATCTTGCGCGGACCGACGCCGTGACCGTGCAAGATGCATCGCGCGCGTTGCGGTTCGCCAGGCGCCGAATCCGGCTTGCGAGCGACGCTCCCGTGCGATGGCGGCTGCGACCAGCCTTTTCGAAATCAGTGGCACATGTCTTGCCACTGTCGAAACAGATTCAACGGGAGAGAGCGAATGTCGATCATGCGCCTGCGTGTCACCGGAGACGAGAGCCAGGCCGATGCCCTGGTGACGACGCTGCACGGGCTGCCGCACGTTCGCGGCGTGGAACAGATTGCC
>DATIEJ010000383.1:0-6763 GCA_035455825.1 Rhodanobacteraceae bacterium | reverse complement strand
CTGCTCGGGCGCGAGGGCATGCGCCGCGTCGGCGAGTACGCCACGCTCAACGCCAATTACCTGGCCAAGCGCCTGGCCGAAAAAGGCTTCGACCTGGCGTATCCGAAGCGCCGCGCCAGCCACGAGTTCATCGTCACCGTGGCCCGGCAGAAGAAGGACAGCGGCGTGACCGCCCTGGATTTTTCCAAGAGCCTGATCGATCGCGGCATCCACGCGCCGACGAACTACTTTCCGTTGCTCGTGCCCGAGTGCCTGCTGATCGAGCCGACCGAAACCGAGGCGAAGGAAACGCTCGATGAGTTCGTCGAGGTCATGGGCGAACTGATTGCGCTCGCGCGCGACAATCCGCAGGCGATGAAGGACGCGCCCGTGACCCTGCCGGTGCGGCGCCTGGACGACGTCAAGGCGGCGCGGGAACTCGACATCGCCTGGAAACCGGCCGGCACGGCGGCTGCCGCACGCGCCGCCGCAGCCTGACAGTGGCGTTCACGGGGGAGCGTTGCCATGCCGAGTACCGAGCCGCGTGGGCCGAAGCAGATCTACAAGGCGCTGATCTGGTCGTACAAGGGCCTGCGTGCTGGCTGGACTTATGAAGCTTCGTTCCGGCTCGAAGTGTATTTGTGCATTGTCTTTTTCCCGCTCGGGCTGTGGCTGGGCCGCGGCGGGGTCGAAAAAGCCATCCTGTGCGGAAGCCTGATCATGGTGCTGTCGGCCGAGCTGCTCAATTCCGCGGTCGAAGCCGTCGTCGACAAGGTCAGCCCGGAGTTCCACGAACTGGCCGGTCGGGCCAAGGATTTCGGTTCAGCCGCGGTTTTCCTGCTGATGATGAATGTGCTGCTATGCTGGGGGCTGCTGCTCTGGCAACGAATTTGATGCGCAACCACTTCGAATCGGGCATGCCCCCGCGCCATGACCGGCCTTGAGCTGCTGATCGCGCTGCTCACCCTGAGCACGCTCGAGATCGTGCTCGGCGTGGACAACCTCGTGTTCATCTCGATCGCGGTCGGCAGGCTGCCAAAGGAGCTGCGCCCGAACGCGCGGCGCTTCGGCCTCGCGCTGGCGTGCGTGACCCGCATCGCGCTGCTTGTCGTGCTGGCAAAGATGGCGCGCCTCGACGACACGCATCTGCGCCTGTTCGAGCTTTGGGGCAAGGTGATTTCGCTGCGCGACGTGATCATGATCGGCGGCGGCGTGTTCCTGCTGATCAAGGGCGCGATGGAAATCGTCGACGCGATCTTCAACGATCCGCAGGAGCCGGACCAGGACGCGACGGCAGCGAAGTTCCTGATGGTCATCTTGCAGATCGCGATCATCGACATCGTGTTTTCGCTCGACTCGGTCATTACCGCGGTCGGCATGGTGCGCAATATTCCGGTCATGGTCGCGGCGATCGTGCTGGCCGTGCTGGTGATGATTTTTGCATCGAATCCGGTTGGCGAGTTCATCGACCGCAATCCGACGATCCGCATGCTCGCGCTCGCGTTCATCATGATGATTGGCGTCGTGCTCGTCGGCGAAGGCGTCGACGTCCACATACCGCGCGGCTACATCTACTTTGCGATGGCGTTCTCTGCCGTAGTCGAAGCGTTGAACCTGCGGGCAAAACGCGAGAAAGCCCGGCGCTACCGGCGCCGAGCCGAAGATCAGGCCGCGCGTCTGCCCGACACCTAGGCAGGCCGTCCATCCAAATGCGACGACCCGCGTGTATGATTCCCGTGGCCGACGCAACCTGGAGTCAACGTCATGACGATTCAGCGCCTCTTCCTGCTGCTGCTCGCCGCTGCCCTGCTCGGCGGCTGCGGCTACAACTCGATCCAGTCCAAGGACGAAGCGGTGACTGCCGCGTGGTCCGAAGTGCTGAACCAGTACCAGCGCCGCGCCGATCTGGTCCCGAATCTCGTCAACACGGTCAAGGGCTATGCGCAGCATGAAGAAGAAGTGCTGACCAAGGTCACCGAGGCGCGCGCATCGGTCGGCAAGGTCCAGCTGACCGTCGACGACCTGAGCGACGAAGCCAAGGTCAAGCAGTTCCAGGCCGCGCAGGGCGAATTGTCGAGCGCGCTGTCGCGCCTGATGGCTGTGTCCGAGAACTATCCGAATCTCAAGGCCGACGGTTTGTTCCAGAATCTCCAGGCTCAGCTCGAAGGCACCGAAAACCGCATCGCCGTCGCGCGCAACCGCTACGTGACCGCGGTCCAGGAGTACAACACGTTCGTGCGCAGCTTCCCGCAGAACCTGACCGCGAAGATGTTCGGCTACAAGACCAAGGCGAACTTCTCGGTCGAAAACGAAAAGGCGATCTCGACGCCGCCGACAGTGGACTTCAACAAGCCAACGCCGGCTCCGGCGCAGCCGCCCGCGCACTGACGACAGAGCCAGGGCAGCGGACGCAGGCAAGCGCGGATGAACGCGGATTTTCTCCGGGGATTCGCTCTCGTCCGCACTAATCCGCGCCGATCCGCATCAGGATTGTTTCTGGCGTCTTTGGCGCTGGCCGGTTTTCTTTACGCGGCCGAACTGTTCGGCGCCGACCTGCAACAGATCGCCGCTGAGCGCGCGCGTCACCGACACGACCGGCACGCTCGACACGACGCAGAAGCAAACGCTGGAAACCAGTCTCGCCGCGCTCGAGCAGCGCAAGGGTGCGCAGCTTGCGGTGCTGATGGTGCCGACCGTCAAGCCGGAGGAAATCGAACAGTATTCGATCCGCGTCGTCGATGCCTGGAAGCTCGGCCGCAAGAACGTCGATGACGGCGTCCTGCTGATCGTCGCAAAGAACGATCATCGCGTGCGCATCGAGGTCGGCCGCGGCCTCGAAGGCGCAATACCCGATGCCGCGAACGCGCGCATCATCCGCGAATACATCACGCCGAAATTCCGCGCCGGGGACTTCTTCGGCGGCATCGTCGATGCGACCGACGCGCTGACCAAGCTGATCGACGGCGAGCCGCTGCCGCCGCCGCTGGTCGAAGATCGCAAGACGCGCGGCACGAGCGATGTCTTCAACACGTTCACCACGGTGTTGTTCGTCGCGATCTGGTTGCGCGCGATGTTCGGCGGCTTGCCCGCCGCGCCGCGCGCCGGCATCGTCGGCCTGGCCTCGGGCGCGGTCGCGATGTTCTTCGGCGGCGTCCTGGCGCTGGCGATCGGCTGCGGCCTGCTCGGCGCCCTGCTCGGCCTGCTCGGCGGTGGCGGTGGCGGCGGCTTTGCCCGGCGCGGCGGCTGGGGAGGATTCGGCGGCGGCGGCTTTGGCGGCGGTGGCGGCAGCTGGAGCGGTGGCGGCGGCTTCAGCGGCGGCGGCGGCGGATTTTCCGGCGGCGGCGCGTCGGGGAGCTGGTAGGAGGCGGCCATGCGATGGATCAGACATCTCGCCGCGAGCGCAAGCGTACGCCGCCTGTTTCCGCAGACGACGCTCGACGCGATCCACCAGGCGATCGCTGCCGGCGAAAAGCGCCATCGCGGTGAAGTCTGTTTCGCGATCGAACAGGCGATGCCGTGGCGCGACCTCGCGCGCGGCCGCAGTGCGCGCGAACGCGCGCAAGACGTGTTCGCGCAGCTGCGGGTCTGGGACACGCAGCACAACAGTGGCGTCCTGGTCTACGTCCTCGCGGCCGAACACGCAATCGAAATCGTCGCCGATCGTGGCATCGCGGCGCGCGTCGAGCAGAAGGAATGGCAGTCGATTTGCGACCGCATGCGCGAGCGCTTCGCCGCCGGCGATTACGAACGCGGCGCCATCGATGGCGTCAACGCCGTGAGCGACGTGCTTGCCCGGCACTTTCCCGACGACGGGTCAACTCGCAACGAACTCGGGGACGCGCCGGTCGTGCTCTGATCGCTGCGGCGGATCGGCAAGACGATGACGCAATCAGGATAACGGTTGGTCGCGCGCGCCGGCGCTGTGGACGCCCGCCATGGCTGCATCCTCAGCGCAGGATCCGGCGCAAGGCCAACGCAAACACCGGCGCACCCTCGACCGGCGGCAGGCAGCGCGTACCCTGGCAGATATAGGCGGCGCCGCCGGGCAGGTATTTGGGCAAGCCGAGGATTGCTGCCTGGTCGCCGACCCGGTCCGGCACGATGTAGGCGTCGATCCGGGCGGAACCGGCAAGCGCCGCGCGCCACGCCGTCTCTTCGGCGGCATCGCGATGGCGAATCACGATATGCGTTCGCGGGTGCAGGAAATCGTCCAGCGCGCGCAACAGGCTCGCGCAGGCCTGCGGCATTTGCTGCATTGTGGAATTTGCCGCACGCAGGGTGCGCTCGGCGGCATCGAGATAGCGCGTTGCGCCGATCAGGTGGCCGAGGCGGAGCAATGCGCGCGCCGCTACGCCGTTCCCGCACGGCACCGATTCGTCGGTCCATGGTTTCGGCCGCTGCGGCAGGCGTTCGTGATCGTGTGCGGTAAAGAAGAAGCCGCCGTGCTCGCGGTCTTCGAAGCGTTCGAGCAGGGCGTCGGCGAGCTGGATCGCCCAGGCGATGTCGCGATCGCTCCAGGCGCACTGCAGGCATTCGAGCAGCGCGTCGAGCAGGAATGCGTGGTCGTCCAGATAGGCCGGAAACCGCTCCGCGTCATTGCCTGCCTTGGCGTACAGGCGACCGTCGCGCCATGCGGTCCTGTGCAGGAAGTCGAGCGCATTGTCGGCCAGGCCGATCAACGGCGCGGCATCGAGGCAGCGCGCGGCGCGGGCGATGCCGCCGATCATCAGTGCGTTGCAGGAGGTCAGGATCTTGTCGTCGAGCCCGGGGCGGACGCGTGCGGAACGGGCGGCGAACAATTTCCGGCGCGCGCTGCCGAGGCGCGTGCGCGCTTCGTCGACTGCGATGCCCAGGGACGCGGCGACCTGGTCGAGCGGCTGCGCAAGGACCGGATTCCACGCGCTGTGCTCGAAATTCGCCGGCCGATCGAAGCCGTAGTACGGCTCCGCAACGGCAAATTCCGCGTCGGTCAGCAGCGCGCGGACTTCACCGGATTGCCAGACGTAGAACTTGCCTTCCTCGTGCTCGGAGTCGGCATCGAGCGCGGTGTAGAAACCGCCACCCCATCCGTTCTCGGTCGGGGCGACCATCTCGCGCACGAGCCACGCGAGCAGTTCGCGCGCGACCGCCGCGTAGCGCTCGTCGTCGAACTGCCGGGCGCAGCGCGCATACAGCGGCAGCAATTGCGCGTTGTCGTACAACATCTTCTCGAAGTGTGGAATCTCCCAGCGCTCGTCGACGCTGTAGCGGCAGAAGCCGCCACCGATCTGGTCGTGAATGCCGCCGGCGGCCATGCGCGCAAGCGTCAGTTCGACCATATCTTTTCCCTTCTCCCCTCGGGAGAAGGTGGCCCGCAGGGCCGGATGAGGGTCGGGGTTGCCAGCAACGTTCGTTTGCTCCCGGCCCTCATCCCTGCCCCTCTCCCGATGGGAGAGGGGTTCAAGATCGAGGAGCAATTCCAATTCCGGACAATGTGGAAATTTCGGTGCACCGCGATGTCCGCCATGCACGGGATCGAAGCTCGCCTCGATGCGCGTGACGGCGGCGCGGATCGGCGCATCCGTCAATGCGCTCGCGGAGCCGGCTTCCGCGCGATCGTAACCCTGCAGGAATTCATGCAGTGCGGCGGTTTGCGTGCGCACGTCGGCGCGGCGCGAATCCCAGAAGCCGCGCACCTGTTCGAGCACATGGCTGAAGGGCGGCATGCCGTAGCGCGCCTCCTTCGGAAAATAAGTGCCGGCATAGAACGGCACCAGATCGTCCGGTGCGAGGAACACGGTCAGGGGCCAGCCGCCGCCGCGTTGGGTCAGCGCCTGGTGCGAAAGCTGGTAGATCTTGTCGAGGTCCGGCCGTTCCTCGCGATCGACCTTGATGTTGACGAACAGGTCATTCATGACGCGCGCGGTCGCCTCGTCCTCGAAGCTCTCATGGGCCATGACGTGGCACCAATGACAGGCGCTGTAGCCGATCGACAGCAGGATCGGCTTGTCCTTTGCGCGCGCCTCGGCCAATGCGGCAGCGGACCACGGCCACCAATCGACCGGATTGGCCGCGTGTTGGCGCAGGTAAGGACTGGTTTCGGCAGCGAGGCGGTTCGACATCCGGCAAGGTTAGCGCACCGGGCGAGCCTGCGCTGGAAAACCTTGCCGCCCGCGATCCGCAGGGTGGGCTTTGACCCACCCTGCACAAAGGCGCGAACTCGGGCTCGGTTGAACACGTCGATACCGATCGCATGTCGATGCGCGCATGCCGTACCATCCGTGGACAGCATCCTGTCGGAAACACCATGTCCAACGAAGTGGCCTATCCAGCCCTGTACCTGAAGCGCAACGAAGACGCGCGCCTGCGCGCCGGGCATCTGTGGGTGTTCTCCAACGAAGTCGACGTGCAGCGCTCGCCGCTGACGGGCTTCGAGCCCGGCGAGATCTGCGTCGTCGTCGATGCGCACGGCAAGGCGCTTGGCATCGGCTACGCGAACCCCGCCTCACTGATCGCGGCCCGCCTGGTCACGCGCGGCATCGAGCACGCGCTCGACCGCTCGCTGCTCGTGCACAAGTTGAACGTTGCGCTTTCCCTGCGCGAGCGCCTGTACGCCGAGCCGTACTACCGCCTCGTATTTGGCGAATCCGACGGCTTGCCGGGACTGACCCTGGACCGTTACGGCGACGTCGTCGTCGCGCAGGCGACCACCGCAGGCATGGAACGGCTCAAGGAAGACATTTCCGCCGCGGTCGTCAAAGTCATCAAGCCCACGGCAATCGTCTGGAAGAACGACGGTGGATTT
>DATIEJ010000382.1:0-2641 GCA_035455825.1 Rhodanobacteraceae bacterium | reverse complement strand
TCGGGCGCGAACCTCGCGCGCAACTGGGTCATGATTCCGCACGTCACGCAGCATGACGACGCCGACGTCACCGATCTCGAGGCGCTGCGCGTGGTGCTGAACAAGGAAAACGAAAAGGCCGGCATCAAGTTCACGATGCTCGGCTTCATCATCAAGGCGGTTGTCGCCGCGCTGAAGAAGTATCCGGACTTCAACGCCTCGCTCGACGCGAACGGCGAAAACCTCGTGCTGAAGAAGTATTTCCACATCGGCTTTGCCGCCGACACGCCGAACGGCCTGGTCGTGCCGGTGCTCAAGGACGCCGACAAGAAAGGCATCGTCGCGATCACGCAGGAGACCGGCGCACTCGCGGCGAAGGCGCGCGAGGGCAAGCTCGGTCCGGCCGACATGTCCGGCGGCTGCTTCTCGATCTCCTCGCTCGGCGGCATCGGCGGCACGGCGTTCACGCCGATCGTCAATGCGCCGGAGGTTGCGATCCTCGGCGTGTCGAAGTCGTCGATGAAGCCGGTCTGGGACGGCAAGGCATTCCAGCCGCGGCTGATCCTGCCGCTGTCGCTGTCGTACGACCACCGCGTGATCGACGGCGCCTCGGCGGCGCGCTTCACCGCGTACCTCGCGCAGCTGCTCGCGGACATGCGGCGCTCGCTGCTGTGACCGAGCGATGACGCCCGAGGCGATTGCCTGATTCTTCGATTTCGCCCGCAAGGCGGGCGCGCAACGCCGCGCAGAAGACCCGAAACAAGGAGCCCGACCGTGGCAACGACTGAAGTCAAAGTTCCGGACATCGGAAACTATACAAATGTACCGGTGATCGAGGTGCTGGTTAAACCCGGCGACACGGTCGCGAAGGACCAGGGCCTGGTCACGCTCGAATCGGACAAGGCGACGATGGAGGTGCCATCACCGTTCGCGGGCGTGGTCAAGGAGATCAAGGTCAAGCTTGGCGACGAAGTGTCCGAGGGCGGCGTCGTTGCCCTGATCGAAGCGGAAGGCGCGACCGGAACGCCGAAACCCGAAGCAGCGAAATCACCTCTCCCGCCGGCGGGAGAGGTCGCGGCGCGCAGCGCCGCGGGTGAGGGTGGCGCTGGAAAGAGCCAGCCGCCTGTCCAAGCGCCACCCTCACCCCAGCCCTCTCCCGCCAGCGGGAGAGGGGGCGAGACCACAGTTGCTGGAACAGGAGCGGCAGTTCCTCCGGGACCGAAGGCAGCTGCAGGAACTGGCCGCAAGGCCGACATCGAATGCCAGGTCGTCGTGCTCGGCTCCGGACCCGGCGGGTACACCGCGGCGTTCCGCGCCGCCGACCTCGGCCAGACCACCGTGCTGATCGAGCGCTATGCGACCCTGGGCGGCGTCTGCCTCAACGTGGGCTGCATTCCATCGAAGGCGCTGCTGCACGCGGCGCGCCTGATCGACGAGGCATCGCACGCCGGCGACATCGGCATCAGCTTCGGCGAGCCGAAGATCGACATCGGCAAGCTCGGCGCATTCAAGGACAAGGTCGTCGCGCAACTGACCGGCGGCCTGTCCGGCATGAGCAAGCAGCGCAAGGTCACCGTCGTGCAAGGCACCGGCAAGTTCGTGTCGGCGAACGAAATCGAAGTCGAAACCAAGGACGGCAGGAAACTCGTCCGCTTCGAAAAATGCATCATCGCCGCCGGATCGCAGGCGGTGAAGCTGCCCGGCTTCCCGTGGGACGATCCGCGCACGATGGATTCGACCGATGCGCTCGTGCTCAAGGATGTGCCGAAGAAACTGCTCGTCGTCGGCGGCGGCATCATCGGCCTGGAGATGGCGTGTGTGTACGACGCACTGGGCAGCGAGGTCACTGTCGTCGAACTGCTCGATCAGCTGATGCCTGGCGCCGATCCGGATCTCGTGCGTCCGCTCGCGCAGCGCCTGAACAAACGCTACGCTGGAATTCATTTGAAGGTGAAGGTCGCGAAGGTCGAGGCAACGCAGGCAGGATTGAAGGCGACGTTCGAGGGTGAGAAGGCCCCGGAGCCACAGGTCTACGACCGCGTGCTCGTCGCCGTCGGCCGTTCGCCGAACGGCAGGAAGATCGACGCCGACAAGGCCGGCGTGCAGGTGACCGATCGCGGCTTCATCCCGGTCGACAGGCAGATGCGCACGAACGTGCCGCACATCTTCGCGATCGGCGACATCGTCGGCAACCCGATGCTCGCGCACAAGGCGACGCACGAGGGCAAGGTCGCCGCGGAAGTCTGCGCCGGTCTCAAGAGCGAATTCGTCGCGCGCGTGATTCCGAGCGTTGCCTACACCGACCCGGAGGTCGCCTGGGTCGGCGTGACCGAAGCCGACGCGAAGAAGGACGGCATCAAGTTCGGTGTCGGCAAGTTCCCGTACGCCGCGTCGGGCCGCGCGATCGGCATCGGCCGTACCGAGGGTTTTACCAAGCTGATTTTCGACGACGCCACGCACCGCGTGATCGGCGCCGGCATCGTCGGACCGAACGCCGGCGACCTGATCTCCGAAGTCGCGCTGGCGATCGAGATGGGCTGCGAGGCGGCCGACATCGGCCTGACCGTGCACCCGCATCCGACCCTGTCCGAGTCGGTCGGCATGGCGGCGGAAGTATACGAAGGTACAATTACCGACTTGTATATTCCGAAGAAGAAATGAT
>DATIEJ010000381.1:0-4370 GCA_035455825.1 Rhodanobacteraceae bacterium | reverse complement strand
CGAACGCCACTGTGTCATCCAAGGAAGTCGTAGGGTGGGCCTTGGCCCACCAATTCGTTTTCGGTAGAGCGGTGGGCCAGGGCCCACCCTACGCGGCTTCCGGAATGAAGCAAGGGCAAGGGCGCTCGCACGGTGTTGGCGTTTCGAATCGTCCAAAAAGAAAACCCGCCGGTGGGCGGGTTCCAATTCATCGATGACCATGATCGCCAGGAGAGCTGGATCCCGGATCGACGCTACGCGTCGTCCGGGATGACGCAACGGCAGAGGCGTTCGCAAAAAACGCGAACGCGCCGTTGCGTCACTTGATCTTCGCTTCCTTGTAAGCCACGTGCTTGCGCACGACCGGATCGTACTTCTTGATTTCCATCTTGTCCGGCGTGGTCTTCTTGTTCTTGTCGGTCGTGTAGAAGTGACCCGTGCCCGCGGAGGACACCAGACGAATTTTGTCGCGCTTGGATGCCATTTGAGTTCTCCTTAGAACTTCTCGCCGCGCGCACGCAGCTCGGCCAGCACGGTTTCGATACCGTTCTTGTCGATCGTACGCAGGGCATTGGTGGAAACGCGCAGTTTCACCCAACGGTTTTCGCTCGGCACCCAGAAGCGGCGCTCGTGCAGGTTCGGCAGCCATTTGCGCCGGGTTTTGTTGTTCGCATGCGACACGCTGTTGCCAGACTGCGCGCGCTTGCCGGTGACTTGGCAGACCTTCGCCATACGTACCTCGTCGTGATTATTGCCGCCCTTAGCCAGGGCAGATGCGGCCCGGCGGATGCCGGATTCGCCCCAGGACTGCGAGGCGAGCCGCATATTACAACAGAATCAATCCTTTGCCGCAAGATGCGCCCCTGTTTGGGCTACCGAAAAGCCGGCCGGGCGAAAACCGCTGAAGCCACGGCTGTGTCCGCCAAGTAGTGGATTAGTCTGGGAATTATCCGATTTTCGCGATGGACAGCCGTAGCGGTCGGGCGTACCCTCTCCGCCCCGTCACCAATGGTCCGGAGGTGCCAGCGCTCACACACAAGGGGGCCCACTTTTTCAGGAGGTCCATCATGCCTACGCCAGCCGTACGCACAATCCTTCTCGCCGCGCTGACGGCTTCCAGTTTTGCCGCCGCGGACAACATCCCCACGCAACACAACGAGGCGACCGTCGCCCAGCTCGAGGCGGACATGGCCGCCGGCAAGCTGACCTCGGAACAACTCACGCGCGAATACATCGCGCGCATCGACGCGCTCGACCAGAGTGGTCCCGGCGTCAACGCCGTCATCGAACTGAACCCGGACGCGATCGCGATGGCGAAGAATGCCGACACCTTGCGCAAGAAAGGCACCGTGCTCGGCCCGCTGCACGGCATCCCGGTGCTGCTCAAGGACAACATCGACACGGGCGACAAGATGCAGACGACGGCCGGCTCGTTCGCGCTGTACGGCGCGCCGGCGACGCAGGACTCCACTGTCGCGGCGAACCTGCGTGCCGGCGGCGCCGTGATTCTCGGCAAGACCAACCTGTCCGAGTGGGCGAACTTCCGCTCGTTCGAATCGATCAGCGGCTGGTCCGGACGCGGCGGGCAGACGCACAATCCGTATGGCATCGACCGCAACCCGTGCGGCTCGAGCGCCGGCTCGGGCGCCGCCGCGTCGGCGAACTTCGCCGCTGTGTCGTTTGGCACCGAGACCGACGGCAGCATCGTTTGTCCGGCCAATGCGAACGGCGTGGTCGGCATCAAGCCGACTGTCGGCCTGACCAGCCGCGCCGGCGTGGTGCCTATCTCGCACACGCAGGACACGGTCGGACCGCACGGCCGCACGGTCGCCGACGCGGCGGCCGCGCTGAGCGTGATCCAGAGCCGCACGTCCGACGGCCGCGATCCGGCCACCGGCAGTGTGCCGCTCGGCTGGCAGGGCACCGGCAGGACACGGCCGGCCAACATTCCGACCGACTACACGGCGTTCCTCGATGCGCATGGACTCCAGGGAGCGCACATCGGCATCACGCGCGCCGGCCTCGGCGGTTTCGACAGCGTGACGACGCCGCAGACGGTCACCGACGCGATCGAGGCGGCGTTCGACGCACTGACGGCAGCCGGCGCGACCGTGGTCGACCTCGACGCGGCCGGCTTCACGTTCGCGTCGGCCGACGGCGAGTTCCTCGTCCTGCTCTACGATTTCCGCAACGACGTGCAAGCGTATTTCGCGACACGCACGGGCGTCCCCGTCGCCGGCGGCACGCTGCAGACGGCGATCGATTTCAACAATGCGGACGCCGCCATTGAAATGCCATACTTCAACCAGGACATCTTCGATCTGGCGATGTCTCTGGCGCCGGGTCCGGACGACCCGCAGCCGGTATTCGGTGGCATGACGTACAACCAGGCGCTCGCAATCGATCACCTCGCCGGTGTCAACGGCATCGATCTCGCGCTCAGCACGTTCGGCCTCGATGCCGTGGTTTCGGCCACGGACAATCCGGCCTGGTCCACCGATCTGATCTACGGCGATCATTTCATCTTCGGTACGTCGGGCCTTGCGACCGGTCCCGGCTATCCGATCGTGCAAGTGCCTGCCGGCGCGGTGTTCGGCGTGCCGTTCGGGATCAGCTTCTTCGGAACCGCGTTCAGCGAACCGACGCTGATCAAGCTGGCTTCCGGCTACGAGGCGTTCACGCAGGCGCGTGCCAGTAACCTGCCGACATTCGCAGCGACGATACCGGACGACCACATTGCCGGCACGACGCTGTCGAACCCGAAGTCGAAGACCACTCGTGCCGCGCCGCCACTGGCCAAGCCGAAGAAGATTCCGCACAACATTTGACGGAGCAACGAAGGCCGGCGTTCCGGCGCTTTCGCAGCGTCTCGCCCCGATCCGGCTGCCGCCACCTTGTACGCGCCACATCCGTGTGGCGCGCCCTTTGGGCAGCATGCGCTGCAAACATCGGCAATCCTGCCGATGTTGCTACTCGCCACGTCCCTGTGGCTCGCCCTCCGGGCAGCTTCGCTGCAAACATCGGCAATCCTGCCGATGTTTCCCCGCACGCGGGGGAAGGTGCCGCAGACGGATGGGGGCGCTCTGTGGCGCGACCTTGCCGCGATTCAAGACGAACCTGGTGCTGCAAGCGGGCAGACCCACGGCAGGCTGCCGCCGAACGTCAGACCTCCTCGACGCCGGTGCGCTTCGAGCGGCGGATCAGCCAGGCGACGCCGCGCAGGTCGGCGATGCCGACGAGGGCGCGATTGAGATTGTTGTAGTTCGACACGCCCGAACCGCGCGGCCGGTGGTTGACCGGAACGCTTTTCACCTGCCAGCCGGCGCGCTGGAACAGCGCTGGCAGGTAACGGTGCATGTGGTCGAAGTAGGGCAGGTCGAGAAACGCTGCGCGCTCGAACAGCTTGATGCCGCAGCCGGTGTCGGGCGTTTCGTCGCGCAGCAGGCGCGAGCGGATCGCGTTGGCGAATTTCGAGGCCCAGCGTTTGCTGCCGGTATCCTTGCGATCGACGCGCCAGCCGGCAAACAGCCTTATCGCCGCCGGCGACTCGTCGCGCATCGCGAGCAGCTTCGGGATGTCGGCCGGATCGTTCTGGCCGTCGCCGTCGAGCGTGGCGATCCACGCGCCGCGCGCGGCCCTGATGCCGGTGCGCAAGGCGGTGCTTTGTCCACTTTGTGACAAATGCCGCATCACGCGCAATTCGGGAAACCGCGACTTCGCCGCCGTCAGGACGGCCAGAGAGTCGTCCTTGCTGGAATCGTCGACATAGACGATCTCGAAATCCGCCTTGCCGCGCAGCGCGGCAGCGATTTCGGTCAGCAACGGCACGATGTTGTCGCGCTCGTTATGTACGGGGACGACGACGGATAGATCTGGCATTACAGCTTCCTTGGTTCGATTTGACGCTCAAAAATCAAAAGATCCACCACGAAGGCACGAAGTCACGAAGCAAAGCAAAGAATTTCGAATCGAAGGCAGTAAGCATTCTGCTCTTCTTCGTGTCGTTCGTGCCTTCGTGGTGAATCTCGCTCTTCCATCGTCAGTCGACTCAAAGTTTGTCGCCGAAATACTCGCGGCACCACGCCACGACCCTCGGCATGCCCTGCTCGATCGTCGTCGACGGCGTGAAGCCGAACGCCGCGTGGGCGCGATCGACGGCGGCGCTCGTCTCGGGCATGTCGCCGGCCTGCATCGGCTTGTTGATGCGCTCGGCCTTGCGCCCGGCGGCGAGCTCGATCACGGCGATGAAGCGCTCGAGTTCCACCGGCCGATGGTTGCCGAGATTGTAGATCGCGATCGGCGCATGCTTGCCGTCGTCCTTCGGCGGCACGCCGAGCGCGCCGAGCACGCCGGCGACGATGTCGTCGATGTACGTGAAGTCGCGGCGCATG
>DATIEJ010000380.1:0-6738 GCA_035455825.1 Rhodanobacteraceae bacterium | reverse complement strand
TCGACACTGCGGCTCTCGGCCGGAATTTCATGGGTAGTTGCGATTGTGTTTACCTTGCTTGGGTTGATCCACCTCGCGGTGGCTTTCTTAACTCCCCCGCGACCAGGGGAGTTTCTTTCGGTAACCGATAGCCGGGAGCCGCTAACCGGAGAGCAGCTCTGCTTTCCGGCTCACGGCTACCGGTTTCCGGCTACCGTCTTGCTAATCCACATACAAACTACTGACCGACTCTCCAAACGCCACGCGCCGGATCGTCTCGGCGAGCAGCTGCGCGACGCTGAGCTGGCGGATCTTGGCGCAGGCCGCAGCCGCATCCGACAGCGGAATCGTATCGGTCACCACCAGTTCGTCGAGCTGCGATCCGTTCAGATTCTGGATCGCCGGGCCCGACAGCACCGGATGGGTGCAGTACGCCACGACCTTGCGCGCACCGCTGCGCTTGAGCGCCGCGGCCGCCGCGCACAGCGTGCCCGCGGTGTCGACGATGTCGTCGATCAGCACGCAGACCTTGCCTTCCACCTCGCCGATGATGTTCATCACCGTCGCTTCGTTCGGCCGCGGCCGGCGCTTGTCGATGATCGCCAGGTCGGCGTCGTCGAGCCGCTTGGCGATCGCGCGTGCGCGCGCCACGCCACCGACGTCCGGACTCACGACGATCATGTCCGAATCGCCATGGTGCCGCCAGATATCCGCAAGCAGCACCGGCGACGAGTATACATTGTCCAAAGGTATATCGAAAAACCCCTGGATCTGGTCCGCATGCAGATCGACGGTCAGCACCCGGTCGGTTCCGACCGCACCGACCATCGTTGCCGCGACCTTCGCCGTGATCGGCACGCGCGCCGAGCGCGGACGCCGATCCTGGCGCGCATAGCCGAAATACGGCAGCACCGCGGTCACGCTGGTTGCCGATGCGCGCTTGAGCGCGTCGACCAGCACCAGCAACTCCATGAAATTGTCCGCCGTCGGCGCCGACGTCGACTGGATCACGAACACTTCCTGGCGCCGCACGTTCTCTTCGATCTCGACCTGAACTTCGCCGTCGGAGAAGCGGCTGCAAAGCGCCTTGCCGAGCGGGACGTTCAACACCTTGCAGACTTCCGTCGCCAGCGGCCGGTTCGAGTTGCCGCTGAACACCAGCAATCCGCCACGTTCGTCGCGTTCGCGCGCGTAAGCGCCACCGAAGCCTGCTGTGTTCACCGTGTTCACATGCTGCCTTTCAATGGATGGAGAAGCCGGCGTCGGTGCAACGGGTGGAACGCGGTTTGGCTGGGACGGCAGGACTCGAACCTGCGAATGCGGGGATCAAAACCCCGTGCCTTACCAACTTGGCGACGTCCCACTATCTGTGCAAGCCGGGCATCATGCCGCGAGTTGCGAAAGGCCGTCGCCCGAAAACCTGCGCCTGGCCTCCCGCTTCGGCGCATCCCGCGCCGCGTTCGTCAGTGCCGCCCGATCAAGCCGGGCGGCGGTTGTGTTCCAAAGCGTCCAGCAGCGGGGATCGATCAACGCCGCGCGCCTGATAGACCGTGAAGTCCAGCGGGCATTGTTCCGCGATCTCATCGGCGCGCTCCGCCGACTCCACGTCGACGAATATGCAGCCGCCACTACCGGTAAGCCGCGCTTCCCCGAACTGACCCAGCCAATCCAAGGCGGCGGCCAGCGGCGGGTAACCCGCGCGCGCGATCGGCGTGAACGCGTTAGTCGTTCCTGCCCCCGAACCGGAAAGATAGTCGGATATTGTCAGGGGCGGCGAGTTTCGTGTCAATTCAGGCGCTTGAAACAAGGCTGCCGTCGCGACTGATATGCCCGGATCGACGATGACATAGTGCCGCTGACGCAACGCAATCGGGGTGAGCTTCTCGCCGACTCCCTCGGCCCAGGCCGAGTAGCCGCGCACGAAAACCGGCACGTCGGCGCCGAGGTCGAGCGCGATACCGGCAAGCTCGTCCGGGGAAAGCCCGGCCGACCACAAATCGTTCAACGCGACCAGGACCGTGGCCGCGTCCGAGCTGCCGCCGCCCAGACCGCCGCCAAGGGGGATGCGCTTGTCCAGAGCGATATCGACTCCCATGCGGCTGCCGGAATGTTCACGCAGGGCATGCGCGGCCCGCAGGCACAGGTCGCTTTCCGGCGCAACTCCCGGCACATCGTTGGAGCGCGCGATTTCGCCATCGGCGCGGGTTCGCAGGCGCACCGTATCGCCCCAGTCGAGCAGCTGGAACACGGTCTGCAGCAGGTGATAGCCATCGGAGCGGCGGCCGACGATGTGCAGGAACAGGTTCAGCTTGGCCGGAGCCGGCCACGAGGTCCAGGCTTGGGTCATTCGAAAGACCAGCTGTCGATTGCCATCCTCACGCGCGCGCTGCCGCGATCGGCGAACAATTTGCGCGGCATCTGCGGCTGGCTGTCGTCGAACCAGCCACGGTATTCGATCTTCCAGCCATCCTGGACAAGGACGGCTGGGAGGTTCTGCGCATCGTACTGGACGTCTGCGCGCGGACCCGGCGCGCGCAAACCACGGACCCACGACCCGAGTGCCGCCAGCGGAACGTCCCAGCCGAGCCGTTCACGCAGCAGGCGTTCGGGATCGGAGCCGCGAGCGGGCTGCTCTTCGACGCCCTCGAGTTGCGCCTGGCGCGCATCGCCCGAGAGCTTCCAGGTCTTGCCGGTTACCGGTGCGCGCACCGTAAAGCTGTAGTTTTCGCCGTTCTGTTGCCAGATCAGGTCCCCGCTGCCGCCGTCGCGCCCGTCCGAGACGCTGATGCGTGCCTCGATCCGCCAGTGGGTGCGTGGTGCGAGCGCTGCCTCGCGCGCGTCCTGACTGGCGCTCGTCGCGGCCGTTTCGCGAACACGGACCGGCGCGCAGGCTGCCAATACCGTCACGGCGACCAGGATGGCGATCGATCGCAGGTGCCTGCCGCGCGGCCACGCCATCGGGTGCGCGGCGGCTATCCGCATGCGCCCGCAGCCGGCTGATCGCGCATCGCGCCGGTCATGACACCAGCCGCTTCATCGTCTCGATCAAAACCTTGTTCTTGTCGTCCTTCTTGCGGCCCTGATCCCAGACCTTGCGCGCTTCATCCTTCTGCCCGGAGACCCACAGCACCTCGCCCAGATGCGCGGCAATCTCGGCGTCGGGTTGCTTGCCGTAGGCGAGCCGCAGCTGCTCGAGCGCTTCATCGAGATTGCCGAGGCGGTATTGCACCCAGCCGAGGCTGTCGATGATCGCCGGCTCGCCGGGTTTCAGGGTCAGCGCCTTCTGGATCAGCTCCAGCGCTTCGGCCTTGTGGTCGGTGCGATCGGCGAGCGTGTAGCCCAGCGCATTCATCGCGTTCGCGTCGTCGGGCTTGAGCTCGAGAACGCGGCGCAGATCGCGAACCGCGGCATCGACATGGCCCAGGTCGTCATTGAGCAATGCGCGCGCGTACAGAAGCCGCACGTCGTCGGGCAGGGTCTGCAGGCCGCGATCGTAGGCGGCGATGGCATCCTTTTCGCGCTGATGGCGGCTCAGCAATTCGGCTTCGAGCAGATAGGTTTCGCCCAATTCCTTGCTGTCGTCCGCGGCGCGCGCCTGCAGTTCGTGAACGAGCGCGAGCGCATCGGCCGTCTTGCCATTGTCGTCCTGCAGGATCGCGATGCGCAGCTGCACTTCGAACCCATGTTCCGAATCGGGCGAGATCTGGTCGTACCAGGCCAGCGCGTCGGCCTTGTGGTCGAGCAATTCGGACAGCTGTCCGAGCAAATGCATGCGATCGTCCGGGCGCGGCTCTGGCAACGCCTTGACCTCGCGATACAACGCTTCGGTGAGTTTCTTGTCGTCCGCGCGCGCGCAGTACGCGGCGCGCGCGGCGAACGTGAAGTCGTCCTGCGGACCTTGCGCCAGGATGCGCGCCGCTTCGGCGTTGTCGCCGAGTTCGCTGAGCAATGCGGCATACGCGAGCCGCATGTGCGTGTTGCCGGCATCGCGGTGCAGCGCGTCGGCGAACAGCGCGCGCGCTCCGGCCTTGTCGCCGGCCTTGAGGCGGAGCTGCGCGGCCCAGGCATAGGCGTCGGCAGTTTTGAAACGAGTCACGGCCTGGGTCGCGAGGGACTGTGCCAATGCCGGGCGTTCGAGCCGCGCGGCGAGCTGGCTCATCGCAATCCAGGTCTGCACCTTGTCGCCGAGGCGATCAGGCTTGGCGACGCGCTCGAGCAGCGCCCCGGCCTGTTCCTTGTCGTCGTCGCTCAGCAGCACCTGCGCGATCGCGCTCCAGCCTTTTCCCTCGGGCTGGCGAGCCAGCCGCTGCAGGTCCTCGTACGCGGCATCGGGCTTGCGGTCATGCAACGCCAACGCCGCGCGCGCCTGCCAGACTCCCGGATCGTCATGGCGCAGGGTCTGCCAGTGCGCAAGGTCGTCGCGGGCCAGGTCCCATTGCTTGGCCGCCAGCGCAATGTGGGTTGCCTGGCCGGCCAGCGCCGTGTCGTCGCTCAACCGCGCGGCCTGGGAATAATCGCGCGCCGCGCCGGACAAGTCGCCGGAACTCAGCGCAAACTGGCCGGCGAGCATCAGCTTCAGCGAATCCTGCTCGGAAGGAACCGGCGCGACCTTCAGGCGCTCCAGCGGCTGCGTCGGCGCTTTCGCGCGCGGACCGCTGGTCGAAGGCAGGCTTGCGCAGGCGCCAAGAAGCGAGGCTGCGAGCACGCCGATCGCCGCGTTGCGCACGCTGCTGCGGGCTCGAATTTGCATCATGTCGTGAACGATCCTGGTCGACGTTTCGGCGGCGGCCGCCGAGGCATTTCTTGATATCGCGCGGACCGGGCCGCACAATCTCGCTGATGCGGCGTGGCGCAACCGGTCGGCTGCACCTCAGACGCCAGCGCTGCTAGCTTATCCGATTGTTGCACGCATGGCCCTCATTGCCGTTGGACTGAATCACCTGACCGCACCGCTCGATCTTCGCGAGAAGGTCGCCTTTGCGCCCGAGGTCACGCCCCGCGCATTGTCCGATCTTGTGCGCCAACCCGGCGTGAACGAGGCGATGATCCTGTCCACGTGCAATCGCACGGAACTGTACGTCGACGTCACTGCCGGGGCCGAAACCGTGCCGCGGCGCTGGTTGTCCGAACAACATCGTCTGACCGAGAGTCGTATCGACGAGTTCCTTTACCATCACGCGGACGACGCCGCGGTCCGCCACCTGTTCCGCGTCGCCACGGGCCTGGATTCGATGGTGCTGGGCGAGCCGCAGATCCTCGGACAGGTCAAGGACGCCTACCAGGCCGCGCGCAGCGCCGGCAGCTTGCGCGCCCCGATGGAGCGTCTGATGCAGCAGACCTTCGCCGTTGCCAAACGCGTGCGCAGCGATACGCGCATCGGCGCCAGTCCGGTATCGGTCGCGTTCACCGCGGTGCGGCTTGCCGAACGCCTGTTCGCGGACATCAGCCAGGCCTGCGTGCTGCTGATCGGCGCCGGCGAAACGATCGAACTGGCCGCGCGCCACCTGGCCGAATCCCGCGCGCGCCGCCTGATCGTCGCCAACCGCACTCTGGACAATGCCCAGGCGCTCGCCACGAAGTTCGGCGCCTACGCGATCGGGCTGCACGACTTGCCGCAGCACCTGGCCGAAGCCGACATCGTGATTTCCTCGACCGCAAGCCGCGAGCCGGTCATCACGCGCCCGATGATCGAGGATGCGCTGCGAGCGCGCCGCCGGCGGCCGATGTTCCTCGTCGACATCGCCGTGCCGCGCGACATCGCCGCCGAAGTCGCCGACCTCGACGACGCCTATCTGTACACGATCGACGACCTCAAGCAGGTCATCGACGAGAACCTGCGTTCGCGCCAGGCGGCCGCGATCGAGGCCGAGGCGATCATCGACCTTCAGGTCGAACACTATCAGGCGTGGCGGCGCGCGCTCGAACTGCGCAACCCCCTTGCCGGGCTGCGCCGCGAGGCCGAAGCGCAGCGCGACGCCACTCTGGCAAAAGCACGCGCGCTGCTCGCGCACGGCCGCACGCCGGAGCAGGCGCTGGAGTTTCTCGCCCACACGCTGACCAACAAGCTGCTGCACACGCCCAGCGCGAACCTGCGCGAAGCGGCCCAGCGCGGCGACGTGGACCTGCTGCGCGCGGCGGAACAACTGTTCGATTCGGGACCGGAAGCAAGCGTCCGGGAAAACATGGCGAAGGAAGAAAAAGGCGGCAAAGTGGACAAAGACGCATGACGCCGTCCCTGATGCGCAAGCTCGGCGAACTCGCCGAACGCCACCAGGAAGTCGCGCTGCTGCTGGCGCAGGGCGAAACGATCAACGATCCGAACCGTTTCCGCGACCTGAGCAAGGAATACGCCCAGCTCGAACCGGTGGTCAAGTCACTTCAGGCGTACGACGATGCTGGCCAGGCGCTGGCAGCCGCGCGGGCGATGCTCGACGATCCGCAGCTGCAGAACGACAAGGGCATGCGCGAGCTGGCGACGAGCGAGATTGCCGAGCTCGAGGCGCGCCGCGCCGACCTGGACCGCGAACTGGGCCTGCTGCTGCTGCCGAAAGACGCGCGCGACGATGCGAACATCTTCCTCGAAGTCCGCGCCGGCACCGGCGGCGACGAGGCCGCGATCTTCGCCGGCGACCTGTTCCGCATGTACAGCCGCTTCGCCGAGCGCCAGGGTTGGCGCGTCGAGATCCTGTCGGCCAGTCCGGGCGAGCACGGCGGCTACAAGGAGATCATCGCGCGCATCGAAGGCAAGGGCGCGTTCTC
>DATIEJ010000379.1:0-5541 GCA_035455825.1 Rhodanobacteraceae bacterium | reverse complement strand
TCGCTGCACTGCCGCATTCGGCGTTTTTCTGCGATTTAACCCCGTCCGGCGCGCCGCTCCGTTGCAGTTGTCACCCAGTCAACGAAGGAGTCGCCATGAAGTCCCTGTTGTCCGCCGCTGTCGCCGCCGCCCTGTCCCTCTCCGCCGCCGCGCAGGCCGGTTCGCTCGTCGATGTCAGCGTGATCGACCGCGATACCGGCTCGGTGCTGGCAACGCACCCGCATGATGGCAAGCTCTATATCGCCGGCATCCCCGGCCATCGCTATTCGGTGCGTCTGAGCAACCGCACGAGTGCGCGCGTCCTGACCGTGCTGTCGGTCGACGGCGTCAACGCGATCAGCGGCCAGACTGCGAACCCGAACCAGTCCGGCTACGTGCTCGATGCGTGGCAAAGCACCGAGGTCGAAGGCTGGCGCAAGAACATGTCGGAGATCGCGCAATTCAATTTCACCGCGCTCGACAACAGCTACGCAGCGCGCACCGGCCGGCCGAACAACGTCGGCGTGATCGGTGTCGCCGTATTTCGCGAAAAACCGCCGGTGTGGCGCGAGCGCGACGACAGGATTTCGATGCAGGAGGCCGAGTCGCAGCCGCGCTCCAAGGATTCCGCCGCGGCTCCATCGCCGGCCGCCCCGGCAAGCGCGGGTGCGGCGCAGGCCGCCAAGTCGACGAACGCGCCGGGCGGTGCCGCGCGTGCGGATTCCCTGGCGGCGCAGCATCCCACGCCGAAGCCCGAGGAATCGCTCGGAACCGGACACGGAGCGCGCGAATCCTCGTACGCCAGCTACACGACGTTCGAACGCGCGAGCTCGAGTCCCGACGAAGTCGATTCGGTCTGGTACGACAGCTATCGCAACCTCGTCGCGCGCGGCGTGATCCCGACGCCGCGCCCGATCGCGGTCGAGCCGCAACCGTTCCCGAATGGCGGGTTCGCGCCCGATCCGGCGGGTTGACCGAGGGACTCCGGGCAATCTTCGCGTTCACGAGTTTCGCCGGCCAGCGTTTCCCGACTTGCCTAAGCCTCGCGAACGCGAAACCGGTTGACAAGGGTCGGCAACGACGCGTTAACTGACAATGCTCGAATGCCCGTTCCGCTGGCATCGGGAGATGGCAAATGATGCGTCTGCGCTGGACCCTGTTCGTCCTCGCGACTGCGTTCCTGGCGGCGCAGTCGGCGCCGGCCGCCGAGCGGATTCTGGATAGCTCGACGCTTTCGCAATTGGCGGCGTTGCACACATCGCAGTCGCTGGCAGTCGACACGTTTCCGATCGGCCCGACAAAGTCGGCAATGATCCGCTTCCAGCGCGTCCCGATTTACGCCACCAACGCGCACGTGTACGCCGAGACGGCCTCGGGACGTGTCGAGCTTCCGCGCAGCGATCTGGTTTTCCTGCGCGGTTATTCCGATGACGGCAGCGCGCGGGTCGCGCTGACCCTGAGCCCGCGGTCGTCCTTTCTGCGCGGCAGCGGTGAAGGGCCCGAAGGCTCGTTCGCGCTGCACGCGACGCAGGCGGGCGCATCGACCGTTCTCGTTGCGGTCAAGCTCGAGTCGGACTTGCCCACCGGGTTCAAATTCGAGTTCCGCTGCGGCAATGAAACCGAGCGCCTGGTCAACCTGTCGCCGAGCGGACAGGTGAGTCTGGCTGCACAGATCGCCAGGGCCACTCAGGCCGCGACAGCAGGTCACACGCTGCGTTTCGCCGTCGTCGCGGTCGATACCGACAGCTTGTTCATGTCGAGGATGTTCTCGAACAACACGACGAACGCGACGAATTATATTGCGTCGATGTTCAACACGATGAATCTCATGTACGAGCGTGATCTGCAGGTTCAACTGCATATCGGCATGACGATCCTGCGTACCAACGCCGCCACCGATCCCTATGCGAGCTTCACGGAAGGCGCGTCGACCGGCCAGTTGGATACCTTCGCCAGCTACTGGAAGACGAACGAAGCCGGCGTGCCGCGGGCGTTTGCAGCGCTGCTGTCCGGCGTCATTGCAAGTTCACCCAGCGGCTGCGTTTCATCGGGCATAGCCTGGATCAACCAGTACTGCAACAAGGGCACCGCACAAGGCACGGACACGGTAGGCAGCTACAGCGTCAATCAGGTCTGCACGAGCCTGGCGATCGACCAGAGCGACCAGCTCAATGCGCGACTCGTCGGCCACGAAATCGGGCACAACTTCGGCGCCTGGCATACGCACTGCACGGACGTGTCGACGGGAACCGCGCCGGTTGGCACAAACACGATCGATACCTGCTACAGCGGCGAATCGTATGTCATCAACAACGTGACGAAACCGTGTTTCTCCGGAACACCGACATGCCCTGCGGCCGGTGCCGGAACGATCATGAGCTACTGCAATCTGGACGGCTGCCCGGCCAATACGCAGACCTTGCTCCAGTTCCACCCGACGCACATCACCGATGTCATAGATCCTGCCATCCTGGCCGCTCCGGCCAGTTGCCTGAACACGACGGACGACATTTTCTTCAGCACGTTCGAGTAGAACCGGCCGGGCCGCGGCGTGCGGATGCGCTACTCGCACCGTCGACGTTGCGTCCCTGGTTCCAAGCCCGTGTCTTTCCCGGGCCAATTCCCTGGCCGGGACACCCTGTTGCGCGCTATTCGCGCATCAACGTCGACTTGCCGAACAGGCTTTCGATCAGGTCGACCGCCAGGCGCGCCGTCTGATTGCGATGATCGAGCGCGGGGTTGAGCTCGACGATGTCGAGCGAGCCCATCAGTCCGGTGTCGGCGATCATTTCCATGCACAACTGTGCTTCGCGATAGTTCGGTCCGCCAGGGATCGTCGTGCCGACGCCCGGCGCGATGTCGGGATCGAGGAAATCGACATCGAAGCTCACGTGCAGGTGCGTGTTCGAATCGACGCCATCGAGCGCCTCCTCCATGACCCGCTTCATGCCGATCTCGTCGATGTAGCGCATGTCGTAGATGTCGAGGGAGAAATCGCGGACCAGCCGTTTTTCCCCGGCGTCGACCGAGCGAATGCCGATCTGGCGGATGCAGTCGGCGGCGATGGCCGGCGCGCTGCCGCCGAGTTCGGTCAGCTCCTTCGGTCCATTGCCGCACAGGCACGCGACCGGCATGCCGTGGATGTTGCCTGACGGCGTCAGCACCGACGTATTGAAGTCGGCATGCGCGTCGAGCCAGAGGATGCGCAGTTTCTTGCCGGTCGCGCGGCAATGCTGCGCCACCGCGGTGATCGACCCGATCGCCAGGCAATGATCGCCGCCGAGCATCAGCGGCAGCCGATGGGCTGCCAGTTCGGCGGATACGGCCCGCAGCACTTCCTGATTCCACTCCACGACCTGGCGCAAATGGCGGAATCCACCGCTCGGCGGCAGCCACGGATTGAGCGGACCGAACAGGTTGCCGCGATCGATGACTTCGAGTCCGCGCGCGGTCAATGCTTCGGCGATGCCGGCAACGCGGAGCGCTTCGGGGCCCATGGAGGCGCCGCGGTCGCCCGCGCCGATGTCGGTCGGCACGCCGATCAGCGCTACCGGTGGAAATTCGTGCATGAGATTCCGTTGGCCTTGAATGGGCAATCGGCGGAAATTCCGCGGTGCACGCCTAGCATAACGGCGCAGGTCGGGTCCCCGCCAGTTCGGGCGCTGCAATCCGGCATCCAACCCTTCGAACAGACCGTCGGCGCAGCGATCAAGACTTGTTCTGACCAGCGCGGCGCCACATCACCTGCCATGGGTCGCGTAGGAGTATGCTGCCGAGTGCGCGTCACTCGGCAATGGAGCGAGCTTTGGCGCTATCCCGAATTCCTTGAAGGACCAAGCCATGACCAATCTGGTCGACAGCATATTGGCGCACATCGGCGACCCGCAGATCGCACAGATTGCCGCGCAGCTGGGCACGACGCCGGATCAGGCACGCGACGCGGTCGAACACGCGTTGCCGCTGATCGTCGGCGGCATGGCCCACAATGCCAGCACGCCGTCCGGCGCGGATGCGCTGCACAACGTGCTCGGCGACCATGCCGGGCAGGACATCTCGTCGATACTCGGCAACGTGCTCGGCGGCGGCGGCTCCGGTATTGGCGGCGCGATCCTCGGTCACATCTTCGGCGCGAACCGGGACGCCGCGGACCAGGGTCTTGGCCACGTCACCGGCCTTGGCCAGCAGGGCGCCGGTCAACTGATGGCAATCCTCGCGCCGATCGTGATGGCGGCGCTGGCGAACCGCGTCCAACGTGGCGGAATCGATTCTGGCTCCCTCGGAGGCATGCTGGGCCAGCAGTCGCAGCAGATCCAGCAGCAGGGCGGTGTTGTTGGCGGCCTGCTCAATGCGGTTCTTGGCCACGGTGGCGGTAACCTTGACTTGTCGGGCCTTGGCGGACTGCTCGGCGGGTTTACGCGCCGCTGATTTCGACCCTTTGGCCGTGTCAAACGCCGATCTGTCATCGTCGTGCTCACTTTGCTGCCTGCACCAACTTGCAGGCCGAAAGCGCTTATCAAAGCGCCCGATTTTGTATAGGCTTGACTGAAGGACAGGTCCAGGGGGACGGGATGTCTGCCGGTTACGAACCGATGGCGGCTGCGGGCGCGGAACCCGATCTCGTCGCCCGCATCGCCGGCGGCGATCGCGCCGCCGAGAGCGAGTTCGTGCGGCGATTCGAGCGCGGCGTGCGCGCGCTGGTGCGCCGGCATTGCCGCCCCGGCGATCCGATCGTCGACGATCTGGTTCAGGATGTTCTTGCCGGCGTGATCGAGCGTCTGCGCGTGGGCGCGATCCACGACTCCGGCGCACTGCCCGGCTACGTTCAGGCCGCGGCAGTCTATGCAACGACCGCCGAATACCGCCGGCGCCGTCCTACCCAGAGCGACTCGACGATCGAAAACATTGCCGACGGCGACAATCCGACGGCACGGCTCGAAGCGACCCAGTTGTCCACGATGCTGCGCACCCTCCTCGCCGAGATGCCGGTCGCTCGCGACCGCGAGATCCTCGCGCGCTTCTACCTCGACGAACAGGACAAGGACGAGGTGTGCCGCGCACTGGACATCGACCCCGCGCACTTCCATCGCGTCGTGTTTCGCGCCCGCGAACGCTTCCGCACATTGCTGGAACAGGCCGGTATCGGAGGTGGACCGTGAGACAACGGCTGCCGCAGCGACACCTTGGCCTGCACGGGGAATCGTTTTTGATCGATTGGAGATTCACTACGTGACCCCGACCACGACGCCGACACGGATGACAGCCTGGCTCGAGCAGGCCTGGATGGTTCGTTACCTGGACCGCCAGCTTGCGAGCGAGGAAGCGAACTGGTTCGAGGCGTACGCCCTGGACAAGCCGGACCTGCTGGCGATGATCGAGGCCGACACCCGTTTGCGCGATGCCCTGGCGGCCGACGCATCGATACGGCACATGGAAAGGTCAGTCGATCGCGGCGGTCGCCAGGGCGGAGCGACTGGCGATGCGCCGCGCGGCGTTAGCGAGCCGGTGCCGCTGGCTTACGGGCGCGAGAAGACGGAAGCGCATGCGCAGGCGAAAGTTCGCTTC
>DATIEJ010000378.1:0-3942 GCA_035455825.1 Rhodanobacteraceae bacterium | reverse complement strand
GCCGCCGGCCAGGTCGAGCACGCGATCACCGGCGCGCACGCCGCTGGTCCCGACGAACCAGCGCTTCCAGATCCGATGCACGCCGAGCGACATCAGGTCGTTCATCAGGTCGTATTTCGACGCGACCGACGTGAACACGCGGCCGACGAGTTTTTGCTTCTCGTCGACCGGCACGTCGCGATAGCCGAAGTGCGTCGTCTTGTTCGGATCGTCGTGCGCTTCGATCATCGACGTTGAGTCCGTGAAAGGGTCAGGCAAGGAATGCATAGGCGAACACGCCAGCACCGGCCAGGCCGAGGACGAGCGATCCGACCCATACAGCGCTCTTGCGCGTCAGCGCTGCGACAGCGCCGAGCGCGATCGCCACCTGCAGGAACGCGACCGACTGCGCGAAGAAATGATGGTGGTGCATCAGGTGATCGGATTCGGCGCTCTTTTCGTCGCGTTGCTTTTCGAGCTCCTCGGCTTTTTCCTTGCTCTTTTTCTGGTCCTCGGCGTAACGCTCCTCGCTTTTTGCCAGTTCCGCCGGCGGTGTCTTGTCGAGCGCGATCCAGGTGTTGCGCGACACTTCGGTGACGGTCGCCTTCAGCCCCTTGGCCTGGTAGTAGGCCCACTGGTCCGAGGCTTCGGCCTGCAGGCGCGTGGCCTCGGTCTTCAGCGCGAGCGCTTCATTGACCGTGGCGCCGGCCTTGAGTGAGGCGATCGCGGCCAGCGCGGCCAGGATTGCCGTCGTCAGCGCGACCGTGCGCAGCAGGCTGCTGCCCTCCTTCTCGATCTCCTCGTCGATCGTTTCGCGCAGCTTGTCGGTATCGATTTCGGGACCTTCGGGCACGGCCATTCGCCTTTGTGGAGCGTTACCGTATTATCGCGCAAATCGCGGCGCGCGATGCCGCTTTCGACCAAGGGGAGGGCGAATGATCTGGTGGATCGCGGGCTGCGCCGTCATCGCATTGCTGCTGTACGTCGGCATGACGTTCAATGAACTGGTTGCCGAGCGCAACCAGGTGCGCGCGGCCTGGGCCGACATCGACGTGCAGCTGCAGCGCCGCCACGACCTGGTGCCGCAGCTCGCCGCGACGGTCAAGGGTTACGCCGAGCACGAACGCTCGACATTGAGCGCGCTCACCGAACTGCGCACGCGCGCGCAGGCCGGCGGCACGATCGCACAGCGCGGGCAGATCGAAACCGAACTCGCGGCGCAGGTCACGCAACTGCTGGCGCTGCAGGAGCGCTATCCGGACCTGAAGGCCAGCGGCAATTTCCTCCAGCTGCAGCGCGACCTCGTCGATGTCGAGGATCACCTGCAATACGCGCGGCGCTTCTACAACGGCGCGGTACGCCAGTTCAACACGCACATCCAGCACTTCCCCGAACTGCTGCTGGCCGGGCCGTTCGGTTTTTGCGCGCAGGATTTCTTCCAGACCGAAGATCGCGAGGCGGTGAAACTATGAACCCGATCGCACGCCTGTTCTGCATTGCCTGCGCTGTCCTCGGCATTCTTACCGTTGCGCATGCCGACGAACGCATCCTCGAATTCCACAGCAAGATCGACGTTGCGACCGATGCGAGCATGCTGGTCGACGAGACGATCCGCGTGCGTGCCGAGGGCGACCGCATCCGCCACGGCATTTATCGCGACTTCCCGACCGACTACCGCGACCGTCTCGGCAACCGCGTGCACGTCGACTTCACGCCGCTGACGCTGACACGCGACGGCGCCAACGAACCGTTTCACACCGAGGCGCAGGTCAATGGCGTGCGCGTCTACTTCGGCGACAAGAACACGACCCTGGCGCCCGGCGAGTACACCTACGTGCTGGGCTACAGGACGACGCGCCAGCTCGGCTTCTTCGACGATCACGACGAGCTGTACTGGAACGTGACCGGCAACGGCTGGGACTTTGCGATCGACGCGGCCAGTGCCGCGGTGACGTTGCCGGACTCGATCGACACCGACGCGATGCACGTCGAGGCATATACCGGAGTCCAGGGCGCCAAAGGCGCGGACTACCGTGCGGCGGTCGATGCGCCATCGCACGCGGTCGTGCGCGCGTTGCGACGCCTCGGGCCAAGCGAAGGCCTCACCGTCGTCGTTACATTTCCGAAGGGCATCGTCGCCGCGCCGACCGCCGCGGACAGCGCGCGCTGGTTCCTGCGCGACAATGCCGGCGTGCTGATCGGAGGCGCGGGCCTGCTGCTGGTCTGGCTCTACTATCTGTGGCAGTGGCTGCGCGTCGGCCGCGATCCGAAAGCCGGCGTGATCATGCCGCAATACGAAGCGCCCGAGGGTTTCTCGCCCGGAGCGCTGCGACATATCGAACGCATGAAGTACGACGACCGCTGCTTCGCCGCCGACATCGTCGACCTGGCCGTGCGCGGCGCGCTGACGATCCGCCAGGACGACTCGACGTTCAGCCTGCGCCGCGCCGCCAAGGCGCGCGAGTTGCCGCCGCCGGCCGAGGCAACGCTGCTCGACAGCGTGCTCGGGTCGCGCGACGAACTGGTCCTGAAACAGTCTGAACACACGACGATCGCCGCGGCCCTGGGCAAGCACAAGGCGCTGCTGAAGAAGGAAAACGCCGGACGCTATTTCCACACGAACAGCACGCTCGTGATTCCCGGCGTGCTGCTGTGCGTCGTTGCGCTTCTGCTCGGACTGTTCGCGCGCGGCGGCGGTCCGGCGACGGCCGGCGCCGGCTTCATGGTGGTCTGGCTTTCGGGCTGGACGTTCGGCGTCGTCGCGCTGGTCAGCAGCGCGATCAAGGCATGGCGCCAGCCGGCCGGCGTGGGCGCCTACGCGGCCGCGCTGTTCCTGACCTTCTTCGCCACGCCGTTCGTGCTTGGCGAACTGTTCGGCATCGGCGCATTCGTCTGGATGACCGGCGCCGGTTTCGCGATCGTCGTGGCCGCGCTGATCGCGACGAACATCGCATTCTTCCAGTGGCTCAAGGCGCCGACGCTCGAGGGCCGCAAATTGCTCGACCGGATCGCCGGGCTGCGCCTGTACCTCGGCGTCGCCGAGCGCGATGAACTGGCCCGCCAGACCGCGCCGCCGATGACGGCCGACGAATTCCAGAAGTTCCTTCCGTATGCGCTGGCGCTCGGCGTCGAAAAAACCTGGGCCGACCGCTTCGCCGCCGTGGTCGGACCCGCGGCGGCGGCCGCGGCCGCGAGTTCGATGGCCTGGTATCAAGGCAACGCGGGCGGACTGTCGAATCTCGGCAGTTTTACCAGCGGTCTGGGTTCATCGCTGAGCGGGGCGATCTCGTCGTCGTCGACGGCGCCGGGCTCTTCGTCCGGGAGCGGTGGGGGCGGTTCGTCTGGCGGCGGTGGTGGGGGTGGCGGCGGGGGTTGGTGACGACTGGCTCCTGCCGCGATGGCGAGCGCTTCATTGTTTCGGCAGGTGCTGCGCCGGATCGAGTGACGCGGCGTGTTCGACCGACAGTAGCTCGCTGGCTGGCGAGGTGGCGACCGGTAGCACGCGGTCCTATTTTTTGCCGTCATTCCCGCGGAAGCGGGAATCCATTTTCGCTTTTGACCGAGATTCGCTTTTGACCAAAATAAGACAAGATCAAGATGGATTCCCGCTTGACCAGCTCCGCTGTTGAGAGCCGCGGGAATGACGACTGGGAGTGGAGTCCCGGTGTGCGGGAATGACGGGGGCTGAGCGCGCGCCCCTAGCGCGACAACTTCGCGGCTTCGAGTGCGTCCAGATAAGCCTGCCAGTTCTTCGCCTGGTTGCGGCCGAGGTCGTAGAGCACGTCCCAGGAAAAGATGCCGGTGTTGTGGCCGTCGTCGAACTTCAGCAGCACGCCGTAGTGGCCGACCGGCGAGATCTCGTCGATGTTGACGTTGCGCTTGCCGTGCTGGAGGACGCGCTGGCCGGGACCGTGGCCTTGCACTTCGGCGCTCGGCGAATGCGCGCGCAGGTACTCGCACGGC
>DATIEJ010000377.1:0-4147 GCA_035455825.1 Rhodanobacteraceae bacterium | reverse complement strand
GACCTCGGCCCGCTGCGGCCGAATTTGCTGGCGCGACTGCAGACCGCGACCGGCGCAATCGAATGCGCGCCACCCTTGATGCTCGAGGAAGCGGCGCGTCTTGCTGCCGATTTGAGCGAGCCGTTTTCGACAGGTGAGTTGCAGCTGATCGGCCGGCGCGAGATCCGCAGCAACAATTCGTGGATGCACAATGCGCCGCGACTGATCAAAGGCAAGCCGCGGCATCATCTGCTCGTGCATCCCGCCGATCTGCGCGCGCGTGGATTCGAAGACGGCGCCACCGTGCAGTTGCGCTCGCGCACCGGTTCGATTCGGATCGAGGCGCGCGCGAGCGATTCGATGATGCCCGGAGTCGTTTGCCTGCCGCATGGATTCGGCCACCAGTGCGAAGGCGTGCGCCTTGCGCGCGCCGCCACAGTCGCGGGTGCAAGCTACAACGACCTTACGGATCCTTTGGCGCTCGACCACGCTTCCGGAAATGCTGCCTTGAATGGGCTGCCAGTCTGGATCGAAGCGGCAGTCGCTCCGTAGCTGTTGCCGAAGTTCCCTTCTCCCGCTCGCGGGAGAAGGTGCCGAGGCGGATGAGGGTGGCACAGCCGGAGGCGATTCGCTAAACCCAAGCGCCACCCTCACCCGAGGCGCTTCGCGCCTCGACCTCTCCCGCCAGCGGGAGAGGTGAACGACTGAGGATCGAGCTAGTTGGAAGGCGTGATGCGACGCGAGAACATTTGCTCGTACAGCGGCATGCAACGGTCAATGACCGGACGATGCGCGGCGGACACGCCGTGTTCGCGTTCCCGCCAAGGCTCGAAGCCGGTCGACTTCAGCACCGCGGCGTACCAGTACGGCGCCCAGATGCCGTCGCTCGGACGCGGGCCGGCAGGCCAGTGCAGCATGCGATCGGTGAATGGAATATCCAGCAAAGTGCACAATGCGCGCAGGTGCGCTTCGGGCGACTTCAGGAATTCGTCGGCATCGATCACCGGCGGCAGCTTGCCGGTGCGCGCCGCTATTTCTTCATACAGCGCTGCTTCCTGAAGCACGCCGATGTCTTCGGCCGTCGCGTGCGGGCGGCTCTTCAGATACGAGGCGAGCACTTCGCGCGGGTCGCGGATCAGGAATACGTGCGTCACTGCGCCGAACCACTCATGGCCGATGTGCGGCAGCATGTGATGGGTCATGTGCTTCTGGTAGAACACGCTCTTGCCCTCGGGAACCGGGCCGCTCAGGAAATCGGCAACCCGGCGCCAGTCGGTTTCGCCGGCCCTGATGACTTCGTCGCGGCCGGGATGGTCGAGCTGCGTCTGCTGCAGATAGTGCGCGTAGAACGGTTCGTCGACGACGGCGCAATCGCCGCGATTCTCGAACGCGCGCATCATCGCGGTCGAGATATTGCGCGGGCCGGACCACATGGCGATGCGGGTGGGGGTTGGCGTCATCGTGTCATTCGGCCTTGGAACACATTCATCTGTTCGCGCTGAGCGTAGCTCGCGGAGCGAGCGAAGTCGAAGGGCAGGAACCCGAGTGCCTCGAAGACCATGGATGGTCGAGAGAGGCCGAAACGTCAATGCCCTTCGACTTCGCGCCTTCGGCGCTACGCTCAGGGCGAACGGGTTCTTTTCCGTTCTGCCGGCTCGCGGGCTACATCATCGCGGCAGCGTGCGCGACGCCACGTCGCGCGCAATCAACTCGCGATACAGATTCTGCAACCGCTCGACCATCGGCCCGCGTCCCGCGCTGATCTTGCGACCGTCGACATCGACGACCGGCGCGACGCCGGCAAACGTGCCGGTGACGAACGCTTCGTCGGCGCCATAGACGTCGGTCAGGCTGAAGGATTTCTCGAACGCCGGAATGCCGCTGTCGCGGCAGACGCGCAGCACGTTTGCGCGCGTGATGCCGCCGAGACAGTACATGCCGGTCGACGTCCACACCTCGCCCTTGCGCACGATGAAGAAATGCGTCGAGTTGCAGGTCGCGACGAAGCCATGCGGATCGAGCATCAACGCTTCGTCGGCGCCCGCCTTCGTCGCCTGGATGCAGGCGGTAATGCAGTTGAGCTTGCTATGGCTGTTGAGCTTGGGATCCTGTACATCCGGATAGCCGCGGCGCACATGCACCGTGAACAGGCGGATGCCGCGCGTCAGCGTTTCGGGTTTGGGATTTTTATACTCGGGAATGATGACGATCGTCGCCGGGCCGATCGTCATGCGCGGATCCTGGTATGGCGTGCGCTTGACGCCGCGAGTGACCATCAGACGTATATGCACGTGCTCGCTCATGCCGTTTGCCGCGAGCGTGGCGTAGAGCGCGCGCGTCAGTTCCTCGCGCGCCAGGCCGATGTCCATGTCGATGGCTTTCGCGCCTTCGTACAGCCGGTCCAGGTGCTGGTCGAGGAAGGCGATCCGCCCCGAGTGAACGCGCAGGCCTTCCCAGACACCATCGCCGAGGACGAAACCAGAGTCGAACACCGACACGGTCGCCTCGGCGCGCGGCTTCATTTCGCCGTTGACGTAGATGCGGATGTCGCGATTGCGCGGATCGTCGACGAATTCGTGGGTACCCTGGGTCATCGCGATGGCCTGCTCTTTTGATGGTGCGATCTTAACGACTTGCGGTCGCTTCGTCCCAATCCGACGCAGCCCGTCTATTGCGTTGCCGTTCGCCCCGAGCGTAGGCCCGAAAGGGCCGAAGTCGAAGGGGCTACGACGTTTCGGCCTCTCTCGACCATCCATGGTCTTAGGCACTCAGGCTCCTGCCCTTCGACTTCGCTCGCTGCGCGAGCTACGCTCAACGCGAACGGCATGTGGGGGTAAGGTCGGGCGATTGAACTGCCAGGCCGGGCGTGCCAAAATCCAACTCGGCAAACCAAAGGTGGCCGCGCGCAGGCGCAGGCCGAGTGTGTGACATGTCAACGCGAACTTCCCAAACCTGAAAGCCGTATCGCTGGGCAACCCGTGAACCACAGGGCGCTCGGCGCCTTTTTTGTTGCCTGAACTTTCGACGGTCGAAGCTTTCCTTCTCCCGCTGGCGGGAGAAGGTGCCGAAGGCGGATGAGGGTGGCGTATCCGCCTGACGCAACGCCCCTTTTGAACGCCACCCTCACCCGGCGCGCTGTGCGCGCCGACCTCTCCCGCCAGCGGGAGAGGTGCTGACGATAGCGACTGGCATCGACCGCAGACCTGGAACCATCGCCATGATCAACATCACCCTCCCCGACGGCAGTCAGCGCCCGTTCGAGCATCCCGTCAGCGTGCTGGACGTCGCCGCGTCGATCGGCCCCGGCCTGGCCAAGGCCGCGCTCGCGGGCAAGGTCGACGGCAAGCTCGTCGACACGAGCTACCGCATCGATCGCGACGCGAAGCTCGAGATCGTCACCGAGAAAAGTCCGGACGCGCTCGACATCATTCGCCACTCGACCGCGCACCTGCTCGCGCAGGCGACGCAGCGCCTGTTTCCGGACACCCAGGTCACGATCGGCCCGGTCGTCGACAATGGGTTCTACTACGACTTCGCGCGCAAGACGCCGTTCACGCCGGATGACCTGGAAAAGATCGAGGCCGAAATGCGCAAGATCGCCGCCGAGTCGCTGCCGGTGGAGCGCAGCGTCATGGCCAAGGACGATGCGATTACGTTCTTCAAGAACAAGGGCGAGATCTACAAGGCGCAGATAATCGACGACATCATTCCGCCGGGCGAGGAAATCTCGCTGTACGGGCAGGGCGACTGGATCGATCTTTGCCGTGGACCGCACGTGCCGAACACGAACCGGCTCAAGGCATTCAAGCTGATGAAGGTAGCCGGTGCGTACTGGCGCGGCGATTCGAACAACGAGATGCTGCAGCGGGTCTACGGCACTGCGTGGCTGAACGACAAGGATCTGAAGGCCTACCTGACGCAGCTGGAAGAGTCGGAGAAGCGCGATCACCGCAAGCTGGCCAAGCAGCTCGACCTGTTCCATCTGCAGGAAGAAGCGCCGGGCCTGATCTTCTGGCATCCGAAGGGCTGGTCGATCTGGCAAGTCGTGGAACAGCACATGCGTCGCGTCTATCAGGAGACCGGTTACGGCGAAGTGCGCGGCCCGCAGGTACTCGACGTTGCGCTGTGGAAGCGCTCGGGCCACTGGGACAATTACAAGGACAACATG
>DATIEJ010000376.1:0-3172 GCA_035455825.1 Rhodanobacteraceae bacterium | reverse complement strand
GAATCTTCGGCGTCTTCGTGACCGGCTGGCTCGTCGACCGCACCGGCAGCTTCGCCGTCCCGTTCTTCGTGACCGGCGCGATCGCGCTGACGGGAGCTGTCGTGTTTCTGTTGTTCGGTTCGGGAGACAGAAAGATCGACTGACCGCATCAACGCGACAGTTCGCTCCCATACAAACTTGCCATAAGGGTGAAAAGGGCGAGCGGCCGCTTCTGCGGCAGGATGCCGCCCGAATGGGGCCCCTGTGGCGCGGCGAGCGGGTGGAGGAAAAGCCCGAAGGGGCGCGCGCAGGATGCGCGCGAGGGCGCTGCGCGCACACGGATGTGCGCTCAGCGCCCCCCGGAGCCCGCTCGCGAACCTGGAGGGCAGGATGCCCGGAAGGCGCGCTACTCGGGGTGTGTTTCTTTTGGTGACTTTTCTTTGCACAAGCAAAGAAAAGTTACCCGCTCGCCCGTAGGGCGAGTGGAAGCTTTGCACTTCAAATAGCTTGAATAGCAAGGAGCTGGATTCCGGCTTGCGCCGGAATGACGAGCCAAGAGAGTGCAGGCTTCCGCGGAGTGAAGAAAACGCCATACCGAGCCAACCCTCCGCTTGAACGGGAGGGCTAAAGCAAAGCGGCGGCTACGCCGCTCCGTCCACCATCGGTGGCAACGGACAATGCAGCGCCGCGCAGATCGTCCTCAGCAGTTCAGCCTCGGCAACCGTGATGACGCCGTCGGCGCCGATCGCCTGGGCCAGGCCGCGCACGACGAGTTCCTTGCCGGCCGGTGCGAGTTGATCGAGTTTCATCAGCGCCCGGTCGAGCGCCAATACCCACTCCTGCGGCGGTGCGTAGGCCGGCATCGCGTCGGGCAGGACTTCGTGCATGCCCAGCAGGTAGGCGCGCTGCGCGTCGGCATCGTCGTCGGTGCCGTGGCGCGCGACGAGTGCGAAGACGTCGGCAAGATCGGCAGCGCAGGACGGCAGCTTGGCCGAGCCCGATGGCCGGGTCTTCGACGGATCGAGCGCATCGATGACCTGCACCGTGATCAGCTTGCCCAGGCAATACTCCTCGAGCTCGATGCGGCCATCGGCCTGCATCAGCTGGTTGAGCGCGATCAGGAACGTCTGCAGCTGCGGGCGCGGACGCCGGCGCAAGGCCGGGAACGCGAGCTGTGCCAGCGGCAGCCGCTGCAGCGCGTGCAGCTGCGGCAGGTCGCCGGCGAGCTGTTCGGTGCCGGCGCGCGTCCCGGCATCGATATACTTTTCCACAATGGCCAATTGCCGCGCCCGCACCGCCGGATCGGCATGCAATGCCAGCGCGAAGATCAGCTGGGTCGCGCGATCGACCGAACCCGCCGCGGCGCGCAACCCTTCGGGCAGGCTGGCGTGGATCGCGCCGGCATTCGTCAGGTCGTTGCTCGTCAGGGTGCCGGCATGTTCGGAAATCTGCGCGGCTGACAAGTTCAGCCGCGACTGCGCCTGCGGCAAGTCGCCGGACTGCGTCGCCAGGCGCGACGTCGAAGCGCGGCGCGGCATGGCGACGGCCGGCGCGAATCCGGCGATCGAAACGTCGGCGCTTTCTTCCTCGCCGGCCTGCACGGGCGCCGACCACGCGCGCGCGATGTCCTCGAACTCCTTCGGGTTGAACTGCGGGTCGAGCAGCTTGATCCGCTTGACCAACGGAGGATGCGTCGCGAACAGCGCCGAATAGCCGACGCCGTCGCCGAACAACATGTGCGCGACCTCCTCGGTCTCGGCACTGGCGAGTTTCGATCCCTCGGCAAGCCCGCCGATCTTCTTCAGCGCGCCGCCGATGCCGAGCGTCTGGCGCGTGAACTGCACGGCCGACGCGTCGGCGAGATATTCGCGCTGGCGCGAAATGCCGGCCTTGATCAGCCGTCCGAAAAAAACGCCGATATAGCCGACCGCGAGGATCGCGATGCCGAACGCGACGGCGCCACCGGAGTCGCGGCTGCGTCCGGTGCCCTCGATCACCTTGCGCCCGACGATGCCGATCACGAGGATGCCGAACAGAACGCCCATCAGGCGGATGTTCAGACGCATGTCGCCGTTGAGCACGTGGCTGAATTCGTGCGCGATGACGCCCTGCAACTCGTCGCGCGTGAGCTTGTCCAGGCAGCCGCGCGTCACCGTGACCGCCGCGTCCGCCGGTGTGTAGCCGGCCGCGAACGCGTTGATCGCCGCTTCGTCCTCGAGCACGTAGATCTCGGGCACCGGCACGCCCGAAGCGATCGCGATTTCCTCGATGACGTTGCGCAGGCGCCGGTAGGCGAAGTTCGTCGTGTCGGCCGGCACCAGGGTGGCGCCGAGCTGTTGCGCAACCGCGCCGCCGCCGCTGCGCAACGTCGATATCTTGTACATCGTTGCCAGGCCGACGACGGCGAGCACGATCAGGCTCGACCAGAACATGACCTGCGGCTGCATCGAGGTCATGTCGAGCTTTTGATGCTTGTCGTGTCCGACCGCCCCGAACGCGATCATCAGGACGACATCGACGGCGAACACGATCCCGGCCACGGCCAGCGCGAACAGGATCAGCATGCGCCGGGACTGTGTGCGCGAGCGCTCCTGCTGGGCGAAGAAGTTCATTGAGGAAAAGATGGTAGCCGGTAACCGGTAGCCGGTAGCCGGAAAACAGCGATCCGGCACACGCAGCCGAAACGCGCTCTCCCGCTACCGGCTACCGGCTCACGGCTCACGGCTGTCAGGTAAACGACACCTTCACCGCCTTGCGCGCTTCCGGCGACTCGATCTCGAGCGGCGTGGCCGGCGTGAATGCGTACATGTTCGCCACGAACGAGTTCGGGAAGACTTCGCGCTTGTTGTTGTAGAACATGACCGCGTCGTTGTACGCCTGGCGCGCGAATGCGACCTTGTTCTCGGTCGAGGTCAGCTCTTCGGACAGCTGCATCATGTTCTGGTTTGCCTTCAGGTCCGGGTAGGCCTCGGCGACCGCGAACAGCCGGCCCAGGGTCGCCGTCAGCTGGTTCTCCGCGCCGGTCAATTGCTGCATTGCAGCTGGATCGCCAGGGTTGGCCTTGGCGGCGGCCAGTCCGCTGACCGCGGCGCCTCGCGCGGCTATGACGGCTTCGAGGGTTTCGCGCTCATGTTTCATGTAGCCTTTGGCGGTCTCGACCAGATTCGGGATCAGGTCGTAGCGCCGTTGCAGC
>DATIEJ010000375.1:0-8253 GCA_035455825.1 Rhodanobacteraceae bacterium | reverse complement strand
CGGCAAGACCACGACGATCGGCAAGATCGCGCGCCGCCTGCAGACGCAAGGCCGCAGCGTGCTGCTCGCGGCCGGCGACACGTTCCGGGCGGCCGCCGTCGAGCAGCTCAAGACCTGGGGCGAACGCAACGAAGTGCCGGTGATCGCGCAAGGTCCGGGCGCGGATTCGGCGAGCGTGATATTCGACGCGCTGCAGTCGGCGCAATCGCGCGACATCGATGTATTGATCGCCGACACCGCCGGCCGCCTGCACACGCAAACCGGGTTGATGGACGAACTGACCAAGATCCGCCGCGTGCTGACCAAGCTCGACGCGAACGCGCCGCATGAAGTGCTGCTCGTCATCGACGGTACGACCGGCCAGAACGCGATCAACCAGACGCGTCAGTTCCGCGCTGCGATCGGCGTGAGCGGACTCGTCGTGACGAAGCTCGACGGCACCGCGAAGGGCGGCGTCGTTTTCGCCCTGGCCAAGGAATTCGGCCTGCCGATCCGCTACGTCGGCCTCGGCGAGACCGCCGAGGACCTGCGCATCTTCAATCCGGCCGCATTCGTCGATGCGTTGCTGCCCGCGGATATTGGAAGGCTCGAGTCCGGTGGCTCATAGGAATTTGTGCGGTAACTCCGCTGGCCCCGCCCCCTTCCGGCTGCCGCCACCTTGTACGCGCCACATCCATGTGGCGCGCCCTCCGGGCAGCATGCGCTGCAAACATCGGCAATCCTGCCGATGTTTCCCCGCAAGCGGAGGAAGGATTCCAGATTGCTGTCTTTTTTTTCCCTTCCCCTGCGAAGCGGGGGAAGGTGCCGAAGGCGGATGGGGGCATTCGTTGCGCGATGGCCAAGGGCACCTCTAGCATCATCCAGGGAACGGCTTCGTTGATCGCACCGCGCCTGCTGCGCTGGCACGCCAAGCACGGCCGCAACAACCTGCCCTGGCAGCATCCGCGCAGCGCCTATCGCGTATGGTTGTCCGAGGTCATGCTGCAGCAGACCCAGGTCGCAACGGTCATTCCATACTTTTTGCGCTTTGTGGAAAAGTTCCCGGACCTGGCATCGCTGGCGGCAGCGCCACTCGACGACGTCTTCGCACTCTGGTCAGGTCTGGGCTACTACAGCCGCGCGCGTAACCTCAAACGCACCGCGCAGTTGTGCGTCGGGCAGCACGGTGGCGACCTGCCACGCGATTTCGACGAACTGTCCGCGCTGCCCGGCATCGGCCGCTCGACCGCCGGCGCGATCCTCGCGCAGGCGCACGGCCTGCGCTTTCCGATCCTCGACGGCAACGTCAAGCGCGTGCTTGCGCGCTGGCGCGGCATCGAAGGCTGGCCAGGCGCAAGCGCGGTGAACAGTAAATTGTGGACAATTGCAGAAACGCAAACACCGCGGCGCCGGATCGTCGACTACACGCAGGCGATCATGGATCTCGGCGCGACCGTGTGCACACGCACGCGGCCGCGCTGTGGCGAGTGTCCCCTGGCCGACGACTGTGTTGCCCTCGCGCGCGGCCTGACTGCGACGCTGCCTGGGCGAAAGCCGACGCGCAACATTCCCACGCGTTCGACAGTGATGCTGGTGCTGCGCGACGCGCAGGGTCGCCTGCTGATCGAGCGCCGGCCGCCGACCGGCGTGTGGGCGGGTTTGTGGAGCCTGCCCGAGGCTATCGATCGCGCTGGCGCAAAGCGCGATGCGGTGCGCTACGGCGAAATCAACCGCAAGCGCGCCGTCGCGGGCCTGCCGCCTTTCGTCCATGGTTTCAGTCACTACCGGCTTGAAATCACTCCGCTCTTGCTGCGTGTCGCCACCGCAACGCGCGTCGCCGACGATCCCGATCGCCGCTGGGTGCATCCAGAGCAAGCCGCAGCATTGGGATTGCCCGCACCGGTGCGTAAACTGATAGCTTCGCTTGGGCAGCTGTCCGAATAGAGCAACATGCAGTTCCCGCTCTCCCGCTGGCGGGAGAGGGCCGGGGTGAGGGTGGCGCCTGATCCAGCGACTGCATTCGGAATGCACGCGCGCCTCTCTCCTGCATCGTTTTCCGCCGCAAGGAACAACCAATGCCCCGCACCATCTTCTGCGTCAAACTGAACCAGGAAGCCGAAGGCCTGAACTTCGCGCCGTATCCCGGCGAACTCGGCAAGCGCATTTACGAGCACATCAGCAAGGCCGCGTGGTCGCAGTGGCTGGCGCACCAGACAATGCTGATCAACGAAAATCGCCTGTCGCCGCTCGACCCGAAGGCGCGCAAATACCTCGAGGGCGAAATGGAAAAATTCCTGTTCGGCGAAGGCTCGGCCGCGCCGGCCGGCTACGTGCCGCCGGAAACCTGAGATTCAGGCGCCTTCGGCGAGGCGTCGACGCCCACGTCGTTGCCCTTGCCATCCTTCAGCATCGCCTTGTAGTCGACTGGAAGGATCTCGGCGATCTTGCAACGCTGGTTGCCGAACACGACGTAGTCGAACTTCTTCGATACCTTTTGCCGCATTTTCTGCGTCACGACCACGGCGTGCGTCCATTCCAGCCGCACGCAGGGCTTTTCGACCCGGACCAGATAGGCATCGTTGATCGTGCTCCAGATGACGATCCGCTCCGGCCCGACGACCTGCCACTTCCACATCCTGAACATCGGAAACTCGTCGATCGGCTCGCCCGCATATTGCTTGTAGCGGGCAAACTCCTCGTCTTCATGCGCGCGCGTATCGGCGTGCACCACGCCTGCGAGCAAAGCAAGCGCCATCAACAACCACGGCAATCGCATTCGAAACACCCTCGACTTCCTGACTGCGCCAGCCGGCGCTGTCTTGCTAGGACGGCAAAACGAAGACCTTCGTTGCACTTTAATTTCGTGCGCGTTAGCGGCGCATTCAGACATTGGAAAGAGGAGTGGACATTACGCCGCGTGCGACGGAACAGCCCTCCCCTTCAAGGGGAGGGTGGGTGGGGATCGTGTGAATCCCGCCGAGCGAAGGCGGACTGCCCTGCAAGAAAGGCTCAAGATAGGACGCCACGCTCACCGACCCAAACTTGACTCTCGCAACCCAAGCCGCTGTAATACGCGCCCTTCCGCTGCGGCCCTTCCGGCCCGCACGACGCCGCATTCCATGGCCAGGTAGCTCAGTTGGTAGAGCAGGGGACTGAAAATCCCCGTGTCGGCGGTTCGATTCCGTCCCTGGCCACCATCCTCACGGCACGACGGTCACGACGGTTACTGGGCCGCCGTGGTAGTGACAATAGAGATGCCCTGCCAATGGAGTGTTGGGCGCCGTCGGGGTCAAGTCGTACTCCTGGCCTGCGCTCAAGCCCGGGCCGGCGACGTTCTGGTGAATGAGCCCCGTGCCACCATCGGCATGAATGAGATGGGTATCGGTCGTGTCGTCCGAAATCAGCCGGATCTTGGCTCCGACCTTGATGATCAGTGAACCTGGAAAGTTGTGCGCGCTACCTATCGATCCTGTTCCATTCGGGGCGAAATGCAGGATCCATTCGTTGGCAATATCGAGCGTCACATCGGTAGAAGACAGCTCCGCGTTGTGCGTCGCGCTGAGGTTGAACGTTCCCAGGCCTGCGTCCGCATTGGTCGGCACCGTGACGGTCAGCAATGCAACCCCGACTGCACCGTCGGCCAGAGTAAGGCTGCCCGGATCGAGCGTCCGCGTCCACGAATCCGGGGCTCCGCTTTGTCCCAGCGTCGCCGTGCCGGAAACATTGCAGGCATGCAGCTTGACCAGGTAGCGATGTTGCGTGCCGAGAGAACCCGTGCGCGCAGGCGGCGTTGCGCCAATCGAGAAGCCGATTCCGCCGGTGCAGGATGGAACACCTTCGAAGTCTTCGCCGAAGATGAAATCTCCAGCAGCCGCATCGCATGACAGGGCGAGCGCAGCCATCGCCCAGGCGAATACCGCCGCGTGAGATTTCATCGTGAAGAAGCCCATGGCGACCTCCCGAACAGCGCACGGCGAAAGCATACTCCCGTCACATGTCCTCGTCACCGGTGTTCCACCGCGTCCTGAAGCACCGGAGTTCGAAGATCGCGGCAATGCGTTCGAACGGGCGAGGGTCGAGCGGGCCGATTTTGCTTGAGGTCGCATTGCGAAGCGCCGCTCATGCGGACCTGTATGGCCAGGGCCTGCTGAGCCCGTCAAGTCCACCCTCTCAGGGCACCGCCTTCGATACGCCGAGAACTACCAGCAAGAACGTCAGCAGAACAGTTGGATAGAAAGTCAGGCCAAAACCGAACGCCCGCGATGGCGCTCCGTTGGCGTAGCCTGCGAAAAAGCACAGGCGTCCGATCAGGAACATTCCTGCCGCCGCGGGAACCACGGCAAGCAGCGTCGCGGGCACGACGATGGAAGTCGCGATGTAGATCGGCAGTGCAAGGCAGGATTGCTCCAGCGTGTTCTGAAGCAGCGCCTGGAGCAGTTTTGCCTTTTCGGTGCCGCCGGTCAGCCCGCTGCCATGTATGTCCTCGGGCGTGAAGAAACGATGCTTGGCGAGGCGCGCGATGCAGACCAACAGCGCGAAAGCCGGCAACACGATCGACCATGCCGCAATCGTGATCCGCGACGCAAGGTCCGATCCCCAGACTCGCGAGAGATACGTGGCGGAGAAAGCGAAGGCTGCGACAGCCGTCAGCATGGCCAGGGACATGCCGCGCACTACCCCGAGTTGAGTCTTGTCCATGGCCCGAGGCATGCGTCTGACAAACGCCGCGCGATCAGCTCGCGGCAGCCCGGTACGGACTGTGTTCGGCGACGTCCGCGAACAACAGTTCGAAGTACGGGTCGTACTTTCCGGCCTGCTGATCGAACATCAGCTTCATGATTTCCACATGCGTCCGCGGCTTGTGATACGGGCGCACGGTAGCCATGGCGTCGTAGCTGTCGGCGATCGCAATGATGCGCGACATCGCCGGGATTTGTTCGCCGCGCAGGCGGTTCGGGTAGCCGTTGCCGTCGAAGCCTTCGTGGTGATGGAGCACGACGCGGGCCACGGCCGCAACCTGCGGATCGGGAATCGTGACGAGAATGTCGTGGCCGATCTGCGGATGCGTGCGCATGACCTGCAGCTCGTCGTCGTCGAGGCGTCCCGGCTTGAGCAGCACGTTGTCGGGTATGCCGATCTTGCCGACGTCGTGCAGATGCGCGGCCAGGCTCAGCGTGCCGAGCTCGGACTCGGACATGCCGGAAGCCGCGCCGAGTTCGATCGCAAGCGCACGCGTGCGGTCGCTGTGTCCACCGGTGTTGTCGTCGCGTTCGCGCAATGCATGGATCAGCGCAACGGTCTTCGTTGCGAGCTCGCCGATTTCACTCATGAAGCGCAGCCCGGGCTTGCGGCGCGCGTGAGTCGCGCGGTGCCGGCAAATTACCGCGAATCTACTGCGGGCTCAAGCGCAGGGAGGCATCTTGTCGCTGGGCAGCATCCTGCAAATACGCCAGCGAGTCCGCGACGACCCAGGCGGCGCCGACCAGCGCGATGTTCACCGCGTTCTCGTTCCATAACCAATGATTCGCGGGATCTGCCAGAAGCATGGGCACGTGCACCAGTGGCGTGAAGGAAGCGAACATGACGGTCAGCAGGATCGCGGCCAGGCGGGCCTTCACGCCCGTAAGGATCGCGACACCGGCCGCTATGTGCGCAACTCCGGTTGCGTATCCCCAGAACTCTTGCGACGGCGGCAGCCATTTCGGGACCAGCGGCGCGGTCAGGTTCATGTAGACAAAATGCGCTCCGCCGAATATCAGCGCGCAAATCCCGAACGCTACCTGGGCCACGCGCGTGAGGCGCGACGCCGAAGCCGCATCGATATCGGCGCTGGCGGCGTAGACGATCAGCGCGCCCGCGGCAATCGCGAGTTCTATGGCGATGCTTTCGTACGGCCCGTACTCGGCGAAATGGGCCAGGAGCACGCGGCCGTTCATCAGCGCGACGACAATCAGCGCGAAGTAAACCGCGAGCGCCGCCGCGCTGCGAGCCCTCGTCCGTCGCCACAGGACGGCAGCGCCGGCGATGAGCATGAACGCGGCCGCGGCGTAGGCCAGCGCCGTGCGGGCTGGAAAATCCTTCGGTACCGGTTGCCCGGGATGGAAGTCACCGAACGCCAGACACACTGCGCCCAGCGCCATCACCCCCAACCCGTAGACGCACCAGCCGAACGCCATCGACTTTCTTTCTGCGGTCATGAGTTCTTCGCCTCTGTTGGCAACCACGGCCCGGGATGATCGGCTGAAACATACCCTTGCCGCGTCGCGCAACTGATTTCCGCAAGCCGTGCGATCAACCGCAACTCGAGGTTCGTTCGCGGCCGGCACCGGGCAAAGTCGTGCGCATCATATGGCGCAACGCTCGGAAAAACGGTTTCGCCAGGCGCGTTCGATTTGCGACGCTTGCGCGTTCCTGCCGACGGCAACGGAGTTGATGCGTCGTCGGGCGTCTCGAGGACTTGCTCCGGCCGAAGTGCAGGCTACGGCGTTCGCTTCGTTCCTGCAGCGCGTAACGCGGGGTCGCGCCGCGCTCACCCGGCCTGCGCGACTGATTATCCCGACGCGCGATTCTGCTCGAAATCGCATGCGACCAAAGCCGAGTGGCTGGGTGTGAAGCGAGCCGGCTACCCGAATGCCGACAGCCACATTGCAACAAGACGCAATGCGTGGAGCGCTCTAGCAACGCGCGTTTCAGGAACGGCGTGCATGCGGCCGATAACATAAGAACACCTGCGCCGGTCAAAGTACGCTTCTTGAACTTTCTCGATCTGGAAGCGTACTCGGACCGCTTTTGCGCAAACTCAGTGCTTGCAGCTGACTACCAGTGTGCGCCTCATTTCCGAGTTGCCGCTCGAACTCTTGCCGTCGGCGTCGCCCTTCTGCGAGATGACCGTGTAGTTGTGAGCGCCGCACTGTGCGTCCGCTTTTTCATTGCAGTCTCCCCAGCCTTTGCCCATGCCCGAACAGTCATAGGTAAAAGTCTGCGGTTCCGCTGTCTTTACACTGCCGGTGCTGCTGCAGCCGGCGCCAGCGGCGGCGAGAGTTGCCAGAGTCAGTACTGTGAATATGCGCATGACAATCTCCTGATGGTCTTGTTTGGAACGCGCTCGCGAGCGCTGGGACGGCCCGCGAACGTCGTCTCTGTTTCGTCCGGCAAGAATTGTCAGTGGGCCGCGTGCGCCACGTCGTTCTTGGCTTTTGCCGCCGCGACTGCCGTGTCGTAGTCGGCCTTGGCGGCTGCCAGGCACTGCTTGTTCGCATCGCCGGCCTGCGATTCGCAGCGCGCGTCGGCGACCTGCTTGGCGGCTTCGGCCTTGGCCTTGTCCACGTCGTATTGCGCATCGGCAACCTTGACCTGGGCGTCACTGCGCGCCTTGGCGACGTCGGCGCTCGCTTCCGGAGGCGGCGCATTCGGATTGTTGGCCGCATCCTTCTGCGCGTCCGCCGCCGTGCCGACCAGGTTCTTGTTGTTCTGCGCGACGACCTGGTCGAGCTTCGCTTGCGCGTCGACTATCTTCTTCTGGCCATCGGCTTCCGCCTTTGCGACGTCGGCCTGGACCTTGGCGGCGTTGTCTGCCTGCTGATTGCAGCCCTGCAGCATTGCTGTTGCAAAAACGAGTCCTACTAGGATGTTGGCGTGCTTGCGCATGAGAAAATTCTCCTATTCTGTTGGCGAAGACGGATCGGGTGCGCCCGGTGGGCGGTCCCGCGGATCTGGAGCAACGGTTGGAAATGTCCCTTTACGATCGGTCGCGAATTTGCTCCCTCGCACCGTCGCTCCAGCTTCCTTCCTGCTGGTTCAGGTTCGCGGCGATTCTCCGCTGCGCTTGTTCAACGGCGTATGAATCGATCTTGCCGCAAGCGGCCGGAACTGAATCATTGCGAAACGCGCGACGGGCCGGATGCGCATGACAAGCGTCGATGCGAATGCGACACCAATTTCGTCGACGCGAGGTGAAAGCAGCAGCGAATCGAACGAAGTGATCGATCATGCCGCGGCGATCGCGGGTATCGAAATTCCAGTTCGGTCGAAAAAGAGTTTGCTCTCGCCGCAACACCGGCTGAACGACCCGCGACTCACATGTTCCCGAGCGCGCCGGGTTCATCAGCGATTTGGGGCACGAAGGGCAATGTGCAGCCACCTTGGCGCGAGGCACGCGCAAAACAGGAGGAAATGGCATGCGGCTCGAATCGCGTCGACTAGCGGTATTTGCATCAGCAACGCTGTTTCTCGGCCTGCCGCTTGCCGGCATATGCCAGTCGTACAATGTGGATC
>DATIEJ010000374.1:0-2979 GCA_035455825.1 Rhodanobacteraceae bacterium | reverse complement strand
AAGGGCCAGTTGACGATCCTGCTGCCGCAGCCGGAAGTCGAGTACGCCGTGCTTCACGGCGACCTCTACATGTTCCCGCGCTCCGACGGCATCGTGCTCGGCGGCACGCACGAAGAAGGCGCGTGGTCGCTCGATCCGAATCTGGAGAGCAAGCAGCAGATCCTTGCCGGGCACAAGACGTTCTTCGATTCGTTTCGGCGCTGTTGATTTTCGCGCCGGTTGAGGAAGCCCTGCACAAAATTGTCGTCATCCCCACGAAAGCGGGGCTCTCAACAGCGGAGCTGGTCATCCATTTTGCTTCTTGATCAATGGAATAAGAACAACATGGATTCCCGCTTCCGCGGGAATGACGACTTATTTGGAGCCTTCCTAGATGGATTCGCCCTTTCGCGCGAATGACGACCAATTTGGAGCCTTCCTAGGCGTGGGAATGCCAGCAACGCGTCGTCGGCTGACGAAATCCTGACGCCCGCGCCCGCGCCATTCGCTGTATCTTCGGCGCCTGCTGCGTCAACGATCATCGATTGCCACGACACGAGGAGAAACCATGTCGTCATGTCCACAGTGCGGTGCGAAGGTTGGATTTGCAACTCACACCTGTCCGGAATGCGGGGCCAAAGTCCCGGCCAAGGGCGTCGTGAGCGCGATCTTCACGCACATCCCGCATCCGCGCATCGCGCTGCGCAAGCAACACGGTCCGGTCACGCGCCGGGACATGCTGCCGAGCGGCGGTGCAGTCCAGCGCTTCAATACGTTTCTCGCGATGAAGATCACCGGCGCGGTCGGCACGATGTGGTGTGCCTACCTGTTCGCGCTGCTCGCGTTGCTCAGCCTGCCGGACGCGATCAACGGCGGCAAGGCCGCGCTGATCGCCTGGATCGCGCAGACGTTCCTGCAACTCGTGCTGCTGTCGATCATCATCGTCGGGCAGAAGGTCGAGGGCGCTGCGTCGGACAAGCGCGCAAGCGACACCTACAACGACGCCGAAGCGATCCTGCACGAGGCGGTCCAGATCCAGGAGCATCTGGCCGCGCAGGACAAGGTACTGACGGACCTGATCGACAAGTTGCAACAGCCAAAGCCGGCCTGATCGCAGCGATCGCGCGGGTTGCGCTGTTTGCTTTTTCCCGCACGCGCAGGCAGTGAGAACGGCGCACAGTCGATCGGCAACATGCGTTGCCGAGCCGGTGCGGGAGTCCGACGTCTGCTGCCAGGAGTTTCAGCGCAAACTCAGCGTCTGGCCCTTCCACGCCGGATCCTGCCAGCGATAGAACAGGCTCAACGCCTGCGGATTGTCGGCGCGCTTCTGCACCGCGAGCGTTTCCATATCGATCACCTCGAAGCTGTGCACGAACTTGCCGCCCGTGCGAACTTCGCGCGCGGCGAGCATCTTCTTGCCGCCGGGCACCCAGCCGGCAAACTCGATGTAGCCCAGATTCATTGATGGTTGATCCGGCGCATCGTCGCCCGGCGGCACGACATCGATGCGCCAGCCATCGCTGGCCAGGTGGAACATCCACAGCTCGCGCCACCCTTCCAGCGGCTGCACCGCGAGCGCGAGCGCGGTGCCGTAGGGATTCGCCTTCGCCGAACTCGTCCATACCGTGCCGAACGTGCAGCGCTGCAGCAGCGGATGGGCAAGATCGCGCTTGCGATCGAGCAGCTTGATGCAGGTCTCACCGGGTTGCCCCGGATTCGTGATGATTGCCAGGCCCGCGGGCGGCGTTGTGAGCGCAGGCTCTGCGCCCCAGCGCGACGCGCCGACGCGCATGGCCGCATCGTTGTACGTGGCGAGGTCGTCGTCCGTGAGGTCGGGCTTGTTGATCGCGGCGAACTCCTGCAGCGCCAGATTTGCCGCGTCCTGCGCGGACTCGCCATGTCGCGTGCGCTCGAACGCAATGCTCGCCCACAGCGCCGCGCTGCGCATGCGCAGGCGGTTCTTCAGGTATTCCGGCAGATTCGCGCGCGGTGCGCGATCGAGCACCTCGGCGCGCCACTTGTCGAAACTCGCGCGATCGACCGGCGTCATTGCCGGGTCGATGCATTCCTGGCGCGTGAGCGCGAGGGCGGCGCGCGCTTTTTCTTCATCTGTCGACTTCAGCGCGAGCACGCGCCGAAACGCCTCTCCGTCGTAGCACAGCTGCATATGTCCGTCGTGCTCGAAGCTGCGGATGTTGATGCCGTAACCGGCGACGACTTCGAGATGCGCCGCGATCGCCGCGTCGCTCGTCTTGTTGCGGTTCGTCGACGCCCGGCGCGCGAGACGATCGGCCATCGTGCCGAGCGCATCGAACGGCTCCGCGCCAATCGCGTTTGCCGGCGCAGCCTTCAGATACGCGGCCGCGTAGCCGATGCCGAGCGCCTCGGCACCGGATGTGCCGCGCAGGAAGCGGACGACCGCGAGCAGTTCCGGAGCGTCCTGCGGCTGCAGCGACAACACGCGCACCTGTGCGGCACGCACGAACCCGGCGCGCTCGCGGCGGTGGTCATAGACCTGCACATAGTCCAGGCGCCGGCCACGTACTTCCAGCGCGTCGCCCTGCCACAGCACGGCTTGCTGCTGCGCGGAATCTTTCGCCGCGGCGCGCAGCGGCGTTGAGTCCTGAACGACGATCGCGGTGACCGCTTCGTCGGCACACGCCAATTGCGCGATCGCGGCGCCGATGATCAATCCGGTAATTGCGGCGATCTTCATTGCTGCGCATCCTCATCGCTGTCCGCGGAATTGCCGGTCTTCGCCGACTGCGCCACGCGCTGCTGCCCGCCGACAAGCGCGGCGCCGATGAAACCACCGCTGGCCGGAGGCGGCGCGATGATCACGGAGATCTTGTCGGACAGCTTGTCGGCCAGCGTCTTCTGGATCAGCAGCGGATGCTTCGTGATCAACTGGCCGTCGCGCTCGAGTTGCGCGCTCGTGACCTTGCCGATCTGGTCGAGGCGATAGCTCTCGGCATCGGCCAGCTTGCGCCGCGAGTCGGC
>DATIEJ010000373.1:0-7965 GCA_035455825.1 Rhodanobacteraceae bacterium | reverse complement strand
TCACTTGAAGTGCAGTGCTTCCACTCGCCCTTCGGGCGAGCGGGTAACTTTTCTTTGCTTGTGCAAAGAAAAGTCACCAAAAGAAACACACCCCAAGTAGCGCGCCTTCCGGGCATCCTGCCCTCCAGGTTCGCGAGCGGGCTCCGGGGGTCGCTGAGCGCACATCCATGTGCGCGCAGCGACCTCGCGCGCATCGTGCGCGCGCCCCTTCGGGCTTTTCCTCCACCCGCTCGCCGCGCCACAGGGGCCCCTTTTGGGCGGCATCCTGCCGCAGAAGCAGGAGCAACAGCTGACCGTGCACTGGACGGACGTTCTGCACTAGAGACGATCGAGGAAAGATCGCGACGGCTCCGGCGCACAGAAAAATTGGGACGCTTACCCCGTGCACGGCCAGCGCAACGTGAGTCCCGCCGCCGCGCGCAGCGCAAAAAAAAGCGAGCGCAGCGATAATGGGTCAATGCTGCGCAAACTCCTCGAACTCAAACCGCGCGACGTCCCGTTCGTCGTCGCGCTGCGCAACACAGCGGCGGTCACGCTGCCACTTGTGTTCGGCGTGGTCAGCGGCCAGATCGGGATTGGACTCGGTGTTTCGGTTGGCGCGCTGAACACGATGTTTTCGGACCAGCCGGGGCCGTATCGGCTTCGATTGCGGCGCATGATGCTCGCCGCGGCGGCCGCGGGTGTGTCGGCGTTCGTCGGCTACAGCGTCGGGTTCAGCGCCACGCTGACCGTGCTCGCGGCGCTGATCTGGGGTTTCTGCGGCGGCCTGCTCGTTGCGCTCGGACCCGACGCCGGCCGCATCGGGCTGACCAGCATGATCCTGCTCGTCATCACGGCATCGGAACCGCGCGCTCCTGCCGACGCGATCGGTCCGGCCTTGCTGTTCTTTGGCGGCGGAATGCTGCAGATGGTGTTCTCGATCGCTGCGTGGCCGTTGCAGCGCTACCGGCCCGAGCGCACGGCACTGGCGCAGCTGTGCCGCCAGTTGGCCGCGAGCGCCCGGCGGCGTGACGATTCGTCGCAGCCGCCGCCGGTGACGCAGGCGCTCAACGACATCGAAAATCTGCTGCATGGCGCCTTTCGCGCGCGCGGCGCGGCAATGGAAGCGTTCCGCGTGCTCGCGGAGATCATCGAGCGCATCCGGCTCGAACTGCTTGCGCTCGGCGGGTTGCACGAACGCATCGAGGATCAGGAACCCAGGTACCCCGAGGGCCCGGGATTTCCAGGAGCAGCCGTCGAACTCGACGCGACCTTGTCGCGCCTGCGCGAATACGCAGCGCGCGCGCTCGACGCGCTGGGCGGCGCGCTCGACGCCGGCGTCAGTCCGCTGGCCGCCTCCGCGGCGCTCGAGGGCTACGATGCGGCGTTGTCCGTGCTGACCGAACATGGCGAAAAGCCGCGCGAAGAAAACCTGCAACGCGCGTTCACGATCGCTCTCGCGCACGCCAACGCTCTCGGTGGCCAGTTGCGCGCCGCCGTGCGCAATGCCGAGTTCGCCGGCAGCCGCGGCGAGTTGCGGCTCGAAGCGCACGAGGCGCGTCTTCCGCGTACGCTGCGTCCCGGCAATCCGTTTGCGATCCTGCGCGCCAACCTGCGCCTGTCGTCGATTGCCTGCCGGCATGCCTTGCGCTGCAGCGTTTGCCTCGCCATCGCGGTCGCCGGCGCAAGCATCGCCGGCCTGTCGCATGGATTCTGGATTCCGATGACGACGGCGATCGTGCTGAAACCCGATTTTGCCGGCACCTTCAGCTTCGGCCTGCTGCGCGTGATCGGCACGCTGCTGGGCCTGGCCCTGGCCACTGCGCTCGTGCATTTCGCTTTCGGCGCCGAATGGCAGCGCATCGCCCTGCTCGCCGTGCTCTGCTACGGTTTTCGCCAGCTGACGACCGTGCACTACGGCATCGGCGTGATGCTGTTGACCGCGCTGATCGTCGTGCTGCTGACGTTCGAGGGCATGGCTCCAGGCGAAACGATGCCGGCGCGCGCGCTCGGGACGAGCATCGGCAGCGCCCTGGCGTTGCTCGCCTATGTCGTCTGGCCGACCTGGGAGCGCGGCCGCGTGCGCCCGGCGCTCGCCGACATGCTCGATGCCTACCGGCGTTACTTCCTTGCCGTGATCGAGGACAGCACGCGCGTGCGCGTCGACATCCGCCGGCTCGGCCGCAGTGCGCGCAGCAACGCCGAGGCATCGCTGGACCGGCTGCGCGGCGAGCCCGGCCGCCGTTCCATGCTGCTGGCGACAGCCGAAGGCATATTCGCCAACGCGAATCGTTTCATCCGCGCCGCCATGGCACTCGAGGCCGCGCGCCAGGGACCGGTTCAGCTGCCGGCGCGCGCGGCCGTGACCGAATTCGGTGCGCGCGTCGATGCGAGCGTCTCGGCAATCGCCTCCAGTCTTCGAGGCCACGCAGGTCCACGACTCGACACCGACCTTCGCGCCGCACAACGGACGCTCACTGCTGCCGTCGAAGGCGCCGCACGCAGCGACGATGAGCGTGCGCTGGCAGCCGCCTGGATCGAGGCGAGCGACCGCATCGTCGACAGCGTCGATACGCTGGCGCATTTGCTGGAGAGAGGGCTGAGAGCTGAGGCATCAGAGCGAGGGCTGAGGGCTGAGGGCTGAGGGCTGGAAGGCAAGAGCGGCGCGCACGAGTTCGTCCTCTTTGCCTCAGCCCTCAGTCCTCAGCCCTCGTGCCGCGCGCGGCGCAGCCGCGCCATACCCGCTAGAATTGACGCATGCTCAAGATCGACACCCACGCCCATATCCTGCCGCCGGACTGGCCGAACCTGGCCGACAAATACGGCGACGACCGCTTCCCGGTCATGGTCAAGACCGAAGGACGCCACCGCATCTACAAGGACAGCAGGTTTTTCCGTGAAGTCTGGGAGAACGCGTTCGATGCCGACCACCGCATCGCCGACTATGCGAAGTTCGACGTCCAGGTGCAGGTGATTTCGACCGTCCCGGTGCTGTTCTCGTACTGGGCCAAGCCGAACCAGGCCCTCGAACTGCACGAGTTCCTGAACGAACATACCGCGGAGATCTGCCGCAAGCATCCGCGCCATTACGCCGGCATCGGCACCGTGCCTCTGCAATCGCCACGCCTGGCGATCCAGGAAATGGAGCGCTGCGTCGAGCAACTCGGACTGCAGGGCGTGCAGATCGGTTCACATGTGGACATGTGGAATCTCGACGCGCCCGAGCTGTTCCCGTTCTTCGAGGCGGCCGCCGACCTCGGCGCCGCGATCCTCGTGCACCCATGGGACATGATGGGCCGCGAGAGCATGCCGAAGTACTGGCTGCCATGGCTGGTCGGGATGCCGGCCGAGCAGTCGCGCGCGGCCTGCTGCCTGATCTTCGGCGGCGTGCTCGAACGCCTGCCGAACCTGCGCGTATGCCTGGCCCACGGCGGCGGCGCGTTCCCGTATTCGATCGGCCGCATCGAGCACGGCTTCCGCATGCGCCCCGACCTCGTCGCCACCGACAACTCGCGCAACCCGCGCGACTATTTCGACCGCCTGTACTTCGACTCGTGCGTGCACGACGCGCGCGCGCTGCGCTACCTGATCGACGTCGCCGGCGCGAAGCACGTCATGCTCGGCACCGATTACCCGTTCCCGCTCGGCGAGCAGGTGCCCGGCTCCGGCATCGCCGCACTCGAACTCGCGCCGCGCGAACAGGAATCGCTTTATCACGGCACGGCGCTCGAGTGGCTCGATCTGCCGCCGTCGCGCTTTGCCCAACGCACCTGAAAAGCTGATACCTGAAGATTTCCCTCGGAGGACCCATGCCGCCAATCCGCATCGCCGCTGCCCTCGCCTTCCTGCTGTGCGCCACCGCCGCGTTCGCGCAGAGCAAGGCCGATTACACGCTGTACGAGAACATCGTCAAGTTCAAGGCGCCGTCCGACTGGGCGGTGATCATGGAGAAAAAAGACGGCAACCCGCAGTTCATCGCGTTCCAGGTCAGGGATCCGGCCGACAAGGACAGCAGCGAGCTCGCCCAGGTCACGATCAACGCGCGGCTGCTGCATGACTCTAGCTTCTTCCAGCAGCAGGTCGACGCGGCGACGGACAAGGCCAAGCAGTCGCCGGGCTTCGAGCAGGTTACCGAAGGCGTCGATCCGACCGTGTTCCGCTACTACGCGATGAATGGCAAGTCACGCTACGAATATCGCGAGACGTTCTACCTCACCAATCACCTGCTGCTGCATATCCGCTGCGCGCGGCCGATGCTGGCGGACACGACCGCTGCCTGGACCGAAGCCTGGAACAAGGGCTGCGCCGAGCTCATGCAGTCGCTCAAGCCCAAGTCGAATTGACGACGATGAACCGGACAGAGGACCTCTCGGCCGGTGCGGCCGCGCGCGACGCGGCCGACGCGCTTGCGCCGTTTCGCGCCGAATTCCTGATTCCGCCGCACGCCGATCAGGAGCAGCTGTACTTTTGCGGCAACTCACTCGGCTTGCAGCCGCGCGCCACGCGGCAGGCAGTGACCGACGAACTCGACGACTGGGCCGGCCTCGGCGTCGAAGCGCATTTTCAGGGCAAGAATCCGTGGATGCCGTATCACGCCGGGGTGCGCGAACACCTGGCCGACGTAGTCGGTGCGCAACCGGGCGAAGTCGTCGCGATGAATTCGCTGACGGTGAACCTGCACCTGATGATGGTCAGCTTCTACCGGCCGACGCCCGAGCGGCCGGCGATCCTGATCGAAAAGAACGCCTTTCCTTCGGACCGCTATGCGGCCGAGTCCCAGGTTCGTCATCACGGCTACGATCCGGCCAGCGCCCTGATCGAACTCGAAGGCGATGAGCCGAACGGGACGATTTCCGCGGCGGCGCTGGAACGCGCCCTCGACCAGCACGGATCGCGCGTCGCGCTCGTGATGCTCTCCGGCGTGCAATACCTCACCGGCCAGCTGTTCGACCTCAAGCGCATCGCCGAACTGGCGCGGCGCAAGGGCTGCGTCGTCGGCTTCGATCTCGCCCACGCCGTCGGCAACGTGCCGGTGAACCTGCACGACAGCGGCGCCGACTTCGCGGTGTGGTGCAGCTACAAGTACCTGAACTCCGGACCCGGCGCTGTCGCCGGCTGCTTCGTGCACGAACGCCACGCCACGGCGGCACTGCCGCGCTTTGCCGGCTGGTGGGGCCACGACCAGTCGACGCGTTTCAGGATGGGCCCGGAATTCACGCCGACGCCCGGCGCGGACGGCTGGCAGCTGTCGAACCCGCCGATCCTGGCGCTGGCGCCGCTGCGCGTTTCGCTGGAAATCTTCCATCGCGCCGGAATCGGCAGGCTGCGCGAAAAGTCGATCGCGCTGACCGGCTATTTCGAACATTTGATACAAACGCAACTTTCCGGCATTGTGGATATTGTCACGCCATCCGCGCCCGGACGCCGCGGTTGTCAGTTGTCGCTGCGCGTGAACGGCCCGCGCGACGCCGGCCGCAGCCTGTTCGACCATCTCGCCCGCTCCGGCATCGTCGCCGACTGGCGCGAACCCGACGTGATCCGCGCGGCGCCGACCCCGCTGTACAACCGCTACGTCGACTGCCTGCGCTTCGTGCAGGCGGGGCAGGACTGGGCCCGCAACGGGGGTTGACGCGAAGCGCGAAACAGTCGAAACGCGAATGCATTGTCTTCGACACGTTCCGCCTGCATGAATGTGCCGGTCAATGGCGCCTTGGCAGTCGGAACCTCGACGCATGAAGCCCGCGGACGGCAACCGATCGGCAGCCGTCGCCCCACGCTCGCGTTATTTGATGCCGGAAGGCGCCTTATCGACTCGCGACTCCTGCGTCGCGAAGGGGTAGACTTGCCGCGTTTCAGATCGTCCGGCGTGATGCGCAGGGCCGCGCACGCCGCACCTTGCGCAACGCAGAACGGGAGGCGCTCATGGCAAGATTTCAGCACAGTCACGCACTGGGCCGTGCGATTGCATCCGTCGCTGCATCGGTCGTGCTGACTGCTCTTGCGACGGATGCTTCTGCCGCGTCCGGCGCGCTTATCTACGTGAATCGATGCGCGTCCAGCTGTACCGTCATGTCAGGAGCCGACGACGCCGTCAATGGAAAGTCGAGCATCATCTCCGGGACGAAAGTTCTCTCGGCATTTGCCCAGGGCGACGCCGTGTTCAGCGATACCGTGACGTGCCTGCGTTCGGTGTTCGCGCGCTACGATGTCCAAATCGTCACGACGAACCCGGGCACGGCGCGACGCGAAATGATGCTGGCCGGAAATGCCACGCAACTCGGATTCCCGTCGGGCTCCGGAGGCGTCGCGCCTGCTGGCGCCATCAAGGACAACGCCATCGCTTTCACCTTCGCCAATGACATTGGCGCCGACCCCGACACGTTGTGCTGGGTTGCGGCCGCGCAGCTCGGCGCCCTGTACGCACTGGAACCCGAGTATCGCTGCCAGGACATCATGGGCTATGCCACCGGTTGCGGCCTGAAGACCTTCAGCGATTTCGCCGCTCCGTGCGGCACGTTTGCGCCTGTCGCTACTTGCCCGTATTCGGGACAGCCGACGCAAAACTCCGACGCACTGATGACCGCTCGAGCCGGGTTGAGCGACCGACTGTTTCTCAACGAGTTTGAAACACCTCGGCCGTCACCGCCGGCGATCTGATTCGCAACAGGTGTTCCGCATCCATCACGGGCACTCGGCGCGAACCGATGCGTCATTTAGCAACGCCTGCCGCTTTGCTTGCGCGACGTGCAAGCGCCGTCCAAGTTGCTGGCGACCACCATAGGAGACAAACCATGATCAAGGTCAGCGTGATGTACCCGAACAAAGCCGGCGCGCGCTTCAACCACGACTATTACCGTGACACGCACATGCCGCTGGTCAAGCAGCGCATGGGCGACAAGTGCAAGTACTACACGGTCGACAAGGGCCTGGGCGGCGGCGAACCGGGGTCGCCTCCGACGTACGTCGGCATGTGCCACATCTTCTGCGACTCGGTCGAGGCATTCCAGGCCGGCTTCGGACCGCATGCGAAGGAAATCATGGCGGACATTCCGAACTACACCGATCTGGCGCCCGTGATCCAGATCAGCGAAGTCGTCGTCGGCTGACGTCTTCGGCGCTGATGCAGATCGGTTTGAGCGTAGCGATAACATCGATGATATCGCTGCGCTCAACGCATCCCACGATTCTTGTTCCGGTATCCGGATCTGCGAAGTCGTGGTCGGCTGAGTCCGCTGCACTGCCAATCGCGTTCACGTAGCACTCACACAAACTTCAGGATTGCATTCTTATATTCCGCAAGGGGGGGAATTCGGGTGGGTCATGCTTCCGAGGAATACATCATGCGCATCCGTCATCTCGTTCCGATTCTCGCTGCTCTGTTGCTGTCGGCCAGCGTCGCCGCGTACGCCAAACCCAACGGCGAAGGCGAAGGGATGTCGAAATCCGGCAACCAAGGCGGCAACGGCAACAGTGGCGGCGATCACGGCAATCAGGGATCTGGCGCAGCTCCCGGCAACAGTGGCGACAAAGGCAACAGCGGCGGCACCAAGCTGAAGGTCCATCCGCCACAGGGCACCTGCACCGCGAGTGACAGCCTGGACGGCCTCGACCTGCAGGGACCGGAAGGCCAGTCCGGCGCGTCGCACGTCGCCCACACCGACTTCGGCATGATCGATCCGGCAACCGGCGAACCGGTCGCCTCGCCGTCATCGGCGACCATGATGTATTTCTGGTATGGCTCGACGTTCGACTTCGTGCTCAACGCGCATCAGCTCCCGGCCGGCAGCGAGTGGACATTGACCTACCAGCCGGAACCGCTGCCCTCCAGCGGTGTGATGTGCCTCGGCAACGCGACCGTCAACGGCGGCGGCCAGCTGCATCTGGCCGGCTCGGTCGAACTCGACTCGAACCTGCCGCCGAATCTGGATCCGACCGCCGATCCGTCGACGCAGCCGGACGATGCGCTGCTCGCCCTGGTGCTGTCGG
>DATIEJ010000372.1:0-4297 GCA_035455825.1 Rhodanobacteraceae bacterium | reverse complement strand
GGACACGATGCCTGGACGGCAATCGTCGATGCGACGACGCGGCGCTTCCGCCCGATCGTGCTGACCGCGCTCGCCGCGATCCTGGCCATGATTCCGCTGACGCGCAGTGCATTCTTCGGACCGATGGCGGTCGCGATCATGGGCGGGTTGTTCGTCGCCACGGCGCTGACGCTGCTGTTCCTGCCGGCGCTGTATGCGGCGTGGTTCCGCGTGCGTCGCCCGCAAGCGCACGCCGCGGGGCAGGAGGCGATTTCGTCGGCCCCGGCACTTGTGGCGCATTGAAATGCCCCGCCGAGGCTCCAACTGTTGGCAACGCCCGAGCGCCGATGCGCATCCAAGCCCAATGGTTTGAATGACTTCCGGCACTTCGGCGCAGGCCCCCGACACGCAATCCTGCGATTGCCGGGAGCCGTGCAAGGGCCTATTCTTTTCATCTTTTTTCCGGCCGGACCCAAATCCCATGTCCCTGAACATCGAACTCGCCCGTCACAACATGGTTGAGCAGCAGGTGCGTCCGTGGGACGTGCTCGACAGCCGCGTGCTCGAAGCGCTCGGCAGCGTTCGGCGCGAGGAGTTCGTGCCGGCCGCACATCGCGCGCTGGCGTTCGCCGACATCGGCCTGCCGCTGGGCCACGGCGAAGTCATGATGAAACCGGTCATCGAAGGCCGCGTGCTGCAGGCGGTCGCGCCAGCCCAGACCGAAAGCGTGCTCGAAATCGGCACCGGATCGGGTTTCCTGACCGCGTGCCTGGCGCGTCTGGCGGCGTCGGTGCACAGCATCGAGCAGCACGCCGACCTGGCCAATGCGGCGCGTGAACATATTCTTGCGGCGGGCATCGTCAACGCGACCGTCGAAGTCGCCGAAGCCGTCAGCGGATTTGAACCGAAGCAGCAATACGATGTGATCGTCGTCACCGGCGCGGTCGCGGCGCTGCCGCAGCGCTGGCGCGAATGGGTCCGCCCGGGCGGCCGCCTGCTGGCAATCGTCGGCGCATCGCCGGCACAACGCGCGACGCTGTTCACGCGCGACGCCGGCGGTCAATGGACCGAAGCCGGCCTGTTCGAAACCGATTTGCCATATCTGAGTCATGCGGCACCGCCGCTGCGTTTCGTGCTCTGACGCCGGGCGCATCCAACCATCTTGTTCAAGGGAATCATCGATCATGGGTAAACGTATCCGACTGAACCTGCTCGCCGCGGCGCTCGCAAGCGTGTGCGTGCCTGCGCTGGTGCAAGCCGAGGATCTGGTGCAGATCTATACCGAGGCACGCCAGGCCGACCCGACACTCGCGATCGCCGATGCGAACAAAGGCTCGATCAATGAAGGCGTCGACCAGGCACGCTCCGCGTTGCTGCCGCAGCTCAGCGCCAGCCTGGCCTACGACCACGTCGACAGCGGCCTGAACAGCGTCGGGCCGTTCCAGGACGCAGCCGGCAATTTCGTGCTGCTGCCGAGCAGCGACAGCACGCGGAACCGTTCGCGCCCGGCCCAGGTGCAGTTGAGCCAGTCGCTGTTCAACTGGACCAACTGGAGCCGGCTGAATACCAGCAAGGCGACGGCGCTCAGCGCGGACAGTGACTACGATGCGGCGTCGCAGGCTCTGTTCGTGCGCACGTCGACGGCCTATTTCGGCGTGCTGACGTCGCAGGAAGAATTGGTCTTCGCGCAGGCGAACGAGAAAGCGCTCGCGCGCCAGCTCGACCAGGCCGAACAGCGCTTCGAAGTCGGCCTGTCGGCGATCACCGACGTGCACAACGCACGCGCGAACCACGACTCGTCGGTAGCCCAGGTGATCCAGGCGCAGAACAACCTCGACAACTCGCGCGAAGCCCTGAGCCAGATCATCGGCAAGGAGTTCGGCGACCTGAAGAAGCTGCGTGAAGCGCTGCCGCTGACCAAGCCGGAGCCGGGAGAGCTGCAAGCCTGGGTCGATATTGCGGTCAAGCAGAACCCGTCGCTTGCGTCCGCGCAGCATTCGGTCGAGGCCGCCGAATACAACATCAGCACGCAACGTTCCGGACATTATCCGACGCTGAGCGCTTCGGTCGTGCGCAACGACACGCCGGGCTGGGGCGACACGACGCAAGGCGTCAACGGCACCTATTTCGGTCCGTTCCACGGCAACAACGTGCAGGGAACAACCACCATTGGCGTTACCTTGAACGTGCCGATCTACAGCGGCGGGCTCGTCTCCTCGCAGGTGCGCCAGGCGATATTCCAGCGCGACGCCGCGCAGGACCAGTTCGAACTGCAGCGCCGCGCCGTCGTCGCGAACACGCGCAACGCCTATCGCGCCGTCATCGCCGGCATCAGCGAGGTCGAAGCGACGAAGCAGGCCGTGGTCTCGGCGCAGAGCTCGCTCGATGCGACCCAGGCCGGATTCGAAGTCGGCACGCGCACGATCGTCGACGTCTTGATCGCGCAGCAGACGCTGTTCCAGTCACAGAGTGCGTACTCGCAGGCGCGTCACGCGTTTGTGCTCAGCGGACTGCAGCTCAAGCAGTCGGCCGGAACGATCGGCGTCAAGGATATCGAGAGCGTCAACGCGCTGCTGGAATGAGCGCGGGTGCCGGCCTCGCCGGCTGGTGAAGAGCGACGAAGAGCCGCAAAAGATGCGAGCGCCGGCCTGGCCGCTAGTGAGCGCCCGCTTCGCGGGCTAGTGAGGGTTACTGGTGAGGAAATTAGGATTGCGCAGAGGGATTGCGCAGGATTTTGTTTGCCCCCTCTCCCCGACGAATGTCGGGGAGAGGGTTGGGGTGAGGGGCCAGCGCTGGGGTTTGCTGCAACGTTTCGCTGTCCTGACACGTCGGCCCGTCACCCTGCCCCCTCCCCGTCGAGGAGCCGATGGGGAGAGGGGAAAACCTGAGCGCCTTGCTCCATTCGCTGGGGACTAAGTCGGGCGAAGGGATTTCGCTGCCGATCTCCCTTCTCCCTCTTACCGCCCCGTGCTCACGGCCGAGTCGGCCCGGCGGTCTGCATCGGCCTCGACCGGCAATCCGTCGAGCACGCGCTCGACAATTCCCAGCGTCCGCAGCACGCCGCCTTGTTCGCGCTCGAACGCCGCGCGCCCGGCGCGGCCGATCGTCTCGCGCAGCGCCGGGTTGGCCAGCAGGCGCGTGACAACGCCGCCAAGTTCATCGCCGTCGGCAATTTGCAACGCCGCGCCGGCGTCGATCAGGCTGGCCGTGATCTCGACGAAGTTGAACATCTTCGGGCCGACGATGACCGGCACCGACAACGCGGCCGCCTCGAGCACATTGTGGCCGCCGATCGGCACCAGGCTGCCGCCGACGAAGGCGACGTCGCCGGCCGCATAGAAACGCAGCAGTTCGCCGAGCGTGTCGACGACGAACACTTGCGTGTCCTGGGTGGCACTGCCGTCCTCGCTGCGCGTGCGCGTGGCGAAGCCGAGGCTGCGGCAGGCCAGCACGACCGGCTTGAAGCGCTCCGGATGGCGCGGCGCGAGCAGCTGCAGCGCATCCGGATATCGCCGCAGCACTTCGGCGTGCGCCTTGAGCACCGGCATCTCCTCGCCGTCGTGCGTGCTCGCCGCGACCCACACCGGCCGCTGCGCACCCCACGCCGCGCGCAGTTCGACGGCCTCGTCGTGCAGTTGCGGCGGCACCGACATGTCGTACTTGAGGTTGCCGACGATGCCGAGACGATCGGGATCGGCGCCGAGGTCCTGCAGCCGCGCGGCATCGGTCATCGACTGGGCAGCGATGTAGCGCGTGCTGGCCAGCGCGCTGCGCGCCAGCGGGCGTATCGGTCCATAACCGCGCAGGCTCTTTTCCGACAGCCGGCCATTGGCGATGATCACCGGAATGCCGTGCGCCTGGCATTCGAAAAACAGGTTCGGCCAGATTTCCGTTTCCATGACGACGGCCACGCGCGGATGCACGCGGTCGAGGAATCGCTGGATCGACGCGGGCAGATCGTACGGCAGGTAGACATTGAACACGCGATCGCCGTAGACGCGGCGCACGCGCTCCGAGCCGGTCGGCGTCACCGTCGTGATCACGAACGGCGTGTCCTGGTAGCGGCGCATCAACGCATCGATCAGCGGCATCGCCGCATTGACCTCGCCCATCGACACGGCGTGCACCCAGATGCTGTCGCGGATGTGCGGGTCGTCGAAAAACCCGAAGCGTTCGCGCCAGCGCGCGAAATATTCGCGATAGCGCAAGCCGCGTGCCGCCAACCGGTACAGGATGACCGGCGTCAGCAGATACATCGTCAGCGTGTAGATGAAGCGCCGCAGCGGCATCAGGTCGAGCATGCGGACAAGTATAGCGG
>DATIEJ010000371.1:0-3377 GCA_035455825.1 Rhodanobacteraceae bacterium | reverse complement strand
CGCGTAGTCGCCGTGCTTGGCCTTCGAGGACAGATCGACCATCGTTGCCATCGGACCGATGAGCCGCTGCCAGAGGAAGAACAATACGGCTGCCAGCGCAATCAGGCCGGCGAACACACCGGCCAGCAGCGGAGCGACGAGTGCCGCCATCATCTCGTCGGATGGCGTTGACGCGACCAGGGACAGCAGCACGGTGTTCGCGGCCGATGGGCGCAGGCGCGTGGCAAGCGCCGTCCAGGTGCGTCCGCCGATCTCGAAGTCGAACGGTTCCGGCGCCGGCGCGGCCGCGCGGCTGCGCCAGTCGGCCTGATACTTCGATGCCAGCGCCGGCAGGTCGCGTGCTTCGTTGTTGTCGAGCGTCGAAGAAAGCACGCGAGCGCCGTCCGGTCTGAGGGTCAGCAATGCCAGGTCGGTCTGGCCGGCCTGCGCCGCCGCACGCACGCTGGCGTCGTCGAATTGATCCGCGCCGAGCAGCAATGCAACGATCGCCGGACCTTTCTTCAGCGGATTGACCGCGACGACGTGAACCCGGTTGTCGCCCTCGAAGGTTCCGGAGGCAGGCGCGGAATTCTTCAGCGCCTGAGCGACGATCGGCATCGATGCAAAGTCGATCGAGGCAAACGAGATATCACCGGTCGTCGTGATTTTCTTGCCCGACGCATCGAGGATCGCAGCGGCCTTGAGTCCCGAGGCGCGCCGCGCCTGCTCGAGCTGGTCGTGCAGCGGCGTGACATCCGCAGGCGGATCGGCCGGCGAACCGGCTTCCGACGCCTGCACGATGCTCGCGACCAGGCTCGGCTCGGCGGCGATCGTCGCGGAAATGTGTTCGACGCTTTTCAGGCGTTCCGCGGCAATGTGCACGTGCATCGCGTGCGCGGCACTGAGCGCACGCACGGCCGCTTGCCGGTTGACCGCACGGGACTGCGAAATCGCGACGAGGAATGCAACGATCGCGATGAGCAAGCCCAATGCGATACCCCAGACGATCAGCTTCAGTCTCGTGTTCGCGATCACGCAGCAACCCGGGTCGATCGGTGGAGCGGATACGACTTTCCCCACACCGCGGCGGCGCCGAGCAGCGCCGGGGTGCGAGTTGTCAGTGTAAACGTATTGCCGGGATGTGGAACAGCGCGCCGGCGATGCGGCGGCGCGTCATTCCGGATCGTAGTCGAGGCTCGGCGCGAGCCAGCGTTCAGCTTCGGCCAGCGTCCAGCCCTTGCGCCTGGCGTAGTCCTCCACTTGCTGCTTCGTGATCCGGCCGACGACGAAGTACTGGCTTTCCGGATGGCTGAAATACCAGCCCGAGACGGCGGACGCGGGGTACATCGCGAAGCTTTCGGTCAGCTCGATGCCGGCGTTATGGGTCGCATCGAGCAACGCGAACAGCGTCGACTTTTCCGTATGATCAGGACAGGCCGGATAGCCGGGGGCAGGGCGGATGCCGCGATATTTCTCCGCAACGAGGTCCTCGTTGCCGAGGGTTTCGTCCTGCGCATAGCCCCAGAATTCCTTGCGCACTCTTTCGTGCAGCCGCTCGGCGAACGCTTCGGCCAGGCGGTCGGCGAGCGCCTTGAGCAGGATCGACGAGTAATCGTCGTGCGTGCGCTCGAACTCCTCGAGCTTGCGCTCGATGCCGAGTCCGGCGGTCACGGCGAACGCGCCGATCCAGTCTTTCACGCCGCTTTCCTTCGGCGCGATGAAGTCTGCGAGGCAGAAGTCCGGGCGACCGGGCGGTTTGTCGACTTGCTGGCGCAGGAAGTGGAGGGTGGCGATGTTCTTTAGCCCCTCTCCCTCCGGGAGAGGGCTTGGGGTGAGGGTCGGGGAGATTCCCTGCGATAAATCGTGCCGGGCTTTTGAGGTTACCGGAGGGTTTACTTTCACGTCTCCGCCCGGACCCTCACCCGCCCCTGCCGGGGCACCCTCTCCCGATGGGAGAGGGGAGAGAACGACGACATCATCTCCGACGCGGTGTGCAGGCCACAGTCCGATCACTCCCCGCGCCGTCAGCCATTTCTCCGCGACGATGCTCTTGAGCATCTTCTGCGCGTCGTCGAACAACTCGCGCGCCTGCTTGCCGACGACGGCGTCGTCGAAGATCTGCGGATAGTGGCCGGACAGTTCCCAGGTGTTGAAGAACGGCGTCCAGTCGATGCGTTCGATCAGTTCCGCGAGCGGATAATCGTCGAGCACGGTGATGCCGGGCTTGTTCGGCGCGGGTGGAACGTAGGTTTCCCAGTTGCCGGAAAATGCCTGGCCGCGTGCGTGGTCGAGCGTCACGAGCCGCTTCGCCGGTCCGCGATCCTTGTGGCGTTCGCGGATATCGGCGTATTCGGCGCTGACCTTGGCGAGGAAGTCATCGACGAGTTCCTTGCTGATCAGGGACTGCGCGACGCCGACCGCGCGCGAGGCATCCTTGACCCAGACCGTCGGCGACTTGTAGTGCGGATCGATCTTCAGCGCGGTATGCGCGCGTGACGTCGTGGCGCCGCCGATCAGCAGCGGCAGCACGAAGTTCTGGCGCTGCATTTCCTTGGCGATGTGGCTCATCTCTTCGAGCGACGGCGTGATCAGCCCGGACAGGCCGATCATGTCGGCTTTCTCGGCCCTGGCCGTGTCGAGGATCTTCTGCGCCGGGACCATGACGCCGAGGTCGACGACGTCGAAATTGTTGCAGCGGAGCACGACGCCGACGATGTTCTTGCCGATGTCGTGGACGTCGCCCTTGACCGTCGCCATGATGATCTTGCCGTTGGCCTTGTGCGATTCGCCGGTGCGCAGCTTTTCTTCCTCGATGAACGGGATCAGGTAGGCGACCGCTTTCTTCATCACGCGGGCCGACTTCACGACCTGCGGCAGGAACATCTTGCCCGCGCCGAAAAGGTCGCCGACGACGTTCATGCCGTCCATCAGCGGGCCTTCGATGACGTCGAGCGGCCGCGACGACAGCTGTCGCGCCTCTTCGGTGTCGGCCTCGACGAACGCGTCGTTGCCGTGCACGAGCGCATGGCTCAGGCGCGCACGCACCGGCAGATCTCGCCATGCCTGCGCCTCGACTTCGACGGTGTCCTTCTTGCCCTTGTATTTTTCCGCGATCGTCAGCAGGCGCTCGGTGCCATCCGGACGCCGGTTCAGCACGACGTCCTCGACACCTTCGCGCAGCTCCGGGTCGAGGTCGTCGACGATCGGCAACGCGCCGGCGTTGACGATGCCCATGTCCATGCCGGCCCTGATCGCGTGATACAGGAACACGGCGTGGATTGCCTGACGCACGGTCTCGTTGCCGCGGAACGAGAACGACACGTTCGACACGCCGCCTGACACGTGGCAGTGCGGCAGGGTCGCCTTGATCTCGCGCGTGGCCTCGATGAAGTCGACGG
>DATIEJ010000370.1:0-3390 GCA_035455825.1 Rhodanobacteraceae bacterium | reverse complement strand
CATCGAGCGGATTCAGATCGTTCGTCAGTTCACACGCGCCACCGCTCCATTGCACCTTCGCCGCGGTTTCGCCGACGACGTCCTTGAGCCAGGTTTCGATGTCGCGATCACCGTCGCAGAGTTCGCGCCCGTAGTCGATTTCAGAAAGCATCGCGTGTTTCGCCGCCTCGGCCAGTGCCGCGTCGGACACGCCGCGAGCCCCCGCCTTTGCACCCTTCGGTTTCTGCGCTGCACCGGCGGTCGTCGCGGCCACCAGCCCGGCAAGCAGTATCCAGCCCATCGCCTTCACATTCGTTCTCCCCTCGTCGCGCTCGATCGCGCTGCACGAGGTAAACGCCGAAGCGTGGCTGAAGCGGACAAACGACGGCGGTTCCGCCCGGAACGATGCACCGCGTTCACGCCGGATCGAACACATCATTCAGGCCACGCGATCCCGATTCAGCGGCTTGACGACGTCGTCGCGGACCGCGTCGCTGATCTGGCGCACGATGAAGCGCGCCGTGATCGGCGTGCCGTCGTAATGCAATACCGGCACGAGCCGCGCCGGATCGATGCCGAATTCGTTGACCAGCAGCGTGCGCAACTGACCGTCGCGGTTCTGCTCGACGACGAACACGCGCGCATGCGACTTGATGAAGTCGGCGACAAAGTCAGGAAACGGATAGGCTCGGATGCGCAGCGTGTCGAATATCTGGTTCTGCTGCTTGAGCAATTCGATCGCCTCGGACATCGCCGGGCTCGTCGAGCCGTAGTAGATCACGCCATAGCGCGCATTCTCGCCGGTTACGGTCAGCAGCGGCTGCGGGACGAGTTGCTTGGCGGTGTCGAATTTCCGCAGCAACCGTTCCATGTTGTAGACGTAGTCCGGCCCTCGCTCCGAGTAGCGCGCGTAGGGATCGCGCGACGTACCGCGCGTGAAGTAGGCGCCCTTCTCCGGGTGCGTGCCCGGATACGTGCGATACGGAATGCCGTCGCCGTCGACATCCTTGTAACGGCCGAAATCCCTGCCGGCTTCGAGTTCCTCGGCCGTCATGACCTTGCCGCGATCGTAGGCACGCGAATCGTCCCACTCGAACGGAGCGGCCAGGCGCTGGTTCATGCCGATGTCGAGGTCGGTCATGACGAAGATCGGCGTCTGCAGGCGATCGGCAAGGTCGAGCGCCAGCGCCGCAAACTCGAAGCACTCGTGCGGGTCTTCAGGGAAGAGAAGCACGTGCTTCGTGTCGCCGTGCGACGCATAGGCGCAGGCCAGGACATCGGATTGCTGGGTGCGCGTCGGCATTCCGGTCGACGGCCCGCCGCGCTGCACGTCGATGATCGTGACCGGAATCTCGGCGAAATAGGCCAGGCCGATGAATTCGTTCATCAGCGATATGCCGGGACCCGATGTCGTCGTGAATGCACGCGCGCCGTTCCAGCCGGCGCCGACGCACATGCCGATCGAGGCGATTTCGTCCTCGGCCTGCACGATCGCGAAATTGTTCTGGCCGGTTTCTGCATCGACGCGATACTTCATGCAGTATTTCTGGAACGCCTCGGCCAGCGACGACGATGGCGTGATCGGATACCAGGCGCACACCGTCGCGCCGCCATAGACACAGCCGAGTGCGGCGGCCACGTTTCCGTCGACAAAAATCCTGTCTCCGACGTTATCCGCCCGCTGCACGCGCAGGCCGATCGGCGCCAGGTGCTGCTGAGCGTATTCACGCCCGAGCGTCAGCGCCTGCACGTTCGAGTCGAGCAGTTTTTCCTTGCCCTTGTACTGCTCGGCGAACAGCTGCTTGATCGCCGCCGCGTCGATGTCGAGCAGCACCGACAACGCGCCGAGGTACATGATGTTCTTGAACAGCTGGCGCTGGCGCGCATCGGCATAGGTGCGGTTGCAGATTGCCGTCAACGGCATGCCGATCGCATTGACGTCGTCACGGAATTTCGATGCCGGCAACGGCCGCGTCGAATCGTAGAACAGGTAGCCGCCCGGTTCGATCTCCTTGAGGTCGGCGTCCCAGGTCTGCGGATTCATCGCGACCATGAGATCGACGCCACCGCGCCGGCCGATCCAGCCGCGTTCGCTGACGCGCACCTCGTACCACGTCGGCAGGCCCTGGATGTTCGACGGCAAGATGTTGCGTGGACTGACCGGCACGCCCATGCGCAGGATCGAGCGCGCGAACAGTTCATTGGCCGACGCCGAACCCGATCCGTTGACGTTGGCGAACTTGACGACGAAGTCGTTGGTGGCGCTGATCGGTTTCATTCGCCAATCCTCCGCGACATCGCTGATGCTCCCTCTCCCCCATCGTTCGCGATGGGGGAGAGGGTTGGGGTGAGGGGGTGGCGCTCTGCAATAGTGCAACGTCGTGGAAATGCGATGCACTCCCCCCTCACCCAACCCTCTCCCCCGAGCAAGCTCGGGGGAGAGGGCTTCCAGGCGCCTCTTCCTTCATGCCGTGACCGCGACTCAATCGCTCGTGGTGGCGCAACGCTCATGCCGCCGTCCTCTGCGTCGCATGCTTGTGGCACGCCGGCCCCGCCTGCGTCGTCTCGAGCAGGAACTTGCGCATGTCCCAGGCGCCGGTCGGGCAGCGCTCGGCGCACAGGCCGCAGTGCAGGCAGACGTCCTCGTCCTTGACCATCACGCGGCCGGTCTTCAACAAGTCGGAGACGTAAAGTGACTGAGTCAGGTTCAACGCCGGCGCAGTCAGGTGCGTGCGCAGTTCGGGTTCCTCGTCGTTGCCGGTGAAGCTGATGCAATCCATCGGGCAGATGTCGACGCAGGCGTCGCATTCGATGCAGACGTCCTTCGTGAACACGGTCTGCACGTCGCAGTTCAGGCAACGCTGCGCTTCGTTGAACGCGGTCTGCGCGTCGAATCCGATTTCGACCTCGACCTTGATGCTCTTCAGCGTCTTGTCTTTTTCACGCCATGGCACGGCGTAACGCAAGTCGTTGGAGATGTCGTTGTCGTAGCTCCACTCGTGGATGCCCATCTTCTGCGAGATCAGGCTCACGGCCGGCTCCGGGCGATCGTAGACGTTCTCGCCACTGAGCATCTTGTCGATCGTGACCGCGACTTCGTGGCCGTGCGCGACCGCCCAGATGATGTTCTTCGGCCCGAACGCCGCGTCACCGCCGAACAGCACGTTCGAAAGGCTCGACTGCATCGTCATCTTGTCGACCACCGGCATGTCCCACTCGTCGAACTTGATGCCGACGTCACGCTCGATCCACGGAAACGCATTTTCCTGGCCGACGGCGATCAATACGTCGTCGCATTCGAAGAACTGCTCCGGTTCTCCGGTCGGAACGAGCTGGCGCCTGCCCTTCGCGTCGCGCTCGGCGCGCACTTTCTCGAACTTCATGCCGACCAGCTTGCCATCGCGGTGCTCG
>DATIEJ010000369.1:0-4942 GCA_035455825.1 Rhodanobacteraceae bacterium | reverse complement strand
CAGTCACCTATGCCGTCGGCAATACCCTGCTCACGATCTGGGGCATGGTCATCATCATGCTGATGTCGTGAGCCGCGCCGCTGCGGTTGTCTGAAACCTTTCAGGAGCAGTTCGATGGACGACATGACACTGAAGAAATACGAAAAACTCGGCCCGTTCGAGATCAAGGATTTCCTCGCCAAGGTTGCGTCGAAGTCGGCGCAGGAAGCGTCGATCACGTACCTCAATGCCGGGCGCGGCAACCCGAACTGGGTCGCGACCGAACCGCGCGAGGCGTTCTTCCTGCTCGGGCAATTCGCGATCACCGAGAGCAAGCGCGTGCTCGACCTTCCGCCGGGTGTCGGCGGCATGCCCAAGGCGCCCGGCATTGCCGGCAGGCTCGAGGCGTGGCTGACGAAGCACTCCGACATGCCGGGTGCGGAGTTCCTCCAGAAGATGGTCCCGTGGGCCGTCAAGAAGTTCAGCTTCGACTCCGACGCGTTCGTGCACGAGCTGGTCGATTCGATCATCGGCGACCACTATCCGGTGCCGGACCGCATGCTCGTTCACAACGAACGCGTCGTTCACGAATACCTCGAATGGGCCATGTGCGGCGAACCGCGGCCGAAGGGCAAGTTCAAGATCTACGCGGTCGAAGGCGGCACGGCAGCGATGTGCTACATATTCAAGTCGCTCAAGAGCAACCGTCTCCTCAATCCCGGCGACACGATCGCGCTCGGCGTGCCGATCTTCACTCCGTACCTCGAGATGGCGCACCTCGAAGACTACGACCTGCACTTCGTCGAGGTGCATGCCAAGCAGGAAAACCGCTTCCAGTATCCGGACGAGGAACTCGACAAGCTCCTCGACCCGAAGGTCAAGGCGTTCTTCGTCGTCAATCCTGGCAATCCGTACGCCGTCGCGCTTTCCGACGACACGATCAAGAAAATCGGCAAGGTGCTGAAGAAGCGGCCCGACCTGATCCTGCTGACCGACGACGTCTACGGCACGTTCGTGCCGGGCTTCCGTTCGCTGATGGGCGAGTTCCCGAAAAACACGATTGGGGTCTACTCGTACAGCAAGTACTTCGGCTGCACCGGCTGGCGCCTCGGCACCGTCGCGGTGCACGAAGACAACATCTTCGACGAGATGATCGCCAGGCATCCGGAGCCGATCAAGAAGAAGCTCGACAAGCGCTACGGCGGGCTCACGCTCGAGCCGCGCAAGATCGCTTTCATCGATCGCATCGTGGCCGACAGCCGCGACGTCGCGCTGAACCACACGGCCGGGCTGTCGCTGCCGCAGCAGGTCATGATGACCATGTTCTCGCTCAGCGAGTTGATGGACGAGAAGAAGCAATACCAGAAGGCCTGTATCGGCATCTGCAAGAAGCGCGTCGACGCGACGATCGAAGGACTCGGCATCGAAGTCGGTCCAAACGCCCTGTTCGATTACTACTACGGGCTGATCGACTTCGAATTCTGGGCGCGCAAGTACCTCGGCGAAGACGTCGTCAAGTGGATGAAGGCGAACGTGCACCCGCTCGACATCGTGTTCCGACTGGCCGAGGACCACGGCATCGTCCTGCTCAATGGCAGCGGGTTTGCCGCTCCGGACTGGTCCGTGCGCATATCGTTTGCCAACCTGGAAGATCATGTCTACGACGACATCGGCCGGGCCGTGCGGGCGATCGCACGCGGATATCGCGTGGCCTACGAGGCAGCCACCGGCAAGAAGGCCGGGCCGCCCGCGGCCGTGAAGAAAGCGCCCGGCAAGAAGCGCTAGGCGAGCAACGCCGTCGCTCGGGTGTCGAGCCCGGGCGACGCGCAATCAGGTGCCGGTAACGGAAGGGAGAGATGAGCACGCCATGAAGCCGACTTCAGTGCAGTCGCGTGGAATTCGCGTTCATCGCGCGCTACCCGACGATCGGACCGCCGCCGTTGCTGTGACAGCGGCGCTCCGATTCCAAAAAAAAATATACATTCCAGGGATAGCGAGACATGAATTTCGTCATTGATGGGTTGAGAAACAATCCCGAGTTGGCGATTTTCCTGACGCTCGCGGTCGGCTTCCTGATCGGACGCATGAAATTCGGCAGTTTCAGTCTCGGCATCGTGGTCGGGACGCTGCTTGCCGGTGTCGTGATCGGACAGCTCGATATCAAGGTCTCACCGCTCGTGAAGACCGTCTTCTTCGATCTGTTCCTGTTCACGACCGGATACAAGGTCGGGCCGCAGTTCTTCCGCGGGCTCAGCCGCGATGCAATTCCGCAGGTCGCGCTGACGGTCGTCCTGTGTGTCACGTGTCTCCTCGCGGCGTTCGTCTTCGCCAAGGTCCTCGGATACGACGTCGGGACGGCGGCGGGCCTTCTGGCCGGCGCGTTTTCGGAATCCACGGTGATCGGTACCGCGGGCGAAGCAATCAACCGCCTGACGCTGCCGGATGCCGAGAAGACCGCACTGTTGAACAATATTCCCGTTGCCTATGCCGTGACCTACCTGATCGGCACGGCAAGCCTCGTCTGGTTCATACCCACGATCGGTCCGAAGCTGATGCGGATCAACCTGCGCGAGGAAGGTTTGCGCATGCAGGCCCAGCTCGCCGGAAGCGCCGAAGCCGTGCCCGGCATGGTCTCGCCGAACAAGCTGTTCGATGTCCGCACTTATCGCGTGACGAACCCGGCGTTGCTCGACAAGACGGTCGCGCAGCTCGAAGCACTGCCCGAAAGGTTTCGCGTTTCGATCCTGCGCCTGCGCCATGACGGCGATATCGTCGAGGTGACACCCGACTCGGTCGTGCGCCAGGGCGACGTGATCGCGATCCTTGCCCGGAAGGAGGCGCATCTGGCCGGCGCCGACGAAGTCGGTCCGGAAGTGGACGACAAGGCGCTTATCGACGTCCCGCTTGAAGTGCTGGACGTGATGGTCACGAACCGCGAGGTGACCAGAATGACCCTGCCGGAATTGGCACGAAGCGAGTACGCGCGCGGCGTGTTCCTGCGCAAGCTCACACGCGCCGGGCAGGAAATTCCCGTCGCGACGATCACGAGCATCGATCGCGGCGACCTGGTGAGCCTGATCGGCACGAAGCCGGAGGTCGATCGGGCGGCGCAGCACCTGGGTTACCCCGACCGGCCGACGACGGCGACGGACATGGTCTTCGTCGGAACCGGCATCGTGGTCGGCGGATTCATTGGCCTGCTCTCGGTCACGGTCGCGGGCATTCCGCTCACGCTGACCGCGAGTGGCGGAGCGCTCGTCATGGGGCTGGTGTTCGGCTGGTTGCGCTCGGCCTATCCGTACTTCGGCCGCATTCCCGAGCCGGCAATCTGGATCTTCGACACGCTCGGACTGTGCGTGTTCATCGCCGTGGTCGGGTTGAACGCCGGACCAAGTTTCGTTTCCGGACTGAAGACAACCGGCATAAGTCTGGTCTTCGTGGGTCTCGTTTCGGCCCTGGTGCCGCACACGGTAGGCATTTTGTTTGGCCGCTACGTATTGAAGATGAACCCGCTCATCGTCCTCGGCGCCTGCGCCGGCGCCGGAACGATCACGGCCGCGCTGCGCGCGGTGCAGGATGAGGCCCAGAGCAGCGTTCCAGCACTCGGATACACCGTGCCATATGCGATCGGAAACATTCTTCTGACCGCATGGGGGCCTGTGCTTGTCGGCCTCATGTCAATCGGAAAGTAAGGAGATGCTCATGTACGCGGATGCTGACAATCTGACGCGATCTTTTCCGATCGCACCGCGCATCGCGATGAGTCTCATGCTGGCACTCGGCGGAATCGCCATGGCTGCCGGCCAGCAGCAGCCAATCGAGGAGCAGGCGACCGAGCAGGGCCACACGCAAATGGACGAGATCAACCTGGCCAACCCCGAAGGGGAGCTCGTGGCGCCGGAAGCTGCCAGGGAAACATCGCCATTCTTCCGTGATACAAAATGGAGCGCCCAGGCGCGAAGCTTCTATTTCGACCGCGACAAATACGACGGCAGCATCAGCGAGGCCTGGGCAGTCGGCGGTTCGATCAGCTACCTGTCCGGTTACGTCGGCGACGTCTTCCGGATTGGCGCGACCGGCTATACGTCCGTGCCGCTGTATGCGCCGAAAGACAGGGATGGCACCGGACTTCTCCTGCCTGGGCAGGAGGGCTATGCAGTGGTTGGCCAGCTGTATGGCGAATTCAAGTTCACCGACAAGATCTTCGCCGCCATCGGCGCAAAGAGCTACAACACCCCGTACATCAACGCGAACGACGTGCGCATGACACCGAACACGTTCGAAGGAGCAACGTTCTACGGCACGGCCGGGGGAGGGCAGGGCGAGCCCGCTTTCCGCTTCGGCGGCGGCTACATTTCGAAGATCAAGCAGAAGAACGACGACGAGTTCGTGCCGATGTCCGAAGCCGCCGGCGTGAGCAGTGTCGACCGTGGCGTTTACGTCCTCGGCGGCAACTACATCGTCGGCGACTTCTCGATCGGCGCGGCAGAGTACTACTCGAACGACATCATCAATATCTTCTACGCCGAATCCAAGTACGCATTCAAGTGGGGCGAAGGAGCGAAATTGAGCCTCGCCGCCCAGTACTCCGATCAGCAGAGCACGGGCAACAACCTGCTCACCGGCAATTCGTTCAGCACGAACCAGTGGGGCATCAAGGGCGACCTGACGTTCGGCGGGGCGGGGCTGGTGACGCTGGCCTACACCGACACCGCCAGTGGACGGAACATGACGGCTCCCTGGAGCGGATATCCGGGTTACACAAGCGTCCAGGTCAAGGACTTCAACCGCGCCAGCGAGTCGGCATACATGATCAAGGGGTTGTACGACTTCTCGAAACATGGAGCGAGTGGCTTGAGCGCGTACTTGCTGTATGTGCACGGCTCCGGCGTGAAGGCGCCGAACTACAACGAAGACGAGACCGACCTCAACCTGCAATGGAACGTCAAGACGGGCGCGTTGC
>DATIEJ010000368.1:0-4357 GCA_035455825.1 Rhodanobacteraceae bacterium | reverse complement strand
GAGGGTCGGGACATTTTCGAGCCGATGGTTGCGCAAGACGTGCATTCAATGCCACCGAGCTCAAAACGGCCGCGCGAGTTCCTTCGACTCCTTGCGGTTGCGGAATACCAGCGGCCTGGCTTCTGTTTCGACGCGCGGCTTTTGCGCTTTTTCCACAATGTCGACAATCACCCCATGGTGCGGCGACTTGTCGCAGACCGGATCGGCCATGGCAGGATCGTTGGCCAGCATGTAGGCCTGGCAGCGGCAGCCGCCGAGATCCTTCTCGCGCTCCGGGCAACTGCGGCAAGGCTCCTTCATCCAGCCGGTGCCGCGATAGCGGTTGAAGCCTTCCGACGCGTACCAGATGTCGCGCACGCTCATGTCGCGCACGTTCGGGAATTCCAGGCCCGGCAGCATGCGCGCGGTGTGGCAGGGCAGGGCGGTGCCATCCGGAATGATCGTCAGGAACACGTTGCCCCAGCCGTTCATGCACTTCTTCGGGCGCGTCTCGTAGTAATCCGGGACGACGAAGAATATCTTCATGCGCGTGCCGAGTTTCTCGCGCCAGCGGTTCGTCGCCGCTTCGGCGCTCTGCAGCTGCTCGCGCGTCGGCAACAGGTGATCGCGGTTGATGTGCGCCCACGAATAGAACTGCGTGTTGGCCAGTTCCAGGTATTCGGCGTCGAGTTCGACCGCCAGTTCGATGATGCGGTCGATGTGGTCTATGTTCATGCGATGGATGACGCAGTTCATGACCATCGGATAGCCGTGCGACTTGATCAGCGCGGCGGCCTTGCGCTTGAGGTCGAACGTGCGCGTCGACGACAGGAAGTCGTTGACCTCGCGCGTGGAGTCCTGAAACGACAACTGGATGTGATCCAGGCCGGCCTGCTTCAAGCGCGCGATGCGTTCCTCGTTCAGGCCGATGCCCGACGTCAGCAGGTTCGTGTAGTAGCCGAGCCGGCGCGCTTCGGCGACGAGTACCTCCAGATCGTCGCGCTGCAGTGGCTCGCCGCCGGAAAAACCGCACTGGACCGCGCCGAGCGCGCGCGCTTCGCCGAGCACACGCAGCCAGTCGGCGGTCGACAGTTCGGTCTCGTCGCGCGCGAAGTCGACCGGGTTGTAGCAGAACACGCAGTGCAGCGGACAGCGATAGGTCAACTCGGCCAGCAGCCACAGCGGCGGGCCGATGCCGGCAGGCGGCGCGACGTCGGCCGGTGCCGCGCTCACGCGAATTCCACCCAGCGCCGTTCCTGCGCCATGCGCAGGAATGCGAGCACGTCAGCCTCGAGTCCGGTTGTCGCGAAGCGCTGTTCGAGATCGGCGACGATCGCCTCGACCGGTGCGCTGCCGTTGCAACGCGTCAGGATTTCCCCGGCGCTGCCGTTGAGCTTGACCATCCCCTCCGGATACAGCAGTACGTGGGATTGCTGCGCCTCCTCCCATTGCAGGCGGAAGCCGTGGCCGATGCGGGGGATGCTGTCGCTGGCGATTGTAATTGGCGAGGCGGTCATCGGCTCGTCCGCTTAGGGGCGCTAAAAAATAATGTCGTCATTCCCGCAGAAGCGGGAATCCACCTTGATCTTGCCGTACGTTCGCAGAGCAAAATGGATGACCAGCTCCGCTGTTGAGAGCCCCGCTTTCGCGGGAATGACGACGGAGAGGAGGGGCGTTCGCAATATTCGGTGCGGCCTCGGAAATTGAGCATGTCCGCCCCTAAGCGCCCACGCCATAAGCCAGCGCCATGGCATCATTCATGCTCCACAGGATATCGAGCTTGAATTGCAGGATGTCGAGCGCCCGCTGCTGCGCCTCGATCGTCGTGAAGTAGCCGAGCGTGACCTGCAGGGCCTGCTCGACGTCGCGCCGTGCCTGCGTGACACGGTTGCGGAAATACTGCAGTCCGGCCGTCTCGATCCACGGATAGTGCTCGGGCCACGTGGCCAGGCGTTCGCGATGGATCTTCGGCGCGAACAATTCGGTCAACGAAGCGCACATCGACTCCTGCCACGGCGCGCGCCGCGCGAAGTTGACGTAGGCGTCGACGGCGAAGCGCACGCCGGGCACGACGTGGCGCAGGTCGGTTAGTTCTTCGCGCTTCAGGCCGACGGCCAGGCCGAGTTGCACCCACGCCTCGATGCCGCCGGGATCGTCGCCGTGGCCGTCGTGATCGAGGATGCGCTGCACCCATTGCCTGCGCACCTCGCGGTCCGGGCAATTGGACAGGACCGCGGCATCCTTGATCGGAATCGCGATCTGATAGTAGTAGCGGTTGGCGACCCAGCCGCGAATCTGCTGCGGCGTCGCCTTGCCGGTGTTCAGCATGACGTTGAACGCGTGATGGATGTGGTACGCCGTGCCGCGCTCGCGCAGCTTCTTCTCGAACTCCTCGCGGCTCCATGCGTCGGCCGTCGACATGTTTTCCGCCAGATTCATACGTCGAACTCCATCGCGTCGTACGCAAGCTCGATCCCGGCGTCGCGGATGCGCGCGTGCTCCGGTCCGTCTTCGTCGAGCACGGGATTGGTGTTGTTGATGTGGATCAGGATCTTGCGCGTCGCGTTCGGGAGGCGGCCGAGCCATTCGAGCGTGCCGCCGGCTTCGGACAACGGCATGTGACCCATGTCCTGGGCGCGCTTGCGCGACACGCCGAGCGCGATCAGCTCATCGGCCGTCCAGCAGGTGCCGTCGATCATGACGACGTCGGCGGACTGCATCGCCGCCCATACGTGCGGCTCCATCTCGCCGAGTCCGGGCGCATAGAACAGGTGCTTGCCGGTCTTCATCGACTCGACGACAAGGCCGATGTTGTCGCCCGGTACCGGTTGATCGCGATGCGGTGAATAGGGCGGGGCGTTGCTGCGCAACGGCAGCGCGGTCAGGCGCAGTCCGGGAACATCGGCGCTCTCGAATGCCGTGCCATCGAGTGGAATGGCGTTTCGCTGCGTGCCGCAATACTTGTCGAGCAGGCCGAGCAGCGGATAGCCGTGCCTCAGATCTTCGTTGACCGGGTCGGTGCACCAGATCGGCAGCGGGCGATCGCTCTCACGCAACATGCACAAGCCCGTCGTGTGGTCGATCTGCGCGTCGATCAGCAGGACCGCGCGGATGCCCGTGTCGCGCAGCTTGCGTGCCGGCTGTGCGGGTGCGAACGCGCGCAGCTGGGTCAGGATGTCGGGCGATGCGTTGCAGAGCAGCCAGTTCGTCCCATCGGCACTCAAGGCAATAGACGATTGCGTGCGCGGGCGCGCACGCACGCTGCCGTCGCGCACTCCACGGCACAAGCGGCAATTGCAGTTCCACTGTGGAAATCCGCCTCCGGCGGCTGAACCCAACACATGTACGCGCATTGTCGGCGAGCTGTCGTATGGCGCAGCAGGGACGGCGAGGGCTCACTGAGATGATCGGCCAGCATAGTCGGCCGGAGCGGTGCGCCAACGCAGTCGCTGTGAGCTGCGTTGACGCTCCCGAACAAGCGATTTCAGCGCGTGGCGATGTACATCGTGATTTCAAAGCCGAAACGCATGTCGCTGGCTTGCGGTGTTTCCCATTTCATGGGCTTGCTCCGATTGGTGAACCTGACGTGGAGGGAAGCGTGTTCGACGTTTCCTTCCGTGCCGAGTGTCCACCTGCCGGACGCCTTGCGCCTCGCCGCGTTCCTGATTTGCCCCTCACGATTTTCTTTAGCCGGAAAGGCGGCCCGGCAGGCGGGGCTACGTAGTGCGGCGCGATCGGGTAGCATCCTTTCCCATGCCTGCTGTCCCTGTATTTGCCGATGCGCTCGTTCCAGCCCAGCCCCCCGCGGCGTTCGACACTGGCTGGCTCGACGTCGGCCACGGCCACCGCATTTATTACGAGCAGGCCGGTGCGGCCGGGGGCATTCCGGTCGTGCTGCTGCACGGCGGTCCGGGATCAGGCAGCAGCCCGCGCCAGCGCGTGTTCTACGATCCGGCGCTATTCCGCATCGTCCAGTTCGACCAGCGCGGCTCCGGCCGCAGCGAGCCGATGGGCGGGACCACGCACAACCACACCGCCGCGCTGATCGGCGACATTGAACGCCTGCGCGAGCATCTGGCGATCGACCGCTGGCTCGTCAGTGGCGGCTCCTGGGGCTCGACCCTGGCGCTGGTGTACGCGGCCGCGCATCGCGACCGTGTCAGCGGCGTCGTGTTGCGCGCAATCTTCCTGGCTGGCCGCTCCGATATTGCCTGGTATTTCGACGGTTCGCGCGCGATCGCGCCCGAGGCATACGAACGGTTCATGACGGAGATTCCGCGGCGTTGGCGCAGACGTGTCATCACCTATCTCGAGCGCAGCCTGCGCAGTGGCGACGCGGAAAAGTGCGAACGCCTCGCGACGGCGTGGATGGATTATG
>DATIEJ010000367.1:0-7788 GCA_035455825.1 Rhodanobacteraceae bacterium | reverse complement strand
CCGGGCCTGCGAAGGAGTGCTAGGCTGTTCGCTGTTTCAGTTACCCGACACCAAAAAACTTCCACGACATGTCCCAGTCGCGCTCCCCAGCCCTCAGCCCTCAGCCCTCAGCCCTCGGTGGCAGCGCCGCCGCCGACTCGGCCCTCGGCTCCACGCCGCTGCGCATCGCCACGCGCCAGAGCGCGCTGGCGCTGTGGCAGGCACGTCACGTCGAATCGCGTCTGCGCAGCGCGCACCCGGGCCTGGCCATCGAGCTGATTCCGCTGAGCACGCGCGGTGACCTGATCCTCGACCGGCCGCTGGCCGAAATCGGCGGCAAGGGTCTGTTCCTGAAGGAGCTCGAAGTCGCGATGCTCGAGGGCCGCGCCGACATCGCCGTGCACTCGCTCAAGGACGTGCCGATGGAACTCGATGCGGAATTCGCGCTTGGCGCCGTGCTCGAGCGCGCCGACGCCGCCGATGCGTTCGTCAGCAACCGATTCGGGCGCATCGACGAGTTGCCGCGGCAGGCGCGCGTCGGCACCTCGTCGCTGCGGCGCCAGGCGCAGTTGCGCGCGCTGCGTCCGGATCTGATCGTGCTCGACCTGCGCGGCAACGTCGGCACGCGCCTGAACAAGCTCGACGCAGGCGACTACGACGCGATCATCCTCGCCTGCGCCGGACTCGACCGGCTCGGCGAAGCCAGCCGTATCCGCAGCCGGCTCGAACCACCGAAATGGTTGCCGGCTGCCGCGCAGGGCGCGATTGCGATCGAATACCGCAGCGGCGACGAACGCGTGGCCTCGCTGCTGAAACCGCTCGACGACGCCGATACGGCACGTTGCGTCACCGCCGAGCGCGCATTGACCCGGCATCTGCAGGGCAGTTGCCAGGTGCCGATCGCGGCTTACTGCATCGACATCGAAAGTGGATTGCATCTGGCCGGACTGGTCGGCGACGCATCGAGCGGGCGCCTGCTGCGCGCCGAGGGCTCCGGCGCCGCCGACGCACCCGACGCACTCGGCCGTGAAGTCGCCGAGTTGCTGCTGGCGCAGGGCGCCGGCCCTATGCTTGGACGATAGCGCCGAGAGGTGATTCGCGTTCCCTTCTCCCGCTGGCGGGAGAAGGTGCCGGCAGGCGGATGAGGGTGGGGTATCCGATTGCGACAGCACTTCCCAGCGCCACCCTCACCCGGCGCGCGTAGCGCGCCGACCTCTCCCGCCAGCGGGAGAGGTGATCTGCGGAGGAATTGCGACTCTCCTTCGACTTCTATCCCTCAGCCCTCACCCCAGCGTAATACAACATCACCACATGCCTGGCCTCGGCGAAAAACAGCCAGCGCTCGACGAAGGTTCCGGCAATCACGCCGAATGCGGCGACGACGGCGCAGAGCGTAACGAGTGCCATCGATTGCAGCATCATGGCCGGCACCGCGAGCGCAACCGGCAGCGCTGCGAATAACACCAGCGCGATCATACGCAGCCGCGCCGCGTGCTTGCGCGCCAACACGAAACCCATCTCGTTCGTCAGATAGTTTTCTTCCGTGTGCGGCGCCTCGACGCCGCGCACGCTGCCGAAGCGCCCCAGGCCGGTCGCTGATTCCGCGGTCGATCCGGCCGGTGCGGTATCGACGAACTGCCAGTATTCGCGCTTGATCACGGCGCAGGCGGCGGCGAGGATCGCGACGACGACGGGGAGGTCTGCGCGCACGAGCGCGTCGTCGTTGCCGCTTGCAGCGAGCAGCGTCCACAGCATCACCCCGCCGCCGAGCAGTCCGGACGCCAGATAGCCGGGCAGCGCGAGGCCGTTGTGCCAGGCGCGTATCGTTTTCAGCGAAGTATAGATTTTCGCCGTGCAGCAAACGGTCACGACAGCCATGACGGCGAGCGCCATTGCCGCCATGCGGACGAAGACTCCCGCATCGCCTCGCCAGACCGCGGCGGCGAGCGCGAGAACCGGCACGAAGCTCAGCAGCGCCGCAACGCCCTCGCGCGACAGCCAGGAACTGCGCCACTGGCTCAGCGCCCGCCAGGCGCGTTGCGGCTGGCCGAGGTGGAACAGCGACGAGGTCAGCCCGGCCGCCGCGAACACCGCGCCGGTCGCCAGCACGAGCAATGCTTCGTTGCGGACGAACAGCAGCGGATTCGCCGCGAGCGAAAGCCCGAGCAGGAACAGCAGGCCATAGCCGCAACCGGAAATCGTTGTAAAGAAAATGACGGAGAACGCAGGATGCATAGGCGGTTCAAAAGCCTCTGCCGCCGAGGGCATTCGTCTCGATAGCGTCCGGATACGGGTTCTGTTCGTCCGCGGATCGAGTCCGGGGAAGGCTCTGGGCGCAGGCGCGAAGCGCCGAAGTCGAAGAGGTATTCATCGCGACAGTATCCGGTCCATCCAGCGCAGGATCGGCGAGGCGGTGGACAAATCCACTTTTTCCTCAGGAGCCGCAGCCGCTTTCGACGCACATCCATCGCGCCGCGGCCGCGGCGGCAGGTACTTGTTGACCGGCTTATAGCCCATCTCGGGCATCAGGTCGTAACCATCGCGTTCGGCGACGAGTTTCGCCACGGCCGAATCAGGATCGCCGAGATCGCCGAAGTGGCGCGCGCGCGTCGGGCAGGCCATGACGCAGGCCGGCTGCCGGTCGATCTCCTCGAAGCTGTCGTTGTAGATGCGGTCGACGCACAACGTGCACTTCTGCATGACGCCGCGCACCGCGCTGTATTCGCGCGCGCCGTACGGGCAGGCCCACGAGCACAGCTTGCAGCCGATGCACTTGTCCTCGTCGACGAGCACGATGCCGTCCTCGGCCCGCTTGTAGCTCGCGCCGGTAGGACACACGGTGACGCAGTCAGGTGTCTCGCAGTGCAAGCATGAGCGCGGGAAGTGGACGGTCATGGCGGAAGAAGAGCCGGTAGCTGGTAGCCGGTAGCCGGCATCGGGAGAGCCGCGGCTTGCGGCGCCGATCGGCTCTCGCTCTCCGGCTACCGGTTTCCGGTTCCCGGCTACCGTCCCAGGAGACGCCTGCGCCGTCGGCACCACCTCATACGTATGCACCCGATTGAACCAGACCCCGAGCGGCTCCTTGCCATAGGGATTCTCATCAGGCAACGGTCCGAACTGCCCGCCGTCGTTCCATTCCTTGCAGGCGACCGCGCAGGCGTGACAGCCCACGCACGTGTCGAGATCGATCACGAGGCCGAGTTTCTTGCGCGATGGCGGCGGCAACATCGTCATGCCGGCGCTCCTCGTAGGGTGGGCCTTGGCCCACCGCTTGTCTTCCGGCGCCAAACGAAGGCTGCTGGGCCAAGGCCGACCCTGCGTGACCCCTGCCGATATCTGATCATGGTACGAGCGGCCAGAAACGCGGAATCAACAACATCGACAGGGCGCAGAACAGCGCGATCAGCGGGATGCCGACCTTCATGAAATCGGTAAATTTATACCCGCCGGCGTTGTACACCATCGTGTTGGTCGGATAGCCGACCGGCGTGGCGAATGAGGTCGCCGCGGCGAACGCGACGGTGATGACGAACGGCACCGGATCGGCATGCATCGCATGCGCGACCGAGATCGCGATCGGCGCCATCAGCACGACCGACGGGTTGTGACCCATCATTTCGGTCAGCACTGCGGTCAGCAGGTACACCATCAGCAGCGCGGCGAGCGGACCGTGATCGCCGACGAAGAACATCCCGGAATCGACGAGGTGCCTGGCCAGCCCGGTCTTGTCGAGCGCGATGCCGAGCGGCAGGATCGCTCCGAGCAGGATGATCACGCGCCAGTCGATCGCCTCGTAGACTTCCTCGAAATTGAAGCAGCCGGTCAGCGCCATCGCGACGCAGCCGAGCAGCGCGCTGACGACGATCGGCAGCAGCCCGAATCCGGCGATGGCGACGACGCCGGCCAGGATCGCGATTGCGATCGGCGCCTTGCGCCGCGATTGGCGCGTATCGCCACGCTCGCTGAGCACGACCAGGCCGGACGCGTGGCGCAGATGCGCCAGCGCGGCTTCGTCGACGAGCAGCATCAGCACGTCGCCGACCTGCAGCCGCGTCTGCCGCAGTGGCTCGCGCAGCACCGCGCCGCGCCGCTGCACGGCGAGCACGCTGGCCTTGTAGTTCCAGCGAAAATCGGCCTCGTCGAGCGTCTCGCCGATCAGGCGCGCGCCCGGCGCCACCATCGCTTCGATCAGCATGCGCCGCTCGCCGGCCGCCCCGATGTCGTCGTCCGCGACCGTGGCGATCTCGAGTTTCTGCGCACGCTTGAAGTCCTCGAGCCGCTCCCAGTCACCGCGCGCGATCAGGATGTCGTCCTGGCGCAGGTCCTGGCCACGCGGCGCCCACATGCGCTCGTCGCCGCGCAGCAGTTCGAGAACGTGCACGCCGTATTTTTCCGAGAAGCCGGCAGCGCCGATCGCCTGGCCGATCAGCGGCGATCCGGGCATGACCTTGAACTCGGTCACGAACTTGCCGAGCGCATGGGTCGCGGCAAGATTCACGTCGATGTGGCGCGGCAGCAGCCAGCGACCGACCAGCATCAGGTAGACGATGCCGACCAGCGCCAGCGGCGCGCCGAGCTTGGTGAATTCGAATACCGAAAAACCCGGCAAGCCGTGTTCGATCGCCAGGCTGTTCGTCAGAAGGTTGGACGACGTGCCGAGCAGCGTGCACACGCCGCCCATCTGCGCGGCGAACGACATCGGCATCAGCACGCGCGCCGGCGACATGCTGCTGCGCGCGCAGACGCCGAGCACGACCGGCAGGAATGTCGCGACCAGCGCGGTGTTCTTGACGAATGCGCCGAGCGGGCAGACGATCATCAGGACCGCGAACGTCAGCAGCCACGGCCGGCGGATGCGCGCGAGCACGCGGATCAGCGGATCGAGCCCACCGGTGCCGACGACGCCGGCGTTCAGCGCGAACATCGCGGCGACGACGACGGTGGCTTCGTTGCTGAATCCGGAAAGGCCTTCGGCCGGCGTCAGGATGCCCAGGGTCATCAGCAGCACGAGCACGATCAGGGCGATGACGTCGAAGCGCAGCCGCTCGCTGACGAACAGCGCCATCGCGCCGATCACCGTGATCGCGACGATCCAGGCCTGGACGCTCATGCGGCGCCCTCCGCGTTCCCTGCATTGCTCGCGTTTCCAGCGTCTGCCGCGTCGGCCAAATCGCCAGCGTCGCGGTAGATCCTTACCTTCAAGTCAAACCAGGCGGCCTGGCCGGTGACCGGATCGGCGTTCGCGTAGCGATAGCCGTCGCCGCGCGCCGGCAGCAGGTCGTCGATCACGTGGTTGAGCAGGAAGCCCTTTGTATACTCGCGCGCATCCGCGGCGAGCTTCCACGCGCCCTTGCGCTTGCCGATTGCGTTCCACGTCCACACCGTTCCCGGCGCCGTGCCGGCGTGCACGCGCGCCGGCACGCGGATGCGCGCGTGCGCCGACTCGACCCAGATCCAGTCGCCGTCGCCGATGCCGTGCGCCGCCGCCGTATCCGGATGCAAATACAGATAGTTGTGCGTCGCGATCTGGCGCAGCCAGGCATTCTGCGATCCCCAGGCGTGATACATGAACATCGGCCGCTGGGTGATTGCGGAAAGGTGGAATTCGCCGAGCGAGCCGCTTGAACCCCTCTCCCCGCGGGAGAGGGGAGAAGAGCGTCGCCATCCACCGCTGCATACCAGAACGGCAACGGATCGAAAAAACGCGCAACGCGCTCGCGCTCACGCTCCGGCGGTTGCTGCGCGCCATGCCCCTGCGCGGCGAGGCGGAACGTCTGCAGCCGCTCCGAATACAACTCGAGCACGATCGCGTCGGTCGAGCCGACGAAGCCGAGCGACTTGGCCCAGGCCAGGTAATCGCGGTTCGCCATCTTGTAGTAGCGTCCGGCCGCGGGCACCGGGGCGTGCCAGTAACAATTGTTCGCCTTGTATACGTCGAGCTGGCGCGGATTCGGTTCGCCGACGCCGCTGCGGCTGCCGTCGCGGCCGCGCCAGCCGGCGAGCAGCCCGACGCCCGGCGCGCGCTCGTGCTCGACGATGTATTGCGCGTAGCCGCCGGGATATTTCGCGCCGCCGCCTTCGTTAGTCAGTCCCGGCAAGCCGAGGCGCGCGCCGAGATCGATCAGCACGTCCTGGAACGGACGCACGTCTCGTCCGCTTGCATCCGGATCGGTGTCGCACACCGGCTGGCGGATCGCATCGCTGGCGCAGTCGGCATCGGAAATCGGCCGGTCGAGCAGCGAGATGCAGTCGTGGCGTTCGAGGTAGGTCGTGTCCGGCAGCACCAGGTCGGCGAAGTTGACCGTTTCGGACCAGTACGCGTCGGAATAAATGATATGTGGAATTCTATACTCGCCGCTGGCGGGGTCGCGGTCTGCGAGCATCGCGCGTGTCTGCGTCGTGTTCATCGCCGAGTTCCAGCCCATGTTGGCCATGAACAGGAACAGCGTGTCGATCCGGCACGGATCGCCGGCCCAGGCGTTGCGGATCACGCTCTGCAGCATGCCGTGCGCGGCCAGCGGAAATTCCCACGAGAACGCCTTGTCGATGCGTCGCGGCGCGCCGTCGGCGTCGACGAGCAGATCCTCCGGCGCATGCACGTAGCCGAGCGGCGCGGCATCGAGCGCGCCGTTGGCCTTGCGCGACTTGCCGGGCCGGTTCGCCGGTGGCACCGCTTTCGGATACGGCGGCTGGTAGCGGAAACTTCCCGGCGTGTCGATCGCGCCGAGCAGCATCTGCAACACATGCAGCATGCGGCAGGTGTGGAAGCCGTTGCTGTGCGCCGAGATGCCGCGCATCGCATGCATCGCAACGGGCCGGCCGATCATTTCCTCGTGCTCGCGGCCGTGCGCGTCGGTCCAGCGCTGCGCGATGCGGATGGCCTGGTTGAAGGCGACGTCGGCCAGTTCGGCCGCGATCCGCGTGATCGTCGCGGCGTCCACGCCGCACTGCGGCGCGACGTCTTCCGGCGCGTACTCGTCGGCCAGAAATCGCTCCGCGAGCAACTGGAATGCCGGCACCGCCGTGCGTCCATCCGGCAATACGTATTCACCGACCACGAGCGGCGAGATGTCGACGCCGTCGGCAGGCACGATCTTGAAGCCCTCCCCTTCAAGGAAAGGGTTGGGTGGGGATGGCGTCGGCGACGTGGCCTGCTCGCCGCTGCCGCTTTGCTCCCTCTCCCCCGACAACGTCGGAGAGGGCTGGGGTGAGGGGGAGGCGCCACGGTGTTCTGCGGCGTTCGGGTGGCCGAGGTGCTGCCCCCTCACCCAATCCTCTCCCCCATCGATCGAGCCGATGGGGGAGAGGGCTTGAACGCGCGCCGCGCACAACGCATTGCCCTGCGCATCGCGCACAAACAAACCGTCATCCGCCCCGCCCGGATTGCGCACGACCAGATAATGCGCATTCGTATACTTGACCAGATAATCGAGATCGACGCGGTCGTGAACCAGCAATTCGCGGATCAGTGCGCCGACAAAGAGGCCGTCCGTACCCGGCCGGATGCCGATCCACTCATCGGCGATCGCGGCGTAACCGGTGCGGACCGGATTGACCGCCACGATCTTCGCGCCGCGCCCCTTGAGCTTGCCAAGGCCGAGCTTGATCGGATTGGAGTCGTGATCCTCGGCGACCCCGAACATCAGCAGGTATTTCGACTGGTCCCAATCCGGCTCGCCGAACTCCCAGAACGAGCCGCCGAGCGTGTACATGCCGGCGGCCGCCATGTTGACCGAGCAGAAGCCGCCGTGCGCGGCGTAGTTGATCGTGCCGAACTGCTGCGCCCACCAGCCGGTCAGCGCCTGCGAC